>NYVR01000118.1 GCA_002684655.1 Planctomycetota bacterium | reverse complement strand
GGCGCACGGTGCGCGCGTCGAACCGCTGCACCAACTTGACCCCTCGGAGCACGTCTCGCTCGACATACTGCAACAAGCGCTGGTCGAACGCGCGTGAGCTCATACCAACGGCGCGCTCGAACGCCTGCTCGATGCTCTGGTCGTCGCCGAACGCGCGCAGCAACTCCAGCGCCTTGTCAAAGCCGAACTGTTTGGTGATCAGCTCGACGATCAGCCCGCCTTGGTAGTAGCCGAACAAGATCCGCGGCCCGCGGAACAAGCGGTTCATCAAGCGGACCGGCGGAATATCCTGGTTGTGGAACGCGTCGAAAAGCTCTCGGTCCATACCGCGCTCCCACGACGCGTCGCGAGCCCGCTCCTCATAGACGGAAAATCCTTCCGTCAACCACCGCGGTACTCGGCTATCGCTCACGCCGAGGGTCAATACGTGGGTGTATTCATGCCACGCGGTCGCCTCCCACATAAAGTCCTGGCGACGCAGATCGACGTCGACGGGCGAGACCAGGGTGATCAAACGTCCAAAGCACGCGCCGAGCGCTGTAAAGCCGCGGAAACCAATCGTGCGCACAGAGAAGTCGTCCCAGGTGTGGAACACCTCGACGGTCGTGTCCCCGCTGGGCTGCCAGCCGTATTTCTCACCGAGCACTTCAACCGCTTCGAGGTGGATCGGCAGCAAGTAAGCCCGCAAGACCTCCGAATCATCTTTATGCAGGAGCATCTTGAAGCCGCCGGTCTCGACCTCTTCATACTCTTCGTCAAGCAGCTCCTGGACGGCGATGGCGTTGCTGCGCCACGGGTCGACCAGCGCCTGCTCGACCTGCTTTGCGCGCGTCAACAGCGCCTTCGCGCGCGCACCTTCGCCGCAATAGATCAACGACTTGGCGAGGCCGTGCATCGACTCAGCGTCGGCGTCATCGAGCGCCAGCGCGGCCTCGAAGAACGGGACTGAGTCGGCAAAGCGATAGACCGCTGCGAGGTGCTCGCCGAGGATGCGGTCGCAAACCGGCCAACCGGCGTCCCCTTCGAGCGCGCGGGCGCGGAACCTGTCGTAGCCGTCTTCGTCATTCAGCAGCATCGCCGCGGCCGCGCGGTGACAGAGCGTCACGCGGTGTCGAGGGTCGATTGACAGCACGTCGTCGAGGAGCCGAGCGGCCTCCTGGAAGCGCCGATCATTGAGCACACGGACAGCGCGCTGCAACAGCGCCTCCACGCAGCGAGGGTTCCGGTCGAGCACGCGATCCAGGAAGGTCGCGGTCTTGCCGCCGTCTAAGATCATGTTCGCGCTGCGGATGCTGTACATCGCCAGCAGCGCCTCCTCGAGGTCGCCGTTTACGTCGAGCACCTTTTTGAGGTCTTTCTCTCCGGACGGGAACCCGGCCGCCTCGCCATAGGCTTCGTATTTGAGCAAGCCCAACGCCGTTCGGGCCTCGGGTCGGTCCGGCGCGAGCTTCATGCTCTCTACGAACAAACGGCTCGCCGCTTCGTAGTTTGAGCGGCCGCCCAGCTCAAAGAACGCGCGGCCGATGTAGGCGAGCTGCACAGCGTCGCCGTCGCCCGGCTTCAGCTCGGCGTTCGATTTCCAAAGGTCTTGGGCTTCCGCGCGCGCCCCGTCGCCCTGCAGGACCGCGGCGAGGCGGTGCCGAGCGCGTGCATCCTCGGGGTAGCGCTCAGACAGGCCACGCAGCAGCGACGCGGCCTCGGCGTAGTCGCCCGTACGACGGTGGCTCTCGGCGAGCAGCAGCACGACTTCGGGGTCCTGACGCGCCCGCTCGGACAGCCGTAGCAGCGCACGCCGCGCGCCTTCGTAGCCACCGCGACGGACCTCGATTGACTGCAGACCGACGGTCGCCCCGACGTAGTAGCGGCTGTCCTCGTCGACCTCGTCCTCGACGAGATACTCGAACAGCTCCTCGAACGTCTGCTCAGCTTCCAGCAGTCGACCGGCCAACAGCTTGCGGCGGCCGTCTTCGAGCAGCTGGCCGTATTCGTCCTCTGCCCCGTCCTGTCCGCAGGCTGGCTGCGTGAGCAGGGCGACGGAGAGCGCACACCAGAACATCAGCAGCAGTCGCATCGACACCCACATTACGACGGTTGGGCCAACTCCGCTTTCGGAACAACCGGAATGCTGCGCGGATCTGCTATCGGCTCACTCGACGATTTGCTCGAACTCGACGACGGCCCTGCGGTATGCGTCCGAGATGGGCGTCGGCCGCATCTCGTCGTCGACGAACACCAGCGCTGCGGTCGCCTCACAGAGCACGGCGTCCCCAGCGCGCACCTCGTAGCGCATCTCGAAGCTCGACGTGCCGAGGCGCGTCGTCGCCGCCGCGACCCGGACCGGCATTCCCAGGCGCCCGGGCCGCAACCAGCGCACCGTCGCCTCCGCCAGCACGAACGGCACGCGGTGGTCGGACATCACCCCAAGGTGCGAAAAGTACGCGAAGCGGGCCTGCTCCATGAGGCTCAGATAGACCGCGTTGTTGACGACCCCTGCAGAGTCGACGTCCACCCAGCGCAGGGAGGTCTCGGTCTCGAAGCGGTATTGCATGCGACGAATTGTGGCAGGCGATGCGGTGCCGTGACAGGACGCAACGCCTAAGCTGGGCCTGCGCTGAGTCGGGAGCGTTTCCGAACTCTGTTCGTTGTGTCCACTATGCGTCTGTTGATCAAGCTGTTGTCCCCCGCCGCCCTGCTGTCCTGCGCGGCGCCCGCCTTGCCCCAGGGCGAGAGCCTGACCGAGCGGGGCTCGCCCCTACAGGTCGTCGAACCCAACGCCGACGACCGCGCGCTGCGCATGACGCCGGTCGTCCGCGCCGTGCAACGCGCCGCCGACAGCGTGGTCAGCATCTATCTACAGAACCAGCTTGCGCGCCGTAAGCCGGTCACCGAGGGGCAGGGCTCCGGCGTGCTCCTCGACGACAGCGGGCTCGTCATCACGAACTGGCACGTCATTGCCCCCGTCCTGCTTGGTGAGCGCAGCGGGCGGTCCTACGGGGTGCTCGTCAAGCTCCGCGACGGGCGGGAGCGCGAGGCCCGGGTGCTCAGCTCAACGCCGACGCGCGACCTCGCGCTGCTTCAGCTCAAGTTGCAGGGCGACGAGCGCGTGCAGCCGGTAGAAATCGGGCGCTCATCCGACCTGATGATCGGCGAGACCGTGATCGCCATCGGCAACCCCCAAGGCCAGGCCAACACGGTCACCAGCGGCGTGCTGTCTGCGACCGGCCGTTCAATCCAAGTGCGCGCGCCCGACGGCGTGGTCCGCGAATACGAGGACCTGCTGCAAACCGACGCCGCGATCAACCAAGGCAACAGCGGCGGCGCACTGCTCGACATCACAGGCCGACTCGTCGGCATCAACAACGCGATGTCAGCGGGCGCCGAGAACATCGGGTTCGCGATCCCCATGGACGTGGTCCGGATCGAGTTCCAACGGCAGCTGCTACAGAGCACGAGCTTCGTCGCGAGCGGCGACGCGCCGTGGCTCGGGCTCGAGGTCGCGGACCGCGACGGCGACGTGGTCGTCGACGAGGTCACGCCGGGTGGACCGGCCCAGCGCGCTGGCGTCCGCACGGGCGACGTGCTGCGTCGGCTCGGGGACCAAGAGGTCCGGACTTCGATCGACTACCTGCGGCGATTCTTCGTGCTAGAGGAAGGCGGCGCGGTCACCTTGACCTTGGAGCGCGACGGGAAGTCGCGGCGCGTGGAAGCACAGCCGATCTCCCGCGCAGCTGGCGCGATCTTGACCGCGTTGGGGTTGCGACTCGACGAGGTCGACGTCGAGGCCAACCAACGGCTCGTGCGGCAGGCCACATACGCGTTCTATCGCGGCAGCGGCTTGCGCAGGGTCGCACTGTTCCCGGCGACGATGCGGGTCACGGAGGTGCTGCCCAAATCGCCTGCCGACGACATTGGCCTGCAGCGCGACGACCTCATCATCGGCGTCGTCATGCGCGGCCGCTTCGGCCAACGCGAGGTGCCGCTGCATTCACGGACCGACCTCGCGAGGATCTGCCAGGAACAACGCGGCGGCGAGCTAAAGGTCGTCGTCTTGCGGGGAGAGCGCGACCTCGTCGGCACGATCCAGCTCCGGGAGTAGCCGGCGGGAGCGCCCCGCACGTCCATCAGTCGAGCTCGCCAGCGTCCTCCCAACGGCTGATGAAGTGGCTGCCGCCGCGCTCCAACCACGCTCGGAAGCTGTCGTGATAGGGCGCCGAGCACTCCGCGTGGATCTCGCGCTCAGTCATCCAACGAACGTCCAGCACTTCGCTGTCTGCCCGGGGCTCGCCGGAGACGTCGACGATGAAGAAGAAAGAGCGCCACGCGTGGCGGCGGAGGCCCCCGACCAGCCGCTCGCCCTCTTGGACGAAGGCCAACTCCGGCGCGCCGACGACCTCGAGCCTGGTCTCTTCGCGGAGTTCACGGCGCAGCGCCTCATGCAGCAGCTCGGCGGGCTCGACGCGACCGCCGGGGAGGTCCCAGACGCGCCGCGAAGCTCCGTGGATCTGTCGCTCATTGGCGACGAAAAGGTAGCGCTGCTCCCGCTTGATCAACGCGAACGCGCCGAGGAAATCTCCCACGTCAACTCCTCCTCGCCATCAGACAGAGCGCGCCGGAGACCCCGGCGTGATGAAGGCAGCCACGAACACAAGGACGACACGGAACGGCGGCGGGTTTCACGAGCGCGAGCATCCATTCACCGCGCCGTGAAGGCAACGGCGACCTAGCGACTACGCAGTGACCGCCGATAGGACTCTGCCAGCGCAGCGGCGACGACCGCCGGCCTGCAGGCACGGGCGCCTGCCGCCGCTTGGTCGACCAGCTCAGCGCGCAGCGCGGGATCCTGGCGAAGCCGGCGGACAGCGCGGCGCAAGCCTCCTGCGCCCTCCTCGGGCGGCACCAGGAGACCGCGCCCTAGCGAACTCAGCGCGTCGCGCACGCCCGGGACGTCGAAGCCGACGACCGGTACAGACGCTGCGAAG
The DNA here is from genome assembly GCA_002684655.1 of Planctomycetota bacterium. Lineage (GTDB taxonomy): Bacteria > Planctomycetota > UBA1135 > UBA1135 > UBA2386. The sequence goes on along the minus strand of NYVR01000118.1, from coordinate 6,961 downwards.
GCCTCGACCGCCACCAGCGGGCAGCCTTCACGCACGCTCGGCAGCACGACCGCGTCATAAGCAGGCAAGAGGCTCGCCGCGTCCTCGCGGGCGCCCAGGAGCCGGACACGGTCCTGACAACGGCGCTGAGCGCGCTCGCGCAGCGCGCGTCGCAGCGGACCGTCGCCGAGCAGATCGCCCCGCAGCTCGTTGTCACCAGCGACCATATCGATGAAGGCGTCGAGGCGCTTGATCGGCACGAGGCGGCCGAGCGCGGCGACCCGCCACTCGGAACCTTCGACGCCCAACCGCGCCCTGGCCTCGGCCCGCGTCTGCGAGACCGCCGCGGGGACCGCAGGCGGCATCACGCAGAAGCGCGAACGCGGAGCGACGCGATGCGCCGCGAGCTCGTCGGCGCAGCTCTCGCTGACCGCGAAAAGCAGGTCGCTCCGACGCGCCAGCCTACGCTCGAGGCGGCGCAGCCACAGCGAAGACATCGGCCCGAAGTAATCGTCGAGCACGTGCCCGTGGAAAGTGTGCGCCACGACGGGCACGCCCTCGGCGGCCGCTGCTCTACGCCCCAACGAGCCAGCCTTGCTGGTGTGCGTGTGGACTACGTCTGGTTGGAAGGCGCGGATCAACAACCGCAGCCGACGCCGCGCCCGCAGATCGGCCCACGGATCGATGGCGCGGCGCATCTCGGGGAGCTGCAGCCACCCGCCACGCGGACGCTCAGCGGACGACGCCGGGATTCTGTGTTCCGCTGGTGAAAGCACGGTCTCCTCGGCGTCGACCGCGCCCGTCACCAGCAAGGTCTCGATCTGCAGCTCCTGGTGAGCGTGCCACAGCGCGATCGCCTGCTTTGTCGGGCCGCCCAGGTTCGGCCTCGTCAGGACGCGCATGACGCGCAGCGGGCGGTTGTCGGCAGCGGACGCAGAGGTCATCGGGGCTCGGATCATCGCCTACGGATAGGCTGGTGTCATGAATCGCCTCTCTTGGTGCCTGCTCGCGCTCATGATCGGCGGCGGCTTCTGCCCGGCGCAAGATCGTCCGAACATCCTCTGGATCTACGTCGAGGATCTGTGTCCATGGCTGGGCTGCTACGGCGACGAGCTAGCCGAGACGCCCGCGCTAGACGCTCTCGCGGCGCGGGGCGCCCGGTTCGACCGCGCCTACATGCCAGCGGGCGTCTGCTCCCCCACCAGATCCGCCGTCATTACGGGGTGCTGGCAGACCTCGATCGGCGCACACAATCACCGCAGTTCACGCACAGACGAGGACCAGATCCGGCTCCCGGCCGGGGTGATCCCCGTACCGACAGTGCTCCGCGCCGCGGGCTACTACACCTTCAACCGCGGCAAGCTCGACTACAACTTCACACATGATCCCAAGCAGCTCTACGACGCGCACAACACGAACATGAACTTCGACCGGCTGCGCGACGTCGCGACGCTCTGGCGCCCAGCGACGAAGGCCGGCAAGCCGTTCTTCGGACAGATCCAACTGCGCGGCGGCAAGCACGCCTGCCCCGCCCGCACCGACGCGGACGCAGTCACCGTCCCACCCTACTACCCGGACACGCCGCTCGTCCGCGCGACGATCGCGCACCACTACGACACGATCCGAAAGACCGATGACGAGGTGAAGCGCATCCTCGCGGCGCTAGACCGCGACGGACTCACGGACACGACCGTGGTGTTCTTCTTCTCGGACCACGGCTTCGGCATGCATCGCCACAAGCAGTTTCTCTATGAGGGCGGCGTCAAGGTGCCGATGGTCGTCGCGGGCCCCGAGATCAGCTCGGGCGTCCGCAAAGACCTGGTCTCAGGGATCGATCTCGGCGCCACCTCGCTGGCTCTGGCGGGAGCGTCGCCGCCGCAGATGATGCAGGGCAAGGACCTGTTCGCGGACGACTACAGCCGAACCTTCGTCGTCAGCGCGCGCGACCGTTGCGACTACACGATCGATCGCGTGCGCGCCCTGGTCACCGAGCGGTTCCGTTACATCCGCAACGAGCTGCCGGATCGACCGTATATGCAGCCTCAATACCGCGACAGCTGGCGCGTGACCAAGGAGCTCCGCGGGCTCGCGGCCGATGGGCGCCTCGACGAAATACAGCTCGCGTTCTACGGCGAGTCCCGACCGCGAGAGGAGCTCTACGACCTCCGACACGACCCGCACCAGGTGACGAACCTCGCGACGGATCCAGCCTATCGACGCGTGCTCGCGCGGCACCGAGGGCTGCTGGACGAATGGACCAAGCGCACCGACGACCGCGGCCAGCGCCCCGAGTCGGCGGCCGGGTTGCGAGCGGTCCTCGACCGTTGGAAGGACAAGTGCGTGAACCCAGAATACGACGACGTCCGCGCAGCGGTCGCGGCGGAGAACGCGACCAAGCGGCGCGTACTGATCCTCGGGGACTCCATCTCGATGGGCTACACGCCGGTCGTCAAGCGGCTCCTCCGCGAAGACACCTGGGTCGTGCGCCCGGCCGAGAACTGCGAAGGCACGACCAAGGGGGCCGCGAACATCGACCGGTGGCTGCAGCTCGACGGCGCCCCCTACGACCTGATCTGGTTCAACTTCGGCCTGCACGACATCAAGCGCGTGAAGGCTAACGGCAGAAACTCCAACGACCCGCGAGACGGGCGGCAAGCGGAGCCGGATACGTATGAGCGACAGCTTCGCGCCATCGTCGCCAAGCTCAAGCAGACCGGCAGTACGCTCGTGTTTGCGACGACAACACCGGTGCCGAAGGGCGGCGTCCGGCCGCACCGAGACGTGGAGGACCCCGAGCGCTACAACGCGATCGCGCGCTCCGTCATGAAGGAGAACGGGGTCGCCGTCGTCGACCTCTACGCGTTCGCGTTGGCGCGGCAGCGCGAGATCCAGCCGCGCGTCGACGTGCACTTCACCAAGGAAGGATCTGCTGCGCTCGGGCGCCAAGTCGCGGCTCAGATCGCCGCGAGGCTGCGGCGCTGAGGCCCGCGCCGTGGCTCCTCAGGACGGCAACTGCTGCAGCAGAATAAAGTGCCAGCCCAGGAGCACAGAGTAGCCAACGAACACAAACGCCATGCCGACGCGAGCAGAGCGGAAGTGTTTGGCGATCATAAGGAACGCGCAGGCGACGCCGATGCCGAATGTCTTCAGCAGCAGAAACGGCCAAGGGTGCCAGTCGGACTCCAGCATCACCGCCACGATCGGATTCAGCTCGGTGCCGCCGTGCGACAGGAATAGCAGCGTGAAGAACGCGTCCAGCACGTTCAAGGCGATGATCGCGAGGACCACCAAGAGCGTCCACGGGCCGTGGACGTCGACGAACGCGCCCTCGCGCTCCTCGTCGCGGCGGACGTGACGACGGCGCCCGCCCCACAAGACGTAGCGGCTAAACATCGGCGTCGGCCGACGGCGGCGATCCGCGGTAGCGCGCCGCTCGGCGTCCACGTCGTCCTCGACCGCGCGCGGCTCCTCGCACCGCTGTTGCTCATCGATCGTCTTCGTCACGGCCACAGTTTATCGTTCGTCCACGCGTGGTAACGAAACCTGAATCGAGACTTCGCGGAAGCTGCCTTGGCACGGGAGCTATTGAACGGCGCGCCTAGTCGTCAACGCCTAACGGTTCGATGCCCGCCCAGCCGCAGGCGCGTGGCGGCGCTGCGGCCAGCGCTGCGGGCGGCGGGCTGACGCCGCAGCGGCTAGATGAACTTGGTGACGCCAGGGATGGCGATCGGCGCCTCAGGCGGCGTGTCGTCCCACGTCAACAGCTCCGGCATCAAGACCTCTTGGCTGTCGTGCGCCTGCTCCCAGGTGATGCGCTTGCCGGTGTAGGCGGCCATGCGTCCCATGATCGCCATCAGCGTGCTGTTGCACATGTATTCGCCGTTGTTGATCGGCTTACCGGCGCGGATCGCAGCGAACATCTCGTCGTGCTCGGCTTGATACATGTTTCGCGACTTGTCCGCGTAGCGCCAGCGATCCTTACCTGCGATCTTATGATCGAACACGTTGGCCTTGCCCTCGGTGCCGTAGATGTACTCATTGACGTTGCGCCAGCAGTTGTTCTGCTGCCGGCACTGAGCGATGCCGCGAGTGCCGTCCTCCCACTCGTAGGTGGTCGAGAAGTGGTCGTAGACGTTGCCGAACTTCGGGTCCGTCCGCTTCTGGCGGCCGCCCAATGAGGTCGCCGCCTTCGGGTAGACGTCCCCCTTGATCCAGGCCAGCATGTCTAGCGTGTGGATGTGCTGCTCCCCGATGTGATCGCAGGACAGCCACGTGTAGTAGAGCCAGTTTCGCACCTGCTTCTGCAGCGCGCTCCAGTTCTCCTCGACCGGCCGGAACCAGAGCTCGCCGGTGATGTAGTTCCCCTGCATGGTGAGGATTTCGCCGATGGCACCCTCCTGAAGCTTCTGGACGGTCGCGCGGCGGCCGTCGTGGTAGCGGTAACAGAGCCCGCTGACGACCGAAACGCCCTTCTTGGCGGCGAGGGCGCACGCTTTCTCAACGCGGCGGACACCGGGCGCGTCCGTCGCGATTGGCTTCTCCGCGAAGACGTGCACCCCCTTCTCGACAGCCCGCTCGATCTGCATCGGGCGGAACCCTGGCGGCGTCGCCAACAGAACGACGTCGACGCCGGTGGCCAACACCTGATCGAGCGCGTCGAGGCCGACGAACCGCCGCTCGGGCGGGACCTGGAACTGGTCTTGACGGCCGGCGCCCTCGGCAGACTTCTGCACGACGGCGAGGCCGCCCTCCAAGCGGTCCACGAACGCGTCTCCAGCGGCGTAGAGCACGTTCTCCTTGTCCGCCATGATCGACTGCAAGGCAGCGCCCGAGCCGCGACCGCCGACGCCGACGATGCCGACCTTGAGTTTCCCGCCGCCCTGGTGGACGGGCGACGCGGCTCGCAGCGCGCTGAGGGAACCGGAGGAGAGGACCGCGCCGCTCGCGGCGGCGGAGGGCTTCAGGAACGAACGACGAGAGGGCTGCGTGGTCGACATCGGCTGGCGAACGGAAAAGAGTGAACGGTCAGGGTAGCGAGTCGACCTCGGGTGATGAAGCCCGTCTTGCGAGCGGATCGCCCCGAGCTGCGGGGAGCCGGGCGGAAGCCGTCGACAGACTCGACAGCGCGGCCTTGTCACCCGTATGGTTGCGGACGCCCGAGACGCCGTCTCTCCCGCAAAAGAGCGCGGCAGCCGCCCCATCTACAGCCTCGCGTCCATGATGCGCCGATATGCCCTGCCCCTCCTCCTGCTGCTCTGCGGCTGCGAGTCGATCACCAAGGAACAACGCGAGGTCCTGACCGCGTGCCAGCGGAACGCGCCGATCTACTTCGAAGGCGGCAGACTCGGCCAAGCCCTAGACCAAGCGAACCGCGGCCTTGAGGTTGAGCCTGACGACTACAAGCTCAACGCCATCAAGGGCGCGATCTTGCTGCGCCAAAGCGAAGACAACCCGAGGCTGCTAGATGAGGCGACGGCGTTGCTCCAGCAGGTCTTTGACCGCCGCTACCCCCTCCGCCACGAGCCCTACGTCTTGCTCTATTACGGTCTCGCTCAACAAAAGAAGGGGCTCAGAAACCTCGGCGAAGCTATCCGACTAGAGGACCGGGCGCGGCGCATGGCTGAGCGGCGCGCGGCGCTATCGGCGCAAGCTGAAGAGCAACGGGCGCTCGCCAACGCGCGGCTCGCGCGCGCCGACGAAACGCTGGCGCACCTGCTGGACCTGGGCGCGTTGCTCAGGATCGCGCACAAGCACCGGCTCCAAATCGCGCTGCAGCGCGGTGACGACGACGGCTTCGCGATCTCGGCGGAGGCGTTCCTGAAGGAATCGGCCAGCGAGCAGACCTTTGTCCGCGGCGAAGTGGAGCGCACCCAGACGCCAAAGTATGAGGCCGAGCAATACGCTTACCTGAGAGAGCTACGCTCCGAAGAGATCGAGGTGCGGGCGCTCTACGCCAACTGGTTATTCGACCACAAGCAGCTTGAAGGCACGCTCTCGCAGCTCGACCGCGTCCTCGAGCTCGACCCAAAGCGCAGCAACGACTACTACAACCGCGGCCGCGTTCTGATGACCCTAGGCCGCACCGAGGCGGCCAAGAGGGACTTCCGCCTGTTCCTGTCAATGTCCAACCTACCCGACGACAACGACCGGAAGACCTACGCTGTAAACGCTCTCCGGCAGTGAGGCGCCGACGGTGAACCACGATGTACGCCTACCTGAGAGGCTCCGCCTAAAAACTCAGAGGGACTTCCGCGCCGTCTACGGCCGCGGACGCCGAGCAGCGGGAGATTGGGTCACCGTCGTCGTCTGGCCAAGACGCGAAGGCGAGGTGGACGCGCCGCGACTCGGGGTGTCCGTCAGCAAAGACCACGGGGGCGCGGTCCGACGCAACAAGCTCAAGCGCGTCCTCCGCGAGGCCTTCCGGTTGGAGCGAGCCCGGATGCCGCAGAGCTGCGACGTGGTGCTGATCCCCAAGCGCCGCCCAGACGACCTGCCGCTCGCCGAGCTGCGGGGCGAGCTACCAAAGCTCGTCGAGAAAGCCTTCCACAAACCCGCGCCGCGCGGCAGGGGGCGCCGCCGCCGATGATCCGCTCCCCGCTGGCCTGGCTGCTCGCGCTCCCGGTTCGGTTCTACCGACGCGTCATCAGCCCGATGAAACCGCGGACCTGCAGGTTTGACCCGACTTGTTCGAGCTACGCCCTCGAAGCCTTGCGGAGACACGGCGCGTTGCGCGGCAGCTGGTTGACGGCGCGACGGCTGTGCCGTTGCCACCCGTTCTGCGAGCCCGGTTACGACCCAGTGCCGCCGGTCGCGTCCAGGCATTGCTGCGCCCCAACGACGAAGCCCAGGTAGCCGCGCCGACTCGCCGGCGCGCTCAAGAGCGGCGCGCCGGTTCAGCGCCGCGCGAGGCGGCGCGCGGCGCGCGCGCGCAGCTCAGACTCTGCCGCCGGTGAACGCGACAAGGCCTGCACGCGCTTCTTGC
>NYVR01000117.1 GCA_002684655.1 Planctomycetota bacterium | reverse complement strand
GCTCAGCCGCCGGCAGCGGCGGGACCATGCCCGCGGAAGGGCTGTCAGGATCGAACGGGATGGGGTAGCTGCCGTAGCCCTGCAGACGCGACGGGAACGCAGGGAAACCCGCCCACTCAGGCGACGCCGGGATCGACCAGATCGATGAGAACTCGTCCGGCGACTGCGCTGGCGCGCCGAATGGCACGCGGTTCGTCGTCGGGAGGGCCTGCGGCTGCGCGCTCCGCTCGCGAGCCTGTCCCGGGGCGCTGGGCTCCTGCCCGGCGGCGCCTGGCTGGCCCGTCAGGCTCCCAGGCTGCGGTGAGATGGGCAACACCTGCCCAGACGCGGACCCCACAGACCACGTAAGGCCACATACGAAGGCAAGGATCTGAAAGCGCTGACTCACGTTTCCCCCATCGGCAAAATCCACGGCTCGTATCGATCGAGAAACGGAGCGGTGCGCACTTTGCGCACGCCCACTGCATCAGACAGCGGCACCCGCACGATCTCGCCAGCTTGCATCGCCCATATCCTACCGAATCGTCGCTCCTGAACGAGGCGCGCTGGGAGCACAGCTAGCGCGGCGTGAAGTAGCGGTCGATGAAGCCGGTGTCGATATCACCAGCGCAGAAGTCGCTGTGATCCAAAATCTTGAGGAACAGCGGCGCCGTCGTGGCGATGCCTTCCATCTGCAGCTCCGAGATGGCACGGCGCGCAGCTTCGATGGCCTGTTGCCGCGTCTTCCGTCGAATGATCAGCTTGCCGACCATCGAGTCGTAGTGCGGCGGCACCGTATAGCCCTCGTAGACGTGGCTGTCCCAGCGGACGCCTGGCCCAGCCGGCGAGACGAATGACGTGATCTTGCCTGGCGACGGCTGGAAGTTCTGGTCCGGGTCCTCAGCGTTGATGCGGAACTCGATCGCGTGCCCGCGCATTTCGATGTCTTCCTGCCGAAAAGACAGCGGCTGCCCTGCAGCCACCAAGATCATCTCGCGAATGAGGTCGGTGTCGGTGACCTCCTCGGTCACTGGGTGCTCCACCTGGATCCGTGAGTTGATCTCGATGAAGTAGAAGTTCTTGTCCTTGTCGAGCAGGAACTCGACCGTGCCCGCGGACTGGTAGTCGGCCACTTTGGCCAACCGAACAGCGGCCTCCCCCATCTTCTTTCGAGTCTCTGGGTCGAGCACCGGGCAAGGGCTCTCTTCCAACAGCTTTTGGTGTCGCCGCTGCAGCGAGCAGTCACGCTCACCGAGATGCACGACGTTGCCGTGGGCGTCTGCGATGATCTGGATCTCGACGTGGCGGGGCTTCTCGACGAACTTTTCGATGTAGACCGTCGAGTTCTTAAAGGCTGCCTCGGCCTCCGCGCGCGCCGAGTGAAACCCTGTCACGAGGCTCTGGTCATCGTGAGCGATGCGCATGCCGCGGCCGCCGCCACCAGCGGCCGCCTTGATGAGCACCGGGAAGCCGATCGCGCGCGCGACCTCGAGCGCCGTCTGCTCGTCTTCGACGGGGCCATCGCTCCCCGGGACGCACGGCACCTTGGCTCGTGCGGCCAACTCCTTGGCCGCCACCTTGTCGCCGCACTCCGTGATCGCCGAAGCAGACGGCCCAATAAACTTGATGTTGCAGCTGTGACAGACCTCGGCGAACTGCGCGTTCTCGCTGAGGAAGCCATAGCCGGGGTGGATGGCCTCGACGTCGGCGATCTCGGCCGCCGCGATGATCGCGGGGATGTTCAGGTAGCTGTCTGCGGAGGCTGCTGGGCCGATGCAGATCGTCTCATCAGCGAAGCGCAGGTGCAGGCTGTCTTTGTCGGCCTCGCTGTAAACCGCGACCGTCTCGATGCCCAAGTCCTTGCAGGCGCGCAGGACCCGGAGCGCGATCTCGCCGCGATTGGCGACCAGGATGCGTTGGAACATGTGGCCCCCTAGCGGATGAGGAACAGAGGCTGCCCGAACTCGACCGGCTCGCCGTTCTTGACCAGCGCCTCGAGGACTTCGAACTCGCGCTCAGCCTTGATCTCGTTCATGACCTTCATCGCTTCGACGATGCAGAGCGTCGTGTCCGCGTTGACCCGGTCTCCCAGCTTCACGAACGACTCGGCGTCCGGCGACGGCGCGGAGTAGAACGTCCCGAGCATCGGCGACTTGAACACCTCACCTTGCGGCTCCGCGGCTGCCTCTCCGGCGTCTCCGTTGGCGGCCGGCGCAGCGGCTCCGGGGGCGGCTCCGGGCAGCGCTGCGGGCAGCGCCATCGGCGGCGCCGCGGCGTAGGTCACCGCCTGCGGTTCGGTGCGACGGACGCGCCAGCGAGCGCCGGCCTCTTCCAGTTCAACCTCGACCACGTCCTTGGCGACCATCATCTCCACGAGCCGCTCCAGCTGGCTCAAGCGGTCATCGGCACCCGATGGCTTGGCTGCTCTTGACGAGCGCTTGCCGGCCTTCTTGGCCGCCGGCTTGGCGGCGACGGCCGCCTTCTTCTTGGGCGAGGACTTCTTCTTGGTGGATCGCTTGGCAGCCATGGATCGATTACGTGGCGGGGAACAGCCCCGCAGCTTGCAGAGCAAACCTGCTCCTGCGAGAGGATTCCAGCCCGAACCGGCCGTGCACCCCCCGCGAACCCACCCCCGGCCCTGCAGATCCAGCCTGGCAGCACGGGGGCTACAGGGTTTCGGCGATCTGCACCGCGTTGAGCGCGGCGCCTTTCCTCAGCTGATCCCCTACGACCCAAAAAGAGAGGCCGGGCTCCCACACGCGCCCAGCGCGCACCCGGCCGACGCCACAGGCGTCCCGGTGGGCGTAGGTGAGAGGCGTCGGGTATCCCACGGACGCGGGCTCGTCGTCGAGCACGAGCCCCGGCGCGGCGGCGAAGGCCGCCCGCGCGTCCTCGACCGAGAGCGGCCGCGAGAGCCGGACGCTGACCGATTCGCTGTGGCACCGCGCGACGGGCACGCGGACGCAGGTAGCATCGACCGCCAGCGCTGGCTTCCCGAGGATTTTGCGAACCTCATGGAGCAGCTTGTCTTCCTCGCGCGTGTAACCGTCAGCCATAAATTCGTCGACGTGCGGGAACACGTTGAACGCGAGGGTCTGGGCCAACGCCGACGGCGCCGGCGGCTCTAGTCCGTCGAGGACCGCGCGCGTCGCGTGGAACATCTCGTCCATCGCCCGCTGACCCGCCCCCGAGGCCGCTTGGTAGGTCGACACGACCACGGCCTCTAGACCCGCTGCCGACTCAAGCGGCTGCAGCGCCAGCACCAAGATGATCGTCGAGCAGTTGGGGTTCGCGACGATCCCCTGATGCGATCGCAGCGCGTCCGCGTTCACCTCTGGGACAACGAGCGGCACGTCTGCCTGCATGCGGAACGCCGAGCTGTTGTCGATGACGACGCATCCCGCGTCCACCGCGAGCGGCGCGAGCGCAGCCGCCGTGTCACCTCCCGCCGAAAAAAACGCGACGTCGACGCCGCGGAACGCGTCAGCAGCGACCGCCTCGACCTGATGGCCCTCACCTCGGAAGCGCAGCGTGCGTCCCGCAGAGCGCGCCGACGCCAGCAGCTTGAGGGACGAGACGTCGAAGTCGCGCTCCTCGAACACCCGCAGCAGCTCCTGACCGACCGCGCCCGTCGCCCCGACGATCGCGACCCGCGGCTGCTTCACCTCGGCCCCTCACGATCAAACGTCCCAGAGCGGCCGCCGCTCTTGTGACGCAGCCTCAAGTCCACGATCACGGCGCCGCGGCACCGCGCCTTGGTCATGTCGTAGACAGTCAACGCCGCGACGCTCGCCGCGCACATCGCCTCCATCTCGACCCCGGTCTCGGCGACCGTCGACGCTTGCGCCACGATGTGCACCCGGTCGGCGCCGTCGCGGACGAGGTCGACGCTGACGTGGCTCAACGACAGACTGTGGCAAAGCGGGATCAGTCTGGCTGTGTCCTTCGCCGCCTGGATCCCGGCGACGCGCGCCACCGCAAGGGCCTCGCCCTTGGGCAGCCGGCCCGCGAACAGAAGATCGCAGGTCTCAGGATCCAGAACGACCCACGCCTCCGCCTCCGCACGCCGCTGGGAAGGCGCCTTGCCGCCTACGTCCACCATGTTCGCGCGCCCGCAATCGTCGACGTGCGTCAGGCCGTCGCGCGCATCATCCCCCGGCTGCGACTTGGGCTCGTTCGTGCTCACGCTTTCTAGCTTACGACCCACGCGGGCGCAGGAGCGACCCGAAATCCGTTCGGCAACTCGACGGCGGCGACGTATAGATACGGAAACGTCCTATCGAGTCAGGCAGGGGAGCGTCGGCGGGCGCTGCGGAGCATCCTGCTCCACCCCACGCGCTTGGACCTCGCTGGATCTCAACCCCTTCCGCCCATCGTGGGCGGCGAGGCCGAGGCCCACCAGCGACGGTCCATCGTGCCCGGCGCGACGACGATCCGAGAGAAGACATGCGAAACGCCATATCGACCCCCTCTGCCGTGCTCGCCGCACTGTTCTCCCTTGTGCTGGCTAGCGCAACGACCGCGCAGGAGCTCCGCCGCGAAGTCGGCGCCCTGCTCGAGCAGAGCGACACAGTCGAGGTGGCCGAACTCTACAGCTTGTCGCTGGAGCTCGCCGATCTGGCGCCTGAGCGCAACCTCGACGGTTACCTCGGCGCCGTTATGGCCGCCGCCGGCAGCTCGAGCAGCGACCGTCGCCGGCTTTGCGCAGCGCTCGCGCTAGCGGATCTCAAGGAGGACGCGACCTTCGGCAAGAGCGTGTTCACGCTACTCGAACCCGTCGCCCAGAAGGGCGAAGACGCCGCCCGGGCGGTCGCGCTCTCCCTGCTGGGGAGAGAGCGCATGTTCAACGCGAGGATCTTGCCGGACGTTCGCGCCGCGGTCCTCGCCGCCTGTGAAGACGAGCTCGTCGCCCCGCTGGTCCGCATCGAGGCGTCGCTGGCGCTCTGGGGCATCGGCACCAACGGGCAACGCGGCGTCGCCAAGACCGTGCTGGAGCAGTTCCTACAGTCGAGCGACCGCGATCTGCAGCAGCGCGGCGCGCTCGCGTTGGCCGAGATCAACACCGAGGGAGGCCGAGCGTGGCAGATCCTGCGCGAGATCCGAGACCAGCCCACCGACTTCGGACGCCGGGCCAACCTGTTCATCCAGCGCGAAGAGCAGCGCCGCGAGTTCGACCGCGCGCTCAACGAGCTGATGAAGAAGCGCGGCCCCGCAGAGCGCGGTGAGGAGAGCGACTACGAGGTGCTCGACGAGCTTCGATACCGCATCCGCCTCCAGCACATCAACGGCTCAGACATCTCGGATGCTGAGATGGTCGAATACGCAGCCAAGGGGATGCTCCAGGGGCTGGACCGGCACAGCACCTTCTTCACGAGCCAGGAGTTCCAGAAGTTCTACTTCGACCTGAACCGCGAATACGGCGGGATCGGCGCCTTCGTGAACTTCGACCAGGACGGCGACTTCTCGATCGTGCGACCGATCTACTCCGGCCCCGCATACGAAGCGGGCCTGCGCAGCGGCGACAAGATCCTTGAGGTCGACGGCTGGGAGACCGGCGGACACACCACCGAGGAGATCATCAAGCGGCTCAAAGGCCGCCCCGACTCCGAGGTCGTGCTGAAGTTCTTCCGGCTCGGCTTCCAGGAGGCGCAGGACATCACCATCGTGCGCCAACAGATCTCGGTGCCCGCCGTCAACTGGGCCATGGTCCCGGGCGAGATCGGCTACATCGAGCTGATCAACTTCAGCGCCAACATCTCGCAAGAGCTCCAAGTCGCGCTCGCCGACCTCACCCGAAAAGGCGCCAAGGGCATCGTGCTGGACGTGCGCAACAACACCGGTGGCTTCCTGACGCAGGCGCGCGACGTCGTCGAGCAGTTCGTCTCCGGCCGGGAACTCGTCGTCTACACCGAGGGGCCCAACGAGCCGAGGCGGTCGTATTCGACCTCGGAGCGGCGCAACCGCCGGGTTTGCGAGCTCCCGGTCGCGGTGCTGACCAACCGCCTGTCAGCGTCGGCCAGCGAGATCACCGCTGGCGCCCTGCAGGACCTCGACCGCGCGACGATCATCGGCAAGCGCTCGTTTGGCAAAGGCAGCGTGCAGAACCTGTTCCCGCTGCAGACGAGCCCCGAGGAGCCCTACGAGGACCTCAACCGGGACCGGACGTGGCAGGAGGGTGAGCCCTACACCGACCGCAACGGCAACGGGCTCTACGACCCAGGCGCCCACATCAAGCTGACGGTGGCGAAGTACTACCTCCCCTCGGGACGCTGCCCGCACCGGGAGTACGACAAGGAAGGCCGCATCGTCGACCCGAAATGGGGCGTCCAGCCAGACATCGAGCTCGAGCTGCTCGAGAACAAACCGGAGGACGCCTGGAAGAACAGCGCGGTGTTTGCAGTGCTCAAAACCGGCGCGATCCGCGAATACGTTCGAGCTCAGATCCAGGAGAACGAGGCGCTGTTCCGCCAGCTCGCCGAAGGCGACGACGGCGACCCGCAGAGATACCCAGGCTTCGACGCCTTCTACGAGAAGCTCGACACCAAGCTGAGCCACGACGACGTCCGACGCTGGCTTCGCTACGAAGTACGCGACCAGGTCAGCGACCTCCGAGGAGCGGTTTATCCGGGCAACCGCGCGCTCGGCGACGCCCAGGAAGACGCGCAGCTGCAGGAAGCCATCCGCACATTGATGAACGAGCGCGGGGACGACATCCGCGGCGTGGGAGCCTTGAAGAACGTGCTCAAGATCTCGTTCGAAGACGAAGACGACGCAGCTGGCGGCGACAAGTAGCATCAGCTACGCCGCCGGCGATTCGCGCGGACGGCGACCGCGCGCGCCTTCGCCGGCGAGCTTGGGGATCACGATGAAGGTGCCAACGACAGCCCGGGTCAACGCCCCGACCGACGCCGCGGCCAAACCCAGCGCGCCGACGCCGCGGCGGCTCGCGGCGCTGCTGCTCGGATTGTCCATGGCTTGCAGCGGGTGCAGCCCCGAACAAGGCCCGCCTGCGGCGCGCGACCTCTTCGGCGAAATCCACCGCCCGACGAAGCCGCGCGGCGACGCGATCCACGTGCTGATCTTCACCAGCTGCGAGTGCCCGATCGCGAACGCCTACGCGCCGACTCTTGGCGCGCTCCAAGGCGCCTGGGACGCGGAACCCAGGGTGCGTCTCTACCTCGTTCACGTCGACCCCGACCTCACGGTTGAGGGCGCCAGGCAGCACGCCGCAGACTACGCGCTCCCGGGCACGATCCTGTTGGACCCGGCGCACCGCGTCGCCGCGGCGTGTGGCGCGACCATCACGCCAGAGGCCGTCGTGCTATCGTCGCAGGGCCAGACCTATCGCGGCCGCATCGACGACCAGTGGCGGGCGTTGGGCAGCCGAGCAGCGGTCGCCAGCACCCAAGATCTAGCGACAGCTGTCCGCCAAACGCTCGCTGGCGAGCGGGTCTCGGAGCCTCATCCGGCCGCAATTGGCTGCTTGCTGCCGGCGCCGAGGCGGTGAAATCGCAGCGATTTCGGCTCTTTTGCCTTTGCGAAATCCTAGGATTCCCCGCGCCCCCAGGATTTGGCACCCTCGCTCGCACTTTTCACAAGCTAGTGGGTTGCGTGATGGCCAGATGCCCAATAAGTAGTGGTCCCCTGCGGCGTAATCTGCTGTCGGCAGACACCCTTTCCGAGGCCTGGGCCCTTGCGCCCGAGCGAACGAGAGGGTGTTGAACGAGGCTGTCGGATGAGGATGTCGTGGGGTCGGCTCGTTGGTCACGGGTCGACGTTGTTTTCACGCAGTGTTTGAATCCTCCGCTGGTTGCCACAGCCCTCTCCCGAGGTGGTGGCCACGGTGTCGCCCTCCGGAACCCGCTGATGAGACGGTGTCTTCATCAGTCGGGACCATGCTCCGCAGGTCGTCGTCGCAACGGGGTGTCCGGCGCTGCATTCTGGTCAGAGGTTTGGCTTCGTCCCTGAGCGGCGGGCCCAAATGAACAGGTCGGTGAGGTCGCCGGCCTGTCGGAATGAGGAGGAGCTGACGTGAAGATCAGTCGGCGGTTCACAGGCAAGGGCAAGTCGCCTTACGAAGGCATCCCGTTTTCCAAGCGGAACTCAGAGATCCGCAATCCCGATGGCTCGCTCGTCTTCGAGGCGCGCGACATCGACGTCCCGGCACACTGGAGCCAGGTCGCCGTAGACATCCTGGCGCAGAAGTATTTCCGGAAGGCCGGCGTCCCACAGGTCGACGCGGACGGCAAGCCGGAGATGGACGCGGACGGCAACGCCGTCCTCGGCGGCGAGCGAGATGCTCGCCAGGTCTTCCACCGCCTCGCCGGTTGCTGGCGAAAGTGGGGTGAGGACAACGGCTACTTCGACTCGGGCGACGACGCACAGGCGTTCGAAGACGAGCTCAGCCACATGCTCGCCGCGCAGCGCGCGGCGCCGAACTCGCCGCAATGGTTCAACACTGGCCTGCACTTCAAATACGGCATCACGGGCCCTGCCCAAGGCCACTGGTATGTCGACGACCCGGCGCAGAAAGTCGGCGGCGACCAAGGCGCCCAAGACAACGCCGGGAAGAAAGCCGCCACGCTCCGTAAGAGCAGCAGCGCCTACGAGCGCCCGCAGCCACACGCCTGCTTCATCCAGTCTGTCACCGACGACCTCGTCGGCGACGGCGGCATCATGGACCTGTGGACGCGAGAGGCGCGCCTCTTCAAGTATGGGTCCGGCACCGGCAGCAACTTCTCCCAGCTCCGCGCCGAGAACGAACCCCTGTCCGGCGGCGGCAAGAGCTCCGGCCTGATGAGCTTCCTGCGGATTGGCGACCGCGCCGCAGGCGCGATCAAGTCGGGCGGCACCACCCGCCGCGCGGCGAAGATGGTCTGCCTCGACCTCGACCACCCAGACATCGAGACGTTCGTGTCGTGGAAGGTCAACGAGGAGCAGAAGGTGGCGGCGCTCGTCACCGGCAGCAAGCACATCAAGCAGCACCTCAACGCGGTCATCAACAGCTGCCACGTCACCGCTGAGGAAACGGGCGAGACGAGCACCGTCATCAAGCCCAAGGAGAACGCGGCGCTGCACAAGGCGCTGCACGCTGCCCGGGCCGCCATGATCCCGGAGAACTACCTGCACCGCTGCTTGCAGCTGGCCGAGCAGGGCCTCCACGCGGTCGACGTCACCGAATACACCACCGACTGGGACGGCGAGGCGTACGCCACCGTCAGCGGTCAAAACTCCAACAACTCGGTTCGCATCCCGAACGAGTTCTTCCGCGCGGTCGACGAAGGCGCCGCCTGGAAGCTGATCCGACGCACCGACCGGGGCGTCGCGAAGGAGGTCGACGCAGGTGAGCTGTGGGACAAGGTCGCCTACGCCGCTTGGGCGTGCGCCGACCCGGGCCTGCAATACGACACGACCATCAACGAGTGGCACACCTGCCCTGTCGATGGCCGGATCAACGCCAGCAACCCGTGCTCCGAGTACATGTTCCTCGACGACACGGCCTGCAACCTCGCGTCGATCAACCTGGCCACGTTCCAGGACGAGGACGGCACCTTCGACATGGAAGGCTACAAGCACGCGATCCGTCTCTGGACCGTCGTGCTTGAGATCAGCGTGCTGATGGCGAGCTTCCCGTCGCAGACCATCGCCAAGCAGAGCTACGAGTTCCGCACGCTTGGGCTCGGTTACGCCAACCTCGGCACCATCCTGATGCGTCAGGGCATCCCCTACGCCAGCGAGAAGGCCTACGCCATCGCGGGCGCGCTGTCGGCGGTGCTGACCGGCGAGTCCTACGCGACCTCGGCGGAGATGGCCAAGGAACTCGGTCCGTTCCCGAAATACGCAAAGAACGAGGAGCACATGCTCCGCGTCATCCGCAACCACCGGCGCGCGGCCTACCGCGCATCCGAGAGCGAATACGAGGAGATCTCGATCACGCCGCGTGGCATCGATCCGCAGCTCTGCCCCGCCGACCTCCTGGAGCCCGCGCGTGAGTGCTGGGACCGCGCCCTCGTGCTCGGCGAAAAGCACGGTTACCGCAACGCCCAGACCACCTGCATCGCGCCTACCGGCACGATCGGGCTGCTGATGGACTGCGACACCACCGGTGTTGAACCCGACTTTGCCTTGGTCAAGTTCAAGAAGCTCGCCGGCGGCGGCTACTTCAAGATCGCGAACCAGAGCATCGCCCCTGCGCTCAAGAAGCTCGGCTACGAACCCGCACAGATCGACGAGATCGTGTCCTACGTGGTCGGCCGCAAGACGCTCGCGGGCGCCCCGGGCATCAACCACGAGAAGCTGGCAGCCAAGGGCTTCGACCAAGATGCCATCCAGAAGGTCGAGGCCTCGCTCGAGAGCGCGTTCGACATCACCTTCGCGTTCAACAAGGGCATCCTCGGCGAGGACCTGCTGAAGAAGCTCGGCGTCACCGACGAACAGCTCGGCGACTGGTCCTTCAACCTGCTGGAGCACCTAGGCTTCAGCAAACAAGAGATCGCCGAGGCTACGGACTTCGTCTGCGGCACCATGACCGTGGAGGGCGCGCCGCACCTCAAGGACCAGCACCTGCCGGTGTTCGACTGCGCCAACCGGTGCGGCAAGAAGGGCAAGCGCTACATCCCCTACGAGGCGCACCTCTACATGATGGCGGCCGCGCAGCCGTTCATCTCTGGCGCAATCAGCAAGACCATCAACATGCCGGTCGACGCTGAGATCGGCGACGTCAAGCGCGCCTACCGCCTGGGCAGCGAGCTGATGCTAAAGGCCGTCGCGCTCTACCGCGACGGCAGCAAGCTGAGCCAACCGCTTAGCTCGACGGTCGTCGACGACGAAGAAGACGCCGCGGCGACTCCGAGCGTCGCCTCCAAGGAGGTGCAGGCCCTAGCTAACCGCATCACCGAGCGCGTCGTGCATCGCTACATCGCCAAGCGTCGCCGCCTGCCGGGACGCCGCGCTGGCTACACGCAGAAGGCCAACGTCGGCGGCCATAAGATCTACCTCCGGACCGGCGAATACGAAGACGGCTCGGTCGGCGAGATCTTCCTCGACATGCACAAGGAAGGCGCTGCCTTCCGGAGCCTGATGAACTGCTTCGCGATCTCGGTGTCGCTCGGCCTGCAGCACGGCGTGCCGCTGGACGAGTTCGTCGACGCGTTCGTGTTCACCCGCTTCGAGCCGAACGGCATGGTGCAGGGTCACGACCAGATCAAGATGGTCACCTCGGTCATCGACTACGTGTTCCGTGAGCTGGCGATCAGCTACCTGGGACGCGATGAACTCGCACAGGTGTCCAACGAGGATCTGAGCAGCACGACGATGGGCGGCAAGGTCGCCGACCCGGAATACACCGACGAAGAGGTTGTCTCTGAGACGGTCTACGAAACTACCGACGCCCCCCAGCCGGTGCAGGAGAACACCCACCTGCACCCGCCCAGCGCCGGGATCGCCCGGCCACAAGAGAGCGGCTCGACGGCGGTCGCGACCCAAAACGTCGCGCTCCTGCGGAGTGAGACGAAGTCTGCGCTCGACCAGCGTCAGGTGCGCATGCAGATCGCAGAGGCGCGCCTGAAGGGCTACGAGGGCGACGCCTGTGGCAGCTGCGGAGCGTTCACGCTGGTGCGGAACGGCACCTGCCTGAAGTGCGTCTCCTGCGGCGCGACCAGCGGCTGCAGCTAGCTGCGGAGGGCGCCGCCACGCCGGCGGCGCCCCGGCCGATACCCGAGCGACGATCGATGCGGAGCGCTCCTCCTCAGCGGTCGTTGGCCAGCAACGGGGACGGCCGCGAGCACTCAGCTCGGCGCCAGGGCGCCTGCGTCAGTCCTCGAGGCGACGGATTCGGATGTTCGCGAAAGCGACCGGGTCGTTGTGTCCCGCGAAGCCGAAGAAGCCGTCGGTGTTGTCTTTCCCGGTCGCGCCCTTGAGCTTGGACTGAAGCTCGCTGAGGTCTGCGTCGAGGATCTGGTAGCCGTTGAGCTCTACCGTGACACGAGAGCCGCGCATCGTGACCTGCTGAAAGTTCCACGCGCCGACCTCGCGCTGATAGCCGCGGTGCGCTGCTTGGAGGCCATAAGCGCTGCCGTGAAATTGCCAGGGCTTGAGGTTCTCGTACTTCGCCGCCGAGTCGTCCAAGACCTGCAGCTCAAATCCCGTGTAGGCGGGGTCACCGCGGCCGGGATAACGCATCGCGAGTCCGTTGTTGCCGCCCGGCGGCAACTGGAAGTGGAACCTCACCACGAAGTCCTTGTAGCGATCGAGCGTGAACAGCGTGCCGCCCTTGCCCGGTCGGCACCGGATCACCCCGTCTACGATCTCATAGTTGTCGGTCGCGCCCTGCCAACCCGCGAAGGTCGCGCCGTCGAACGCGGAGGCGTAACGACCCGCGTCCCGGGCCGCCAACAGCGCGTCGGCCTCATGCGCCTCGATCTCGCGGACCGTCAGGTTACGGAAGCGGATCTCGCCGCCGTGAGTCTGGAGTTGCAGCGGCCCCGTGCGCGGCAGCGGCCGTGAACGGTCCCAATAATTCTCCATCCGCACCCCGCCCACGGTCACGTGACCGTTCAAAGAGACCCACACGACCTCCCCGACCATGGTGATCTGGAGTTGGTTCCACTCCCCGAACGGGCGGTCGTAACAGCGCGTCGGGAAGCGCTCTTCCTGCTTGTTGTTCCACAGGCCACCGGACCCCTTGTCCGCGCCAAGGTTCCACTTCCCGCCGGCTTCGGTGTAGTCCCAGATCTGCACCTGCGGGCAGCCGCGCAGGTAGATGCCCGAGTCGGCCTTCGCGACGGTCTTGTACTCCAACGTGAACACTGCGTCCCCGTAGTCCCGATCGGTCGTCAGGAATGCGCCCTGGCCGTCGTTGAGCAATTCGCCGCCTTCAACGCGCCAGTGCTCGGCGACCGAGGCGTCGTCTTCGGCCCGGAGCGCTGCGCGCGCGTCCGCCGTCATTCCAGAGAGCTTGTACGGCGAGACGTGGCGCTGGCCGTGCCAGCCTTCGAGGTCGCGACCGTTCCACAGCAGCTGTGGGGCATGTTGAGCGACCAGGGACCCCGCCAGCAGCGGCAGGCACACAATCAGGGAGTGACGCATCCCCGAACTCTACGCAGTCAGCGGTTTCGCAGGAACGTTGCGATGCCTGTGAAGAACCGCTCGAGGTAGCTGCGGTGCTCCAGCGAGACGCCGACCTCGTCGACGGCCGCCATCATCAGCGCCAGCCAGCGGTCCCGCGCCGCGCGGTCGACGGAGAAGGGCATATGCCGCATCCGCAAGCGCGGGTGGCCGCGCTCCTCAAGATAGGTGTGCGGCCCGCCGAACCTGTAGACCAAGAAGGTCTTGAGCCGATGCTCGGCGCCCGCCCAGTCGTCGGCAGGATACATCGGGCCCAGCAGGTCGTCGCCGGGGACGCGTCGGTAAAACGCCGCGACCATCGCCTCGATCTTGTCCGCACCCAACAAGTCGTAGATGGGCAGTTCGTCTGTCACCGCAGCAGCGTGGTGCATCCGACGGCCCGCGCAAGTACCATATGGACTCCGATGGTCTTCCACGCCGCGCCCGACCCGAACGAACAAGAGTTCGACCGTAGCCTGCGCCCCGGCTCATTCGCCGAGTTCGTAGGGCAAGGTCAGATCCGCGACAACCTGAGCATCGCGATCGAGGCGGCCTCCGGCCGCTCGGAGCCGCTCGATCACGTCCTGCTCTGCGGACCACCGGGTCTCGGCAAGACGACGCTCGCCCACCTGATCGCGCAAGGAATGCAGGCCGACATCGTCGTCACGTCGGGACCTGCGCTCGGCGCACCTAAGGACCTCGCCGGCACGCTCACTCGGCTTCAGCGCAACGAGGTGCTGTTCATCGACGAGATCCACCGGCTCCCCATGCAGCTTGAGGAGTACCTCTACTCCGCCATGGAAGACCACGCGATTGACGTCGTGCTCGACCCCGGCCCAAACGGCAGGAGCATCCGACTCGGGGTGCAGCCGTTCACCCTCGTCGGCGCCACCACACGCGAAGGCCTGCTCACGGCAGCGTTCCGGTCGCGGTTCGGCCTCGTCGAACGCCTGGAGCCCTACCCAGCAGCCGACATCGAAAGCATCTTGACCCTGGCCGCCGCCCGGCTCGGCGTGACGATCGACCCGCGCGCCGCGGCGTTGTGCGCCGAGCGCAGCCGCGGCACACCGCGTATCGCGCTGCGCATCCTGCGCCGGGTGCGGGACCTCGCTCAAGTGCTCGACAAGCCCTCGATCGACGCCGACACCGCCGAAGAAGCGCTGCAGCGTCTCCGAATCGACCACCTCGGGCTCGAAGAGGTTGACCGCAAGCTCCTGCGCGCGCTGACGACGCGCGGCGACGCCGTCGGGCTCAAGACGCTCGCAGCAATGATCGACGAAGCGGAAGACACGCTGGAAGACGTGCTCGAACCGCACCTGATCCGTCAGGGCTTGTTGGCCCGCACCCCGCGGGGCCGGGTCGCGACGCCGCGCGCCTATGATCACCTCGGCCTCGCCCGACCACAGGCGCAAGCCGAGGCCGGGCCAGACGATCTACCGTTCGCCTAACGCCGGCTGCCGTGACCGCGTTCCGCTTCGAGCTCCTGGGCACAAAGGGCAAGCTGCGCCGGGGGCGATACCACACCCCGCACGGCTCATTCGAGACCCCGTGCTTCGCACCAGTCGGCACCTACGCGACCCTCAAAGGGCTAACCCCTGAGCAGGTCCAGGCAACAGGCACCGAGCTGATCTTGGCCAACAGCTACCACCTGCACGTCCGGCCGGGCGCCGAGCGGATCGAGCGCCTCGGCGGCCTGCACGAGTTCATGCGCTGGAGCGGTCCGATCCTGACCGACTCCGGCGGATTCCAGGTCTTCTCGCTCAGCCACAAGATGAAGATCGACGACGTCGGCGTGACCTTTCAGATGTCGATCGACGGCAGCACGCGGCACTGCACGCCCGAGTCGGTGCTGACCTTCCAACGCCAGCTCGGCCCAGACATCGCGATGGTGCTGGACCACTGTCCGCCCGGCGACGCCGAACCCGAGCTGCAGCGCGTCGCGCACGAGCGCACCCTCCGCTGGGCGCGACAAGCGCGCGATCTGCACGACAGCTGGGGCGGCGCAGCGCGCGGACAGGCGGTCTTTGGTATCTGCCAAGGCGGCACGGACCCCGACCTGCGCGGCGCAAGCGCCCGGGCGTTGGCCGCCATGGAGTTTGACGGCTACGCCATCGGCGGCCTCAGCGTCGGCGAGACGAAGGTGCAGATGGCGACCGCGCTCGACGCCTGCGTCGACCACCTCCCGGCCGACAAGCTCCGCTACATGATGGGCGTCGGCGTGCCCGAGGACCTCGTGAACGCGACCGCGCAGGGCGTCGACATGTTCGACTGCGTCATCCCGACGCGGCACGGCCGAAGCCACACCGCGTTCGCGCCGAACGGCAAGCAGCTGAAGCTACGCAACGCCCAATACGCTGACGACCCAGCGCCGCTGGTCACAGGATGCGGGTGTTACACGTGCCGGAACTATTCGCGCGCATACCTCCGCCACCTATCGGTCGCCGACGAGATGCTCGCGGGCATCTTGCTGTCGATCCACAACATCCACTTCCTGCAAGACCTGATGCGCTCGATCCGCGACCAGGTCCCGATCCACGAGAAACGCTGATGCTCCGCCCCCTCTGCCTCCTCCTCGCCACGTTGGGCTCGATCGCGGCGCAGCAGCCTGTGCCGGTTACGGTCGGCACCTGGAACCTCGAGTTCCTGGGCGCCGACCCAAAGTATCGCCGCGACGCGCCGCCCCGCGACGAAGACGACTACCGGAAAATCGGCGCCCGCGTCCGCGAGCTCGGCGTCGCGCTGCTCGGCGTCCAGGAGATCTGCGGCGAGGCGCCGCTGCAGCGCGTGGCAGAGGCCGCAGGCCCGACGTGGCGAGCGGTGCTCGGGACCAGCGGTCAGTGGACCGACGGCAAGACGCAGCAAGGCGTCGGCTACCTCTACGACAGCGCTCAGCTTGAGATGCTTCACTGCGAGGAGCTGCTGGACCTGCCGTCCGAGCTCGACGGCGTCAACGTGTTCCACCGCAAGCCTGTGACCGGGTGCTTCCGCCATATCGGCACGGGCGCGGATTTCCGCGCCGTCGTCGTGCACCTAAAGGCCGGACGCAAAGACCGAGATCGCCAAAAGCGGCGCGCCGAAGCGGGCAAGCTGCACGAGTGGATGCGCGGCCTGCAAGCGGATCCGCGAGAGGACCACGACGTCTTCGTGCTCGGTGACTTCAACTCGAGCTACGGAGACGAGCCCGAGGCGGTGTTCGAAAAAGACGGCGCAGCCCGCTACCTCGAGCAGAAAACGGCGCGCCCAACCATCCTGTGGTTCGACGATCCCATCGACCAAGTCGTCGTCGGGAGCGGGTTCAAAGAGGCGTCCCGCGCGACGCTCATCGCCCACAGCGTGTCTGG
Source organism: Planctomycetota bacterium (assembly GCA_002684655.1). Lineage (GTDB taxonomy): Bacteria > Planctomycetota > UBA1135 > UBA1135 > UBA2386. The sequence goes on along the minus strand of NYVR01000117.1, from coordinate 11,648 downwards.
AGAAAAACAGCGGGCCGCCTATCGCAAGACCTACAGTGACCACTTCCCGGTGACGGCGACGCTGCAGTTGATCGATGACGACGACCCCGCGGCTACGTTCCGCCGCGGCCCGCGGAGCCAGTGGCTGCCGGTGTCCGTGCGCGTAGACGCCGCCGCCGCGCCGCTCGCCAACTCGTGGCCCTTCGCGGTCGGCTCCATGGTTCAAGTGCAGGTCAACCAGGGCGACACAGGCACCAAGAGATACGTCGGCGCGCTCGCTGCGCCGCTACCCGCGGAGCAGGGCTGGGTCGTGATCCGTGTCGACGGGCGTGTGATCGCCTTCTCCATGGAGCACGTCCTTGCCGTCACGCCGCACCGCTGACAGGCGTCGTCGCTCACAGCAACCGCAAGGTCCACGCGACGACCAGCGCCGCCAAGACCAGCGCGACGACGCGCACGTAGCCGCGCTCCAAGAACGCGAAGCCGCGCCGAGGTTCGTCGGTGTAGGCCCCGTCCGGGCCGTATCCATCAGGGATGTCGATGCTCTGGTAGTCAATCTCCTCGCTCGACTTCCACCCAGTGTCAGCGTCGCTGCCGCACTCTCGACAGACCTTGGCCCTGACAGGTACATCGGCGCCACAGTTGGGGCACTCAAAGGTCGCGCGCTTCTTCCTCACCGAAGCCGCTCCAGCACGAGGTAATCGAGTCCGACCATCAGCCGCTCTTTAGCGGCCGGGTTCTTGCCGACGATCGTCAGGGTCAAAGTCGCTTCTCCTGCGGGGAAGTCCGCCTCGCCCAACACGAGCGGCGCGCTCGGCTGCACGTTGACGGCGTAGCCGTCAAACGGCGCTGCCAACGAGAGCTCCCCTAGCGAGACCTGCACCTTGGCAAAGTCGTCGGCGCGGGTCATCACCAGCCGCACCCGATAACGACCGTCTTCGGGGACGGGCACGGCGAGCGCCAGCGTGTCCCCGACCTTGCCGTCGATCCACCAGCGCTGCGCGTCTCGCGAGAACTTACCTTCGAAGAACATGAGGTTCTGGACGAGGTTCGTGCCGCCGGAGCAAGACAAGACCCGCAGCGACTCTCCCTCGATCGCGCCGTCGACCGCGAGGAACTTCGGCGGCGGCAGGGGACTCATCGCGCGCTGGTCGACGCTAGGCACCGGCGGCAGACCCGAGCGGGCCCCTGGGCTCCCATACCAATAGGCCACGGTCTCGTAGTCGATCGTGGTGTCCTCGACCCAGTGCCACCGCTCTAAGTCGAAGCGAAACGACTTCTGAAACGGCACGCTGTCGAGCACGTGCGTCCGGTGCAGCTGCGTGAAACCGTAGTTGTTGGGTCCGTCGCAGCGCACCTGCGCGTGATACGGCGCTTGGAAGGTCGTCGGATCGCACCATGCGTAGCCAAAGTAGTCCTCCGTGCCCGTGCCGAACCACGACGGACGCGCCTCGCCGTCGACGTAGAACTTCTCGTCGCCTTCGCCCCACCAGAGCCGCGAAGGATTGCGGACCAACAGCGAGCAACCGACGAACCGGCCGCAGCCGCGCGCGTCGAGGACGAGGTGCTCCGAGAACGGCCGCGTCGGCTGCGCCCGGACGAGGTGGTAGCTCGCGCGGAACAACATGGCATCGCTTTCGACGGCGTCCCCGACAACCGAGAGGGTGATCGGGAACGATACGCCGAGGTCGTCGCCCTCCACCAACACCTGGATCGAACCACCGTCAGGGAACGGCATCGGGAAGTTGCTGTAGGCCGCTCCCCCCTCCCGCTGCCCCAACAACGCGCCGCGCCACGGCTGGCTGTCGGGCCCCGTGGCGAAGAACGCCAACAAGGGGACGTCGACCGTGGTCTCTTCCCCGCAATGCACGAGCAGCCGCGCCCGCCGGAGCACGTTGAGGCGCGCGGCCTTTGGACCGTCCACGCCGATCGACATCGCCTGGACGAGGCTGCCCGCGGCGATACGACCCGCTGCGGCGCCTTGGTGGACTACCGGGGCGCCTGCCGCGTCCGCTGCGCGGGCGACAGCGACCCTGTGCTGCTCGAGCTGGGACGGGTGAAACGGCACGACCTCGGCGCCTTCAGGCCAGCGGAGAACATCTGCTAAGTAATAGAGGTCAGGCTGCGACGACGAAATCTGCAGTCGGCTGCCGAAGAGGATCGGTAAGTAGATGTTGCCGCCGCGCGCGCGCATGCCTGCCAGCGGCTCAGGGAGGCCTGGCATCTTGCCTGAACACAACAGCGCGAAGTCCACGGTCCACACCCTGTCTCCGTCGACGTCGAAGTGCAGGGTGCCCGTTGGATTCGCAGACCACAGGCGCGTCAAGCAGCCCGGGCCCGCGACATCGACCATCACGTGCTCCTTGCCCGAAGACCGCTCCTCGATCCGCAGGTAGTGGCCGCGGTCGTTGTTGGCGTACCACGCCGCGTGAGCGCCCGGGCCGAGGTCGCTGGTGCGATCATAGCTGCTGAACTGGACGCAGCGCTGGCCGGGCGGCGGCGAACGCCAGAGCCAGCCGAGCTGAACTTGCCGCCGCAGCATCGCTGGCAGGTCCCAGCTCGTCACCTGTTGCGCCGCTAGGCCGCTCGTCAGCCCGAGCGCGAACAGCAGGTCCCGCAGGATCTTCGGCATCTACCCAACATACCTGAGGGGGCGACCATTGCGCACGCAACCGATGTCGCGACACTGCGTCCGTGCGTTCCGCCATCCCGTTCGTGTTCTTGACCGCCATCGCGCCAGCGCAGCAGCAGCAACAGCCCGCCGCGCCGGCTCCTGCGCCTCGCCAGGCGACGCAGCCGCAGGACCCGCCTAGGCCGGCGCGCCGGCCGTTCGATCCGTTCCGTGGCATGGACGAGAGCGGCCGCATCCCCAAGCCCAAGCTGCCCGAGGACGTCGAGCGGCCCGAGCGGTGGCGATACTACCCACCGGCGAGGATCAAGCCCGGCAGCCTGCTCGAACGCTTCTGGGTCAGCTCGTTCGTCAGCCCGATTTTTTTCCGCGAAGAAGACATCGGGTTCGGTGGCGGCGTCGCGCTCACAGACATCGACTTCCTCAACGACAACTTCCGACAGTTCGCGAACGTGGTCACCACGTACTCGGCGGAGGGTCAGCAAGCCTACCGGTTCAACTGGTCGCGTTGGCTCAACCACCGAACCATGCCCGAGGGCGGCATCCTGCGCGAAGAGCGCGCGCGCGTCTATGCGCGCGGAGGCTACTCACGCACGCTCACGAGGCGCTTTTTCGGCTTCGGCAGTCGCGCTCCTGAGAGCAACGAGACCAGCTACACTGAGAACCTCTCACAGGTCGGCTTCGGTCTGCGGCTGCCCATACCCGACGAGGACAGCGACTGGGTCGCGCGCGTCGACATCGACGCACGCAACCACGGATTGTCCAGCGGACAGGTGTCGGCCGTGCCGAGCATGAACGCCTTCCTGCCGAGCTTCCAAGAGGCCTTCGCGGACGGTGACGGCGTCGACCAGCTCTGGCTAACGACCCGGTTCGCCTGGGACACCCGCGACAGCTTCGCGCAGCCATATCGGGGCGCGCGCGTCGGCGCAGCGATAGCCACGGCGTGGCAGAGCGCCGGCGAGTGGGGCGCCAAGGTGACGGTCGACGCGCAGAAGATCGTCGAGCTGCCCCCGCTGCTCCATACGGGCGGAGCTGGAAGAGAACAGAACCCACCGACCGATGTCTTGGCGTTCGGGTGCTTCGTTCAGGACACCATCGGCACGCTCCCGTTCTACAGCTTGCCCACCTTGGGCGGCGGAGAGACCCTGCGCGGCTTCATCCAGAACCGCTTCACCGACCGCGCTGCAGCGCACGTCTCCGCCGAATACCGCGTCAACATTGTGGAGCGCGGCTACGCCTTCACGGACACCGTTCGCATCGAGCGGATCGGCTTGGCCTTCTTCTACGACGGCGGCACCGTCGCTGAAGGCTGGGACGACCTCGACAGCGGGAGATATATCGACAGCTATGGCGCGGGGTTGCGGCTCGCGTTCTCGCGGGAGGCCGTTTTCCGCGTAGACGTTGGATACGGCGATGAGGGTTCAAACATGACCATCGCGTTCGGCAACGCGTTCTGATCAGGGGGGTGGCGACGTGACAGCCCCGCCGACATAGGGGAAAATAGACTCGGAGCCGATCTCGGAGATCATGCAACCTGCTCGAACGACCCTGCGCCCGCTCACGGGCCTGCTGCTCTGCGTCGCCGCCGCCGCGCAGACGACCCGCGAGGCGCCCGTTCGATACGGCCGCGACATCCGCCCGCTGCTGTCCGACCGGTGCTTCCGCTGCCACGGACCCGACGCCGGCCAGCGCGCCGCGGATCTGCGACTCGACGAGCAACGCTTCGCTGTGCGCGACCTCGGGGACGGCGCAGCCATCGTCCCTGGGCAGCCGCAGCAGAGCCTGCTGCTTGAACGTATCCGTAGCCACGACCCAGACGAGGTCATGCCGCCGCCAGAGTCGAACAAGCCAACCCTCACGCCAGCTGAGGTGCGGCTGTTCGAACGCTGGATCGCCGAAGGCGCAACCTATGAAGGCCACTGGGCGTTCGAGCCACCCCGCGCGGTCGCGCCGCCTGACAACGGCGCGCAGCACCCGGTCGACGCCTTTCTCCGGCGAAGCCTGCACGCCGTCGGCGTGACCCCCAGCGGAGCAGCCCCCGCCGCGGCGCTGTGTCGGCGGCTCTACCTGGTGTTGACCGGGCTCCCACCGACGCCCGGCGAGCTCGACGCCTACCTGGGCGACCAACGCCCGAACCGGTATGAGCTGTTGGTCGACCGACTGCTCACCGACGAGCCGTACGCCACGCGGCACGCAGAGCACCTCGCGTCGCTGTGGCTCGACGCGGGCCGCTACGCCGACACGAGCGGCATCCACATGGACGCAGGCCGACAGGCGTGGCTGTGGCGGGACTGGTTGATCGAAGCGATCCGAGACGACAAACCCTTCGACGACTTCGTCGTTGAGCAGCTCGCGGGAGACCTGCTCCCGGACGCCACCGCTGCGCAGCGCGTCGCCACGGGGTTCCTGCGCAACCACGTGACAACAGACGAAGGCGGCGCCATCAACGCCGAGTATCTCGTCGAATACGCAGCGGAGCGCACCAGCACCGTCGGCAGCGTGTTGATGGGCCTGACCGTCGGCTGCGCGCGCTGCCACGACCACAAATACGACCCGATCACCCAGCGCGACTATTACCAGCTGTTCGCGTTCTTCAACAACAACGACGAGCCGGGTCTCTACAGCCAGTCTCGCGACGACAAACGCGCGCTCGAGCCCAACCTGCGCGTGCCGCGTCGGGAACAGCTGGCTATGCGGTCGGAGCTGGACGCCAAGATCCGCGCTGCGTCGACCCTGCGCGACACAATCGCGCCCGAAGAACAGCGACACTACGAGGCGTTCCTGGACGACGTCCCGCGCGACCTTGGGCTGCAATGGCAGCGGCTGACGGTCACGACGGCGACGTCAAGCGGCGGGGCGACCTTGACCACGCAGAGCGACGGCTCGGTGCTCGGCAGCGGCGAGAATCCCAACAGCGATACGCAGGTCTACACCCTGGAAAGTTCGCTAGGCGAGCAGCGCTGGCTGTGCTTAGAGGCGCTCGAAGACCCATCGCTGCCGCAGGGGCGCACCAGCCGCGCTAGCCACGGCAACACGGTGCTCCAGCACCTCCGCTTGGAGGAGCAGACCGACGAAGGCTGGCGGCGGGTGCCGCTGATCTTCGCCATGGCGGACATCGAGCAACAAAACGGCGACTTCGGCGTCGGCAACGCGCTCGCCGACGACGGCCGCGGGTGGGCCCCCGCCGGTCACCAGCAGCGCGGAGCCCGCACCGCTTGGTTCCTCGCTGGCGACGACTTCGGCAGCGACGGCGCCGCGCTCCGCGTGACGCTCAAGTACGACAGCCAATACACCCAGCACGTCTTCGGACGCGTGCGATTCGCGACCAGCGGCTGCGACGCGAGGGCGCACGGCGCGGTCCCGCTCTGGCGCAGCGGCTACTACACCTGCGGACCGTTCTCGCTCAAGAACACCGCCGAGCACTACGACCACTCTTTCGGCCCCGAGCGCGCCCTGCGCTTGGATGGCGGCGCGAAGTTCGACGGCAAGTCCTGGCGCTACCGCGAAGGCTTCGCGCGAGACCAGAGCAATCGCCTCACGAGCGGCGCCAACGTCACCTTCGTTGGCCAACGAATCTGGGCCCCGCACCATCGCGAGGTCGAGTGGATGCTCGGCAGCGACGATGGATTTCAGCTCTACGTCGACGGACAGCTCGTGAAGGAGCGCCGCGTCAACCGCGGCGTGCAGCTAGATCAAGACCGCGCCAAGACGACACTGGCTCCTGGCCCGCACGTCGTGGTGCTGAAAATCATCAACACCGGCGGCGTCGGCGCCTTCGCGCTCCAAACCGTCGAAGGTGCGGACGAGCTGACGGGCGACCTGCTGCTCGCGATGGCGCCCGACATACGCGAGGATGCGCAGCGCCGAGACAAGCTACTGCACGCTTACCGGAGCAAGCGCTCGCCGGTCTACCTGCAGCAAACCAAGGACCTCGAGGCGCTGAAGGCCCAAGCCACGACGCTTGAGGCGTCGGTCCCGATGGCGATGGTCATGCAAGAGCGGGACCAAATGCGCGACACGTTCGTGCTGACGCGCGGTGAATACGACAAGGCCGACAGAGACCAGCCCGTCACCCGCGCGATCCCGGCGGTGTTTGGGGAGATGCCTCCGGAGCTCCCCCGAAACCGCCTGGGCCTAGCGCGATGGCTGGTGTCGAACGACAACCCGCTGCTGCGCCGGGTCACCGTCAACCGCTTCTGGGAGTTCGTCTTCGGCGCGGGCATCGTCCGCACAAGCGAGGACTTCGGAATGCAGGGCGAGTGGCCGAGCCATCCGGAGCTGCTTGACTGGCTAGCCGTCGAGTTCGCCAACCGAGGCCACAGCGTACGGGCGATGCTCCGCTTGATGGTGACCAGCGAAGCGTTCCGGCAGCGAGGCCGGCGCGCCGACGCAGCGGCCGTCGACCCAGAGAACCGGCTGCTCTCGTGGTTCCCGCGGCGCAGGCTGACGGCAGAAGCCATCCGCGACCAAGCCCTCTACGTCAGCGGGCTGCTCGTCGAGACCATCGGCGGTCCGAGCGTCAAACCGTATCAGCCTGAAGGGCTGTGGCGCGAGGTCGCGATGCTGTCGTCGAACACTCGGCTCTTCCGTCGCGACGACGGCGACGCGCTGTGGCGCAGGAGCCTCTACACCTACTGGAAGCGCGCGTGCCCGCCGCCGAGCCTGCTGACGTTCGATGCGCCTACCCGCGAGTTCTGCACCATCCGCAGGTCCACGACCAACACGCCGCTCCAAGCGCTGGTCCTCTGGAACGATGAGCAATTTGTCGAGGCAGCGAGAGAGCTCGCGGCCCGAACCATGCGCGAGTCGGAGAGCAGCGACGACCGACTCCGCGCAATGTTCCGCCGCACGACTGGGCGAGCGCTCGAAGGACCGGAGCTCGGCCTAGCGCGCGATACACTGCTCCACCTGCAGCGTCGCTACACCAGCCAGCCGGGGGCCGCTGCCGCGCTCATCGCCGTCGGTGAGCACGCTGTCGACGAACAACTAGACGCTACCCAGCTCGCGGCGCTGACGATGATCGCCAGCGCGTTCCTCGACCTCGACGCCACCATCTACCTGGACTGAACGTGACCCGAGACGCTGAGCAAGATCCGCTGATGTCGCTGACGCGCCGGCGCTTTTTCCAGGGCACCGCTGCGACCGGTCTCACCGGCATGCTCGGGTCAACGGCGCTCGCCTCTAGCTTGACGTCCCCGCCGGCGACGCCGACTGGCGGACCTCACTTCGCGCCCAAGGCTCGCCGCGTCATCTACCTCCACATGGAGGGCGGCCCGAGCCAGCTGGACCTCTTCGACCACAAGCCCAAACTCCACGAGCGCTTCGACACCGACCTCCCAAGCTCAATCCGGAACGGCCAGCGCCTAACCGGCATGACCTCCGGGCAGAAGCGCTTCCCGGTGGCGCCCTCGCTTTTCCGGTTCGACAAGCACGACAACGGCGGCGACGGCGTCTTCATGAGCGAACTGCTGCCTCACCTCGGCAGCGTGGCAGACGAGCTGTGCGTGATCCGCTCGATGCACACCGACGCGATCAACCACGAGCCCGCCATCACCTTCGCGCAGACCGGCAATCAGCAGCCAGGTCGACCGAGCTTTGGCTCCTGGGCGAGCTACGGCCTCGGCAGCGACAACAAGGACCTGCCGACGTTCGTGGTGATGATCACCCAGGGCTTCGGCAACATGCAGGCGCTAGCGGCGCGCTTCTGGGGCAACGGCTTCTTGCCGAGCGAGCACCAAGGGTGCAAGCTCCGCAGCAGCGGGGATCCGGTGCTCTACCTCAGCGACCCGCCGGGCGTCAGCCGCGCAGACCGACGTAAAATGCTCGACTTGGTGAACGCCTTCGCGGCTCGGGAGCGCGAACGCACGCTCGACCCGGAGATCGACGCCCGCGTCGCCCAGCAAGAGATGGCGTTCCGTATGCAGGCCTCGGTCCCCGACCTCGTCGACCTCAGCGACGAGCAGCAGAGCACGTGGGACCTCTACGGAGAAGAGGCCAAGCAGCCAGGCACGTTCGCACAAAGTTGCCTGATGGCGCGGCGACTCAACGAGCGCGGCGTCCGATTTGTCCAGCTCTATATGCGGGGCTGGGACGCCCACGGCAACCTCCCTGGCGAGATCCGCAAGCAGTGCAAAGCCGTCGACCAACCGATCGCAGCGTTGCTGAAGGACCTCCGCCGTCGCGGCTTATTGGACGACACCTTGGTGGTCTGGGGCGGCGAGTTCGGGCGCACGGTTTACAGCCAAGGAGGCCTAAGCAAAACCAACTACGGCCGCGACCACCACCCGCGAGCGTTCACGATGTGGATGGCCGGCGGCGGCGTCAACCGAGGCAACGTTTACGGCGAGACGGACGACTTCGGCTACAACATCGTCAGAGACCCAGTCAGTGTTCATGACCTACATGCGACGTTGCTGCACCTGCTCGGATTCGACCACGAACGCCTCACCTATCGCCACCAAGGCCGCGACTATCGACTCACGGATGTTTTCGGTCGTGTGATCTCTGACCTGATCGCCTAGACACCCATATGCTGCTCGACGTCACATCGGAAACGCTGCTCCAGGTGTTCGGCCGATTCCACATCGTGCTGCTTCACCTGCCGATCGGCCTGCTCCCGGCGATGTTCGTGCTGGAATTCGGCGCGGCGATGCTAGGGCGACCGATTCCCAAGGGCGCGTTGATGACGCTGGCGGTCATGACCGCGCTGACCGCGGCGGCAGCGTTCGGCTCAGGGCTCGTCCTCGCCGAAGAGAAGGTGGCGTCAGAGACACTCGGCTTGCACAAGAAGTTCGCCATCGCGATGGCGTCGTGCAGCCTGCTGCTGCCGATCCTGGTGTGGCGAAGTCGTCGCGCCCCGTTCCGCGTCGCGCTCGCAGCTTCACTGGCGCTGTCGATCCCCACCGGCCACTACGGCGGCGACCTCAGCCACAAGAAGGGCTTCTTGTTCAAGCCGCTGCAACGAAAGGCAGCGGCCCCGCACGGAGCCGAACAGCCGACCTCAAGCCACGGGGAGCCGTCGCCAATACCAGAGCAGCCCGAGCTAGATCCGAAGCCAGCGGGGAGCGAGGCGCCGCAGACCGCCGCGGAGATCGCTCGCTACGACCGAGACATCGCGCCGATCATGGAGCGGTGCTGCACCTCGTGCCACAACCCCCAAGACCTCGACGGCGACCTCGACCTGTCGTCGCGGGAGGCCGTGCTCGTCGGCTGGGGCGATGGAGAGACCATCGTCGAGCCAGGCGACCCTGACGCGAGCGTCTTGCTCGAGTCCCTCGGTCGACCTGAAGACGACGAGATGCGCATGCCCCCGGCCGACGAGGACGAGCAGCTGACACCCGAAGAGATCGAGAAGATCCGTAAGTGGATCCTCACGGGCTGCCCCGAGTAGCTCACGGCCAGCGAGCGCTGACGAGATCTCACGCGTCGACCATCCGACGACGCTCCCCGCAGAGGCGCGCGATCGCGCTCCCGACCAGCCCGCGCGCGGCTGGCATTCGCTCCGTGTCCCCGGCATTCTGCTCGCCCGAGTTGAGCCCCTCTGCGGTTCGGGCGACACTGGCGGCGTGCGCTGGATCGCCGCTGTCACCATCTTGTCCGTCGGAGCATGCCACGCGCCGACAAACAACGGTCGCGCTCGCGGCGCCGATGAACTGCCGCCGCCAGCGACCAAGGCCGTGCGCCAGTTCCCTGGAGGAAAGCGCCTTGTCAGCGCGGTCGCGCAGGGGCTGCCCGATGACGGCGACTGGGACGTCTTGCGGCACTGGTGGCAGGCTGCGCTGCAGCAGTCCCCCGCCCTGACGTTCCAGATAGCCCCTGACCCAGCGCTGGCGACCGTAAAGCTCACCGTCAACGTAGAACGGCGCGCGCTGACCGCGACCTTGGTCGAGACTGGCTCGGACGTCATTTTGCACACCACCAGATATGGCCGCGACAGCGAGACCCCAGGTCTGCTCGCAGCGCTTGATCGCCTCGGCTGGGCGACGCGTCGCGCGCTCGGCGAAGCCGCAGACCGTCCAATGCCCGTCGCCGCGATCACCTCCGCAGATCCGTTCGTCGTTCGCGCCGTCCATGACGCCGAAGACCTCATCGCCGACGGCGCCTACACGACCGCCTATGACACGCTGCGCCGCGCGCGCCGCCGCGACGGCGGCGCCCCGTACGTGCTCGCGCCGCTCGCAGCCGTCGAGTTGATGCGCGAGGACGCCACGCGAGCCCGCGCGATCACCCGAGAGGCGATCGGATACCCAGCGCGGTGTTCGCCCACCGTTCAGCATCAGCTCGCGCGCACCCTGTTGCTCGCGAACGCCGCGTTGAGGCCAGCTGACGCCGCCCGCCAAGACCGCGAGCTGCAGCGGCTCGCGACCGTCACGTTGCGCGAGCGCCCGCACGACGACGAGGTCGCGTACACTGCCGCGTTGTCACACAACTACCTCGGAGAGTTCGACAAAGCGCGACCGCTGCTCGAACGCCTGCTACGACGACGACCTGCACGGAGCGCGCTGTCTTACCACCTAGGCTGGGCGTGCCTGGGGACCGGCGACCCCGCCGCAGCCGCCGACCACCTCGAGGCAGCGAGCCGAAGGATGCCACTGCCGTGGGTCCTTTTGCCGTGGGCCATCGCCCTGTTCGAGGCAGCGCGGCACAACGAGCTGACCGACCTCCTGCGACGCGCGTCCGCTGAGAGCGACAAAGACCCGATCATGAAGCACCAGATCCTGCGCATGCAGGCTGCTGACGCGGTGCTCCGGGGCGAGCTTGGTGAGGCGCGGAGCCGACTCATGGAGAATCTGCAGTGGCTGGTCAAACACCCACGGGTGCTCAACCGCCGGGTTGGCGATTTCGCCGAGACAGCGACGGTCTTAGTGCGCCTCGGCAGTCATAGCGACCTCCCGCAGCTCGCCGCCTCCATCCGAACGGTGCAGGTCGACGCGGCGACCCGCGACGCCGCAGCCTACGTGGGCGGGCTACACCAAGTTCGCAGCACGGGAAGGCGATCCCCGGCGCTGGAAGCTGCGCTCAATCGGGACGGCGACAGCGC
>NYVR01000116.1 GCA_002684655.1 Planctomycetota bacterium | reverse complement strand
GTTCAGTGCGAGAAGAATCTGATGAAGGTTTCTATCAAATTTGACAAGCCTTTCTACGGCATCATCTTCAGCAAAGGGTTCTACAGCGACGTGAACTGTGTCCACCTGCCCGCAGGGGTAGGAAGGAGCGATGCTCAGTTTGACATCGCAATAAACTCCTGTGGCACCACTGGCAATACAGAAAATGGCCTGTATGGATATGGTGCTGATTCTGGCTCCGGAACATTTTTCGAGAATACCATCGTGGTGCAGTACGACCCTCAGGTCCAGGAGGTCTGGGACCAGGCCAGAAAGTTGAGGTGTACCTGGCATGAGCAGTACGAGAAGTCCGTCACGTTCAGGCCATTCCCTGTCGACATGCTGGACGTTGTGAGGGCCGACTTCGCCGGGGACAACGTGGGTTGCTGGATGCAGATCCAGGTTGGCAAGGGCCCATGGGCAAGTGAAGTCAGTGGGCTGGTCAAAATCGGCCAGACCATGACCATGGTCCTCGCTATCAAAGATGATGAGCAGAAATTCGACATGCTCGTCCGCAATTGCATGGCTCATGATGGAAAGCGTGCCCCCATTCAGCTGGTTGATCAGAAGGGCTGCGTCACCAGGCCAAAACTCATGTCAAAATTCACCAAGATAAAGAACTTCGGAGCCAGCGCTTCGGTCCTTTCGTACGCTCACTTCCAGGCCTTCAAGTTCCCTGACTCCATGGAGGTCCACTTCCAGTGCACCATCCAGATCTGCAGGTACCAGTGTCCTGACCAGTGTGTGGACGCCCCAGCCCCGGCCGCACCAGGCGCACCACAGACCGAAACCTACGGAGCACCTCAGGCAGCACCTGTGAAAACGGAGAGCTACGGAGCTCCGGTCGCAGCCCCCAGCTCGTCTTACAATGGACCGCAGAGAACCAAGAGACACGTACCATATGGCATCGTTCGACGTGACGTATCCGAGGAGGAGGGCGACGATACTGGTGACATTGGTGTCGAAAAAGTGATCCATGTTGTATCAAGTGGTGACCTCACATTCGATATCAAAGAAGGAGGAAATGATACCGTGGTAGACGTGTACCCCGCTGTGGCCCAGACCCTTCACGAGGAGCAGGGCTACATCTGCATGTCCACGCCGGCGTTCGCCGCCACCCTCATCATCCTTCTCGCTATCCTCATCATCTCCTGCTTCCTCAGCGCATTCTTATGCCTCAGACACCGTAGTTACTATGGAGAAACCTCTCTCATCGCAGCATTCACAAACCCCGTTTTTGCCCACAAGAAAGGACATTTCTAAACTTGGTTCATAAGCCAATTTCAACAGACACGCCGCCGCCTCATAGAATTGTCCGGCTGCTGCTTCAGAGCCGGCCGGTCAATTCATTAAAAGAAACCGTTCGGCCCATGAGAAAATATTGAAACAATGAACTGAATTATGCCAAGTTCCTATTTAATGTGAATTAGACAGCTTTCAAACGCGTCTTTTTCACGCATGATTCGTAAAATTGGATTATGAACTCAGTTACCAAAAAACAAAACGAAAAGAACAGCGTGTTGTAAAACCTTCATCACAAATGAGGACTATTATTGTATACTTCTACTCAGCGCAACACACATAAGGTTTTACCACCCCGGGTTGGGTTCTAGCTAGACTATTGCCCCCTCTACTACAACTATACGTTTATTTTCATGGGTACGGCGCACATCATATTTACAGAGTGTTTCAAAAACAGATTGACGACTTTTTTTTCTTTTGTTTGTTTCAATGTTTTTGACAGCACCAAGCATGCACAAGAGCGGGTCGCCATTGTGCATGCATGAAATAATTATTACACAAATCAAAATGATAGTCTTGCATAATATGCTATTCAAAAGTCATATTAGGAATATTATCCAAATCAAAATGGCAAGAGATCGTCCTGCAACAAAAAAAAGTAGAAACTTGAGCTAATCCGGTGTGTCTAACTTTTCCATCTGCTGGCCACACCACCCCTTCTCTGCCGCGTTGATCGCGACAAAAAGCTCGATCCTAAGCTCTCAACGCCTGATTGAAACTTTAATTCCTAAGGCCTTGGCTGGCCGGGGCTCTCAGCAATTGATATTCAAGAAACGTTTAGTCCTAACTTTAGCCGCCATCTTGATTGGTTTGTGTTGTTCGAAGCAGGCCTGCCCGTCGTCTGCTTTTGATCGATGGGCATCCTGAAAAAAAGCAGCCTCTGAGCTGCGTCCGTTCCTCGCAGGGGGCAGAAAAGACCTTTTTCCTCATACAGGGAAGAGTCGTCGCGGATGCTTACCTGTATGGGACGATAATATCTACATACATACATAAAAGTGTAGCGGCACCCCGAACACGTTACCCAAATAGGGGCAACATCGGGTGCTTCTTTAGCAAGAGATCAAAGATCCGTAGTGTTATAGGTACAGATTGCGTAACGGCATACATACTGTATTAAAGACGTTCGGCCTGGTATAGTACTATATACCACTTCAGCTCCTGGCCATGCATAGAGACTCTCGATAATAATTCGCATGATCTTGATTGGCGGTGATATCTCGATAATTGCCGCGGAGCCAACGTCATCTGTATCGTCTCTATTCTTGGCCGAGGGCTGCCTGGTGGCTGGTCTCTTTTATGCAGGGTTAGGCCGGTAAGTTCAAATCATCTGTGATACTTTATGATATGAAACAAGTATGTGTGCCTTGTCTGTCTCTGACTGTCAGAGCCCTGTCAAGCACATGCTCTGTTTCAACATCATAAAGCTCCATTGGCCATTGCAGGAGTGTAGGATGAGTCGTGAGGCGCCTCCCAACAACCACCAACTGTCCTTGTCAGATTTTACATCCAGGGTGCCTGGGTACTTGGAGGTTCACCGGCACTTAAGTGATATGTGTCAATACTTTTCCGACGCAGCTTCTTATTAACACCCGATATAGCGCGTCACCGCGCGGCTTGGGGATTAATCAAGAACGTTGAAAAGTTTATTTATACATCGCTTAAGGACTAGTGACCAGCCTGTCCTGGACACTCTCAGGAGCAATAGTATAATCGTCCGCGGTCTTTCATTATCGCCAACTTCAAACACAACCGCGACGACGCGTAAACGCTGCTGCGCTGCTACTATTTCTAATGAAATTTGGATTTTCCTTCCAAACGGGAAATTGTGCAATGATTGCTGGAAGAAATCTAGGAAATTGTTGCCCGGCATATCAACTTGTAACACAGTTAGCTCTTTCAGGCTGCTCTACAATCCGATGTGTTGCACCCTATAATACAGCGGGTAACACATTAAGGAGTTTCATTATACGATTCTCGTCGTCGTCATCATCATCATCGCAATCGTCATCGGGTAGCATGCGCAGCGCAGTCGTTGTTGGGAGGACTCAGACATGTCCAACCTCTTTCAAGAAAAGCAACCACTTGATTTGGACGGTATTCATCCCCTGGATGAATCCCGCTTCGTTCAAGTGCGAACAAATTGGTGCAAACGGATCTTATTTGGAATTTCACGATCGTGGTGTTGCCATTTCTGATGCAATTTTTTCCCCCTTTTCCTTTTTTGCTGCTAAATATTGCTGTGGCTGCGGGCAGGTACGAGCGATATTGCAGCAAATGTCATTTTGCACTTTTAAAGTGTCAAAATGGAGTGTTCTCTGTGCCAAATCTTCCAATTTTGTATACACCCCTGCAAAATGAAGTGGTAATTTTCTTGAGAAATTACTCAGTTTAAAAATCACCTAATAGTGCTCAAAAAATTAATGCATGAAGCAACTTCACGTGTGCTTCTATCGATGTGCCAAACTAGTCATAGCCTTGACTTGACTGTCCCTTTGCAAATCTGAATCTCAGTCTAAGTGAAAAGTCTTCATCACAAATCTCTTGTACCTCTCTATCCTCTCTCTCCCAGTACTTTTATAAATACCTCTAGTTTTTCCTTTCTTTCCTTTTCCGACGCTTAACTGCATATAAATTACTACTTTTCATGAGTGTGCTCATAGTCCTTATCAAAGTATCTATTCTTAGTTGTTAATTCAATTGTGGCCGTTAAGGCCTGCTGGGACCGTCTTATCAACAATTGTTTTGTTTAGGGGTTGTTTTGAGGGAAAAATTGTTTTTAAAAGGGGAAAGATTTTTAGATGAGAAAGAATTTTCAGCAGTCCTTTACTTACACACTTGATCCCCAGTCAGTTATTATTTAATCTAATGTATATCATATATAGTGAACAATCTTATTCAAATATTGGTAAAACTTATTAAATAGATAAGAATCAATATTTGCAATAACATAGCGCGCCATCCCATTTAGAATATGTACCTTTCTCGGCTCCTCACACCAACACCTGGGCCGAATCACATTTGGGCAAGATTTTACATCGCATAAAAATGCTGCAATGGGCAAGAGAGTTAATCTTGATGATTTTAAGGAAGTATTGTTATTACAATTTTTTTTATAAAAATTAATATTTGTTCTTTTTTAAACTTCCTCCTTCCTAAATATTGTATCTACTGTGTAGAAGTTAATGTTTGTTGTAAATGATATTTGTTGATCCAATCGGGCTCCACTGCGCCCTCTAGTTTGTTTTTTATGTAACAACCAATGCTGCAGTATTATTATTGTACAATAATACTGCAAAATGATAAAAATTGTTATTTAATGTAATGGCAAAGACGATTTGTGAACATTCTGTAAATAGATTTTGAATTGCAGTGCGGAGGGGTCCTGTAACCTGGCGGTTCTTTTCCTCCGTCCACGTTACAAGCCATCCGCGGATACAATTAAGTGACCCTATTTCTCACATTGAAAATGGTCACTTCTAATGATAATTTTGCAATTTTCTGAAAAAGGATATGTCTGAGCACTCGTTGGTAGTACCGCGTATAAGGTAAACCAGAACGACCACTTCATCTTCCAGTGGCCTTTATAGGAAGCACCCCTCTCTCTTTTGAGGAGGTAGTGTTTCTCATATACAGCAGCACAGTGAAAATGTTTTTCAACTTGGTCAACTTTCAACAATGATTTTCTTGCCTATATTTTTCTTCTAGAAAAAATAGGTCGAAGCATTTTGAATGCACAACAAGTTTGTAAAATATCTCCACTTGCTGGTTGCTCAAAAACTGGTGGTAGCTATTTAAAAGTGCCTTTAATTTGCTCCATGGTCCTTCAAAAATCTGATAAGCTAACCCGGCAAAACATTGAACAACAGCAACAATTTTTATCACTAACAACAAAGAAAATCCAATTGCTTATATTTCCTTTTGGAATTGAAATACTTCAGATTTTTGGCGAATTCTGGTGGAAATTTGTCAAGTAGAAACTCAATAATAAAAAGGGTGCTGTGTCTAAACAGCATCTTTTATTCCATCATCAAGCTCAGATGAAAATTTCTAGAAACCAAAATTTTTGCACTCGTGGCTTTTCACCGATGTAAATACACCATTCTAGTTATTAAATGTGTATTCAATGTATTTTTCTAGTTTCAAATGAGCAGAGATTGCGGCTTCCAATAATACAATTTTGGAATCCCCAGCGATCCCCTCTGAAATTGTGCATTGTTATTTATTCCTATTTTGTATTTATTACTACTGAATGTGAGTCCGTTTATAACATATTCATACAAGGTTTTCATGTGTAT
>NYVR01000115.1 GCA_002684655.1 Planctomycetota bacterium | reverse complement strand
TTGGGGCTGCTTCGATGAATTCAATAGAATTCCAATTGAAGTCTTATCTGTTATTGCAACACAAGTTAAAACTGTGCAGGATGCGATGGTATATCTTTCTGTCCCTTCTAACAGAGAACCTGAATATCAACACCTTCCTGCTGGTACACCTCCCGTCAAAGTTGGTTACTTTGAGTTCATGGGAGATACAGTTTATCTTGTGCCATCGTGTGGCTTCTTCATTACGATGAACCCTGGATATGCAGGCCGTACTGAATTACCAGAAAATTTAAAAGTTCTATTCCGTTCCTGTGCAATGATCAGGCCAGATCTCAAGCCAATTTGTGAGAATATGTTGATGTCTGAGGGTTTTCAAACCGCTCGTGTTCTTGCCATTAAGTTTGTTACATTATACCAATTAGCATCTGAGTTACTTTCGAAGCAATTTCATTACGATTGGGGTCTTCGTGCTGTCAAGTCTGTCCTTCGGGTAGCTGGTATGTTGAAGAGAGGAGAACCTCACCTTGATGAAGCACAAATTCTGATGCGAGCTCTAAGAGATTTCAATACTCCAAAGATTCCTGCTCTTGATACCCCAATTTTCTTGCGTCTCATTTCAGATCTTTTCATGGGCTTGAATGTTGAGCCGAAAGTAAATGAGGAGTTGAAAGCTAAAATTGTCGAAGCAGCTAAAGGGGCTAAGTTACAAGCAGATGAACTCTTTGTGCTGAAAGTTGCACAATTTCAAGAACTCCTTGATGTACGTCACTCTGTGATGCTTCTAGGTCCTACTGGATGTGCAAAAACTACCATATGGAAAACTTTGGCTGGGGCTCATAATTTGGGAAAAGAGCCGAAGGCTCATACATGCGTGTATGAGACAGTCAATCCAAAATCCGTTTCAGGAGATGAATTGTATGGTTACATGACTTTGGCAAAAGATTGGAAGGATGGTGTTTTATCCATCATAATGAGAGGAATGTCCAAAAATTTTGCAGATCAAGGTTTTCATGAGTATCAAACTTATAAGTGGGTGGTCCTTGATGGTGATATAGATGCTGTCTGGATTGAGTCGATGAACACTGTTATGGATGATAATAAAGTCTTAACATTGGTGTCTAATGAGCGTGTGCCGCTCTCTGCTGCCATGAGAATGGTATTTGAAATCAATTCGTTGAAAAATGCATCTCCTGCGACTGTTTCTCGGGCTGGTATTCTTTTTATTAATGAAACAGATGTGGGTTGGAGACCGTTCATGGAAACTTGGCTTGCCGCACGACCAGATCCTCAAGAAAAAGAATATATTCCAGGTTTCTTTGATAAGTATATTGAAGCGCTTGTAGAATTGACCAGGAAAGGATTTAAGGAAGTAACACCAATCCGTCTTTTAAATAAAGTCTCTACTATTATTTATATTTTTGAAGCATTGATTGATCCGCTAAATGAAGACGAGAAGCAACTTGAAAAGATGGAAATGTATTTCCAATTTGCATGTGTCTGGGCCTTCGGTGGACCAATGATCATTGACAAGCAAGGAGATCATCGCAAAAACTTTAGTGATCAATTTTCTGCCTTATTTGGGCAGAAATTTCCAAAAGAAGGTCTTGTATTCGATTACTTCTTTGATTTTGAAAGTGGCGAGTTCTTACCTTGGGTTGAGAAGGTGAAAAAGTATCAACCAATTCCAATTGGTGGTGGCCCTGGAGAGACAGCTTTCTCTCAACTTAGTGTACCTACTGTAGATACTACTCGACTATCTTTTATCACAGATTTATTGGTTAGACGAGGTAAATATGTAATGTTGGTTGGTGGCGCTGGAACAGGTAAAACCTCGATCTTTATGGATTATTTAAGAAATTTGGATAAAGATGTGGATAAAATTTTATCTACAGTTATCAATATGTCTTATTTTACTGATTCTGCGAAGATTCAATCTGAAATTGAAATCGCTATTGATAAAAGATCTGGACGCAAATTTGGTCCTCCTCAAGGTAAACGAATGGTGTATTTTATTGATGATATGAACTTGCCATACGTTGAAACGTATGGCACTCAAAATTCAATTGCTTTACTTACACAGCACATGTGTTACGGGGATTGGTTTGACAGATCAGACCTTGGTCTACGAAAAGAAATCGTAGATTGTCAATATATTGCCGCAATGAACCCTACATCGGGTTCTTTTGAAGTTTGTGAAAGGGCTCAAAGACATTTTGCTACGTTTTCTTCTTTGATGCCATCCTCTACCGATTTGAAAACAATTTATCAATCTATTCTCGCAGGTCATCTTGTTGGGTTTGCTCCAAAGCTTGAAGAAATGGCAGAAAAACTTGTTGAAGCTACTATTGATCTACATATGAAAGTATTCTATAAGTTTTTACCTTCAGCTATAAAATTCACCTATAACTGGAATATGAGAGAACTTCGAAATATTTTTCAAGGGGTGTGCTTGTCTCGTTCTGATTACTTTTCAGCACCTAAAGATTTGTTGCGATTGTGGATTCACGAATGCGAGCGTGTTTATCAGGATCGACTTTTGTCAGAACCAGAGCAAGAAACTTTTTCCGAGATATTTACTGCGGTGACTAAATCGTACTTTCCTACTGAAATGGAAGCTATCTGGCAAAGACCAATTGTTTTTACAAAATTTACAACGACAAATGATGGCGCATATCTTGCTATTCCAGACATGGAAAAGTTGAAAGGTGTGCTTGAAAACAAATTAATAGAATATAACGAATCAAATGCCATGATGGATCTTGTTTTATTCGATCAAGCAATGGAGCATATTACCCGGATTTGCAGAATCATATCAAATCCATCTGGAAATGCCATGCTTATTGGTGTTGGCGGTTCTGGAAAGCAATCATTATCGAGATTGTCTGCTTACATATGTCAAATGGAAGTCAAACAATTGCAAGTAACGTCAAGATTTAAAGTTGACGATTTGAAAGAAGCATTAAAAGAAATGTTCAAGATCGCTGGTTGTAAAGGTATTCCTTTGATGTTTATTCTTACAGATTCTCAAATTATCAATGAAAGGTTCCTTATTTACATCAATGCCATCCTTTCCTCTGGATGGATATCTGACCTATTCCCGAAGGATGAAATGGAAGGTTTACTTGGTGGAGTTAGGAATGAAGCAAAATCTCAAGGAATTCCGGACCTTCCCGATGCTCTACTTTCCTTCTTGATTGATCGAATTCGAACAAATCTTCATTTAGTTCTATGTTTCTCCCCTGTTGGTGAACTATTCAGAGTTCGCGCTCGTCGATTCCCCGCTTTAATCAACTGTACAATAATCGACTTCTTCCACCCTTGGCCAAGAGACGCCTTGATTAATGTCTCTGTTCGTTTCTTAGAGGAGATTGATTGTGAACAAAGCGTAAAAGATGCTTTATCTGTACACATGGCTGAGGAACATCTTTCTGTGATGCAAGCATCTGTCGATTATCTAGTGCAACAGCGTAGATATAATTACGTCACGCCTAAGTCCTATCTAGAATTAATTGGATTTTATAAATACTTACTCAACTTGAAGAGAAATGATGCAACCCGACTGATTGATCGTTTAGATGTTGGTCTCTCGACTTTGCGTAAAACTGCTACCGATGTATCAGAACTGAAAATTGATTTAGAACGCACGATGGTTAAAGTCGAGGAGAAGAAAAAAGCAACAGATGAGCTTATTGTTGAGATGGGAATCCAGAGAGCTGATGCTGAAATTCAGCAAGCAGCTGCTCAGATAGAATCCGAAAAAGCAGAAAAAGCTGCTGGAGAAGCTGCGATCATCGAAGAAGAAGCAGCAGGAGAGCTTGCTCAGGCAGAACCTGCTATGAAGGCAGCTGCAGGTGCTGTTGATTGTTTATCGAAGAGTATGTTAACTGAGTTAAAGAACTTAAAATCTCCGCCAGCTGGAGTGGATAAAGTTACCGCCTGTTGTTTAATCATGGTAAAGCAAGAATACAAAAATCACTCTTGGGATAATGCCAAGAAGATGATGGCGAATGTGGATCAATTTAAGGCCACTTTGGCTGCTTATGACGGCAAAACTATTCCAGACGAAGTGATCAAAAGAGTTGAGCCATTCACCACTGATCCAGATTTTAATCCACAATTTATGGCAAACAAGTCCGCTGCTGCAGCTAACTTGTGTGAATGGGTGGTCAACATCTACAGATTCAATAGGATTTATGTTAAAGTCAAACCTCTTATGGACACATTAGATGCTGCTCGTGCTGCAAAGGCTGCAGCTGATGCTTCTTTACAGGCAGCATTAGATACTGTCGCAGGAGTTGAAGCTAAGTTAGCTGAATTAGAGCAGCTTTACATCAATGCTACCGAAGAAAAGGCGGCTGTGGAAGAGATGGCACAGAAATGTCTGGATAAGTTGGGCCTTGCGGAACGCCTCGTGAATGGTCTTGCCTCAGAAAATGAACGTTGGGGTGTGGAGATTACAAAACTTCAAGAAAATGCTTTAACGTTAGTCGGAGACTGTATGCTTGCGGCTGGTTTCGTGTCATATTTGGGGGCCTTTGATCAAGAAATCCGGTTAAAATTATGGTCAAATACATGGGCACCTGACATTGCTAGTAGATCTATTCCCCTTACCGTTGGTGTAGACCCCTTAGATATGCTTACCAATGATGGTAACAACGCAAGAATGATCAAAGAAGGTCTACCAGCTGATCGTATTTCTATTGAATCTGGATCAATTATTGTAAACTGTAAGAGGTGGCCTTTGTTGATAGATCCACAAATTCAAGGTATCAAATGGTTAAAGGAGAAAGAGAAAGACAATGGATTAAAAATTCTTCAGCTGACCCAAAAGAACTGGAACAAAAAGATAGAGCAAGCTCTTTCCAATGGTGAAACTGTGATAATTGAAAACTTAGGAGAGGATATAGATGCAACCCTAGAACCTGTGATTTCGCGGGCAATTTACAAACGTGGAAGAAATTTGTTCCTTCGCTTTGGAGGAGAAGAAGTAGAGTATGATGCTGGCTTTCAGTTATACTTACAAACGAAATTAGCCAATCCTCATTATAAACCAGAGATTGCCGCTCAATGTACTTTGATAAATTTCATTGCTACTGAGAAAGGTCTAGAAGATCAATTACTATCAAAAGTGGTATCAGTTGAAAGACCAGAACTTGAAGCAAAAAGTCAAGAGCTTACTGCGGCTTTTCAGCGATACAAAATTGAACTTGTCCAATTAGA
The DNA here is from genome assembly GCA_002684655.1 of Planctomycetota bacterium. Taxonomy (GTDB): domain Bacteria; phylum Planctomycetota; class UBA1135; order UBA1135; family UBA2386. The sequence goes on along the minus strand of NYVR01000115.1, from coordinate 3,035 downwards.
AGATGAATTATTGGAAAGGTTAGCAAATGCTCCTGAAGATATCCTATCTGATATTCCATTAATTGAGGGTCTCGAGGCTACCAAAAGAGCTTCACTTGAAATCAACGCTGCCGTTGAGGAAGGTAAAAAGACCGAAGTTGCCATCAATATTGCGAGAGAAAGTTATAGGAAACAAGCTACTGAAGGAGCGATGTTGTACTTCTTATTGACCCAGTTGTACTTCATAGATCATATGTATCAATATTCTTTAGATTCATTCGTATATTTCTTCTTTAAATCAATAGAAAGAGCTCTCCCAGCAGAGACCGAAGATCAAAGAGTTTTGAATTTAAGGGAATCGTTACGTATGACTATTTACACTTGGATTACTCGAGGTCTTGCAGAAAAACACAAGCTTATTTTCCTTTCTCAGCTAACCTTTAACTTAATGAAACGAGGCATTCTTGGAGAGGATAATTTAGTAAACGAAGTGAATTTTCAGTTCCTACTTCGTGGCCCAAAAAAATTAGGGACGGATAACCAATTGCCCTGGCTACCTCCTTCTGCATGGGACGCATGTCAAGCTTTAGCGGACGTAGAAGGGTTTGAAAAATTTGCCGAGAATTTGATTGAAGCAGCTCCACGCTTTCGCGAGTGGTTTAATGCCCTTGCTCCTGAGAACGAGAAATTGCCTTTGGAGTGGTCAGCACTAGATAAAGAACCTTTCAAGAAAATGATGGTAGTTCGCTGTTTGCGCCCTGATAGAATGATTGCCTCGCTCGGTAATTTTATCAGAAATACTTTACCGAATGGTAATTCGTATGCAGATTGTGACAATACACTTTCAAGTTTAGAAGTCGTTGATCAAACGCTTAGTGATTCTTCGCCCATCACCCCTTTATATTTTATTTTATCTCCTGGTGCAAATGTTGTAGGTACATTAGACAAATTAGCAGAGAAGTATGGCTTTCAGAAAGGAGAATCGTACTTCAATATATCGATGGGACAAGGTCAAGATGTAGTTGCTATGCAGTGTTTAGAAAATGCACATAGAAATGGATGCTGGGTTATTTTGAATAACGTTCATTTAATGCCAAGATGGTTGGTGGAGCTAGAGAAAAAATTAGACGAATATGCTGCTGAAGGATCTAATCAAAAGATGAGGCTTTTCTTGACATCAGATCCTTCGAACACAATTCCAATCGGTATCTTGAACAGATCTATCAAGATTACCCAAGAACCACCTGCTGGTTTAAAAGCAAACTTAAAGCGTGCGTGGGCGAACTTTCCAAAGCAAGACATCGAAGACGCTGACTCTAAAACAAAATCAATTTTGTTTGGGCTCTGTTTCTTCCATGCAATACTAATGGAAAGAAAATTATTTGGTCCAATGGGTTTCAACATGATGTATCCATTTTCTGTTGGAGACCTACGAGATTCTGCGGCTGTATTGAACAATTATCTTGAAAATTCAGGAGGTGGTAAAATTCCTTGGCAAGATTTGAAATATATCTTCGGAGAAATTATGTACGGAGGTCATATAGTCAATGACTTTGATCGTCTCCTTGCTAACACATACTTGGACTTCTATATGAAGGAAGAATTATTAGATGAGCAAGAAATGTTCCCGTTTGCAGAAGATGAGAAAGGAGTGTCCTTCATGAGTCCTGCGCCAACTACATACGATAAATATATAGAACATATTGACCAGACAATGGGAGCTGAAACACCTATTGCATTCGGCTTACATCCTAATGCGGAAATTGATTTCCGAACCACTCAATCTGATAACATGTTTAAGACTTTAATGGAGTTACAACCTCGTGATGGAGGGGGAGGAGATAATGCTGCAACACCACAGCAAATCGCTGAGGAAAAAGCTCAAAGCATTTTAGATACATTTGGAGAAAAGAAATTTGATACAGAAGATCTTATTCGTTCTATTGATGATATGGGTCCATATCAAAACGTCTTCATTCAAGAAATGGATGTTATGAATGTTCTTTTGGCGGAGATTGTAAGGTCACTTTTGGAACTGAAGTTAGGATTTGCAGGGGAATTAACCATGTCCGAAAAGATGGATGCCTTGATGGTAGCCTTGTATATGGATAAAGTTCCTGCTTCATGGGCTCGATGGGCATGGCCTTCTCTTAGAGCCTTGACACCTTGGCTTGGTAATTTTATGGCTCGTTTACAACAGTTAGAAGAATGGTCAAACAACCCTGCAGAAATACCCAAAGTGACTTGGTTATCTGGCTTGTATAATCCTCAATCTTTCTTGACTGCTATTTGTCAAGTGACGGCACAGAAGGACAAAGAAGAATTGGATAAACTAGTGACGCAAACTGATATTCAAAGCAAAATGAATGCCGAAGAAATCGATTCTTCACCAAAAGATGGTCGAGGGGCATACATCCATGGACTGTCGCTTCAAGGTGCGAGATGGGACCTACAAGGCAAATCAGTTGAAAAATCAAAACCAAAAGAAATGTTCTGTCCTATGCCGGTTATCCTTGTACGAGGTGTCAAGGCCGATAAAGTCGATTCTGCTGCTTACCAATGTCCTTGCTACAAAACAGAGCAAAGAGGTCCAACTTTCGTTTTCTGCGCACAGTTGAAAACTAAATCACCACCAGCAAGATGGGTTTTGGCTGGTGTAGGTTTGATTTTAGATGTTAGTTCGTAAAGCGTCTGCTTGTCTAATAATCAATTGGAAACCATATTTCATAAAAAAGAAAAAAAATACATATATATACATATTTATATAATGCAACGAAATACTTTAATTATTCACCATTAGCAAATTCGGAATAGCTTTTCTTTCATAATATTCAATGTTAGAGACATAGGAAGAGAAGGAATAAAAGCAAAAATCTGGGTTCAAGTAATTCTTAATTCTGACCATAATTAAGAATTGTATTCATCGACCACCGATCAACACATTAAAAAGATAAGAACTAAATGAAAAGAATTGACATAAGGAAAGAACGTTGTAAAGCAGATAGCGTTAAAATTCAACAAAAGAAACCTAAAATTAAATATAAAAATATTTTTAA
>NYVR01000114.1 GCA_002684655.1 Planctomycetota bacterium | reverse complement strand
CGGCGGCCGCGCAGTACGCCGGCTGGCCGCGCGTGATCACGCAGATCGACAACTACAACCCGCAGTCCTGGGGCGAGCTGGGCGAGATGACCTTCGATGTCGAAGATCCGGTCGTGCAGCTCGTCGACCGCGACTCGAAGGCCGTGCTCTACACGGTGCGCGCGAGCGGCAAACGGTTCACGCCGCGCGCTCCGCGGGGCCGCTCGTTCGTTATCAAGGCAGGACGCGACGCCGCCGACGAGGTCGTGCTCGAGCAGGCTGTGGTCGGGGGACCGGCTCAGGTCATCAAGCTTCGGTGAGGCAGCGTCGCGCGCGTGGATCCGCCGCGCGCTGCCGCTGACGCCAGACGGCTGCGCCGCGATGGGCGTATTGCCCCGCGCCGACGCCGTTTCGCGCCGCGCGCGCCGACGTCACGGGCAGACGTCACGGGCAGACGGAAAATTGACGTGCTCCGGGCGTGCGTTCCGCTGGAAACGGCTCTTTCTCGGCCGCTGGGCGTCACTGTCGCGCACGCATTCACTTCGAAATCCCTCCGTCCCCTCCTCCAGGTCGAGCCATGTCACACGCCTCTCACCTTCTGATCGCCGCCACCGCGAGCATCTTCGCGTCCAACGCCGCCGGGCAGCACCTCGCAACGTATGACCCAGGCGCAAACCGAGAGTTCGCCATCAGCGCCTGTCAGCCGGCGGTCACGACGCTGGGCACACGCGATCTCATCGATCGCGCGCCCGCGCTGCACCCCGGCGCCGGCGCCATCGCCGCCGACAACGAGAACCGCGACCTCTTCACAGCGACAGGCCGGATCAGCGACGGCATCGACAGGGTCAAGTTTTCCGCAATGGGCGACGTCGCGTCGACGTGCAACATCCCAGCGCCGCCCGGTTTCACGCAGATCACAGGGATGGCCGACGACCCCTACTCAGCAACGAGGCTGATCGTGACGGACGGCTACAGCGTCGTGTTCTACACCGTTCGCCCCCCGTATCTGACCGGCGCGGCTTATGCCATCCCCTTGCCGCCCGGCACCTTCGCGACCGGGGTCGACGTCGACGTCTGGCACGACGATGTCCTCGTGGTCCGAAACGACGCCACCATCCTACGCCTCGCGCTCGACACTGGGAGCTGGTCTGCCCAACCGGCCGCTTTCACTGCCCCTAGCATGGCGACGGGTATCGCAGTGAGCCGCAACCAGATGACCGGTCCGATGCTCTGCTACCGCGACGGCACCGTGATGGACCCGGCGACTGGCAATACGCAACCCTTCGCCGACAACATCGCCGCGGGGCCGCGACGTCACCGCGGCATGACCTTCTTCGCCCAGCCCGTCCACCTCGGCGGCAAGGCCCCCGTCGGCGCGCCGCACCTGGAGATCGACGGGAGCTTCCACGCCGGTTCGCACGCCTGCAACGTGCGAGTGAACCACGGACTCCCGTCGCTGCTCGCGATCGATCTCGCGGCACCGATGACGGGCCTCGCAGGGATCCTCCCCGTCCACGGCGCGCTGTTCGTCGACCCGACGACGAGCGTGCAGATCATGTTTGCCCCGGGATGGAATCAGCTCGAACTCAACCTCGCAAACGTCGCGTACGGCGTGGCCGCTACGGTGCAGGCGGTCGGGATCGGCGCCAACGGCCTCTATGCATCGGAGGCGCTGTTCTTCCAGACCTGGCGCTGAGCCGTCGCGGCGCCGATCAGCGCAGCACGCCCGGCAGCGCGCCGGCCGCCGCGGGCGTGACGCTCGCCAAGTCCTCACCGAGCAGCGCCGCGACCGTGGCCGCCACCATCGCTTGCGTCGCCTGCACGCCCTCGCGCACGCCCAAGGGAGGCGTGTCAGGGCCCATGACCGCCATCCAGACCTCCTCTGCCCCCTCGACCTCGGCGCCGTGATCGGTCCAGTCCCGCTCGTTACGGCCGCGGCCGTGGTCGACGGTCAAGACCAACGACGTCTTGCCGCGGTATTGCTCCATGCCCTGCATCGTCTCCCAGAGGTCACGGACCATCTCGTCGTTGCGGCGCGCCATCTGTAAGTACATGTCGTAGCGGCGCGCGTGCGCCCACTCGTCAGTCTCGCCAAGCGCGAGGTAGAGCACACGCGGCGTCTCACTGAGCACGTATTCGCGGGCGCGCGCATACGTCACCACGTCAAAGCAGAACCACTCTCCCCAGTAATGAGGCAACGCCCGAGCGCTGCGGTTGAGCGCGGCGAGGCGCGCGGGCGTGCGCGCGACCGTCGCGGGATCCCAGGCGACCTCACAGAAGATGCCGCTGCGCTGCTCGTTGAGGATGAACTCGTGCACGTCCCACCCCGAGAACGCCGCGACCTGCCCGCCGTAACCAGGGAGCCCGTGCAGAAACTCAAGCACGGTCACGTTTGGGTTCGGCAGCTTATTGTTGCTCTTGATGCGCTCATCGACCACGCCAGTCAGCAATTCGCTGTAGCCAGGGTAGCTGAACTTGTGCGGGTTGGTCAGCACCGCACGAGCCCGCCTGCTCGGGTCCCCGAAGATCTGGCCCTGCTTGGCGACGACCTCCCAGAGGAACGGCATCAGCAGCGCGCGGCGGGCCTCCGCGTCGCCCCGATAGAAGTCCTTCCGCAGCTGCCGGATCTCTTTAACGCCGCCGTCGGGCTTGTTCATCATCCGGTTGTCGGCGCCTGTGAACACGTCCTGCCAGCGCAGCCCGTCGAGCGTCACCAGTAAGACGTTCTCGGTCTTGCGCTGGGCGAAGAGGTGACCGGCGAGCAGCAGGACCAACAATGAGGTGAGCGCGCGCATGGTCGTATCACACGCGACGGCGACGGACAGAGCCAGCGTCAGCCGCGCAGAATGACTCGCGCAGTCGCGCCGCTGAGCGTCGGTCGCGACGCTGCAGGGCCGTCCACAGCGGCCGCGCGAAAGCATCGTCGTGAAAGCGCTTCTGCGGCGCCTGCGGCATCGCGAGGGCCGAGGATCGTGGACCCTGTTCTTTGCGGCACAACGAGTGGTCTCGATGACGGCGCCGCTCTAGGCTGAGGTTATGGAGATAAAAGGCCACTCCGTGTCAGCGACGCGTCGCGCCGCCGACGTTCCACCGAGGGGCCCTCATATCCTTGGATCTCTGAGCTGGCCTGCGCGATGGATCGTCGCCATCGCGCGGGTCTGAATGGAGCCCGCACATCGCGCCGCCCGACATCACAAACAACGCAAGCAACGCTCAGCATGTCCAACAGCACACCCGCAATACACGACGCCCCTTTGCCCTCAGATCGATCCACAAGCCGAAGGACGCTGATCACCTTCGCGGCTGCTTCATTCGTCCTCTTGTCCCTCGGCGGCTGGCTGACCTCGCTCGGCATGGGAACTTGGTATGAGACATTGCAGAAACCGTGGTTCCAACCGCCCGGATGGGCCTTTGCGCCGGCCTGGACGACGATCTTGACCCTGCTCGCGATCGCCTCGTGGCAGGTCTGGTTGCGCGCGCCGTCGACTTCGATACGCAACCTTTATGCCGTTCAATTCGTGCTCAACGCGACCTGGTCGCTGTTGTTCTTCACGATGGAGTCACCGCTGGCGGCGCTCGTCGAGATCCTGGTCTTGGACGCCGTGGTCGTGATCATGACCTTCGTCTACGGACGCGTTCACGCGCCAGCGGGTTGGATGGTCGCCCCATACGCGGTCTGGCTGCTGTTCGCCACGGCGATCAACGTCGGAGTCGTCGCGCTCAACTGACAGCGTAGAAGCGCCGAATCTGCCCACGAAACCACCGACGACGCTCTAGTCTGGCCGAGCTGTGATCGAGCTTCGTCGCGTCAACAAGGGCTACCGCATGGGCAAGCAGTCGCTGCACGTCCTGCGCGACATCGACCTGACCATCGAGACGGGTCAGTTCGTCTCGATCATGGGTTCATCGGGATCCGGCAAGTCGACGCTGCTCAACATCCTTGGCATCCTCGACGACTACGATTCAGGCGAGTATCGCCTCAACGGCGAGTTGATCCGGGACCTGTCGCCGCGCCGCGCCGCGCGCTTCCGCAATCGCCACCTCGGCTTCGTCTTCCAGTCGTTCAACCTGCTGCCCTTCAAGACCGCGCTAGAGAACGTCGCGCTGCCGCTCTACTACCAGCGCATCGGACGACGCAAGCGTCTACGCGTCGCCGAGGAATACTTAGACAAGGTCGGCTTGCTCGACCGCGCCACCCACTTGCCAGCGGAGCTGTCGGGCGGCCAGAAGCAGCGGGTCGCGATCGCCCGCGCGCTGATCGGCCGACCGAGCGTCATCTTCGCAGACGAACCGACCGGCGCCCTCGACACGGAGACGTCGCGACAAATCATGGACATGCTTGACGAGGTCCACCGCCAGGGGATCACCATCGTCGTGGTGACGCACGAGAACGATATCGCCGCGCGCACCGATCGAATCATCCGGCTCCGAGACGGCCAGATCGTAGCGAACGCAGGGTGATGCTGGATCGTTGGCAGGAGATCTTCGAAGGGCTGTCGCGCCACAAGCTGCGGACATCGCTGACCGCGCTCTCGGTCGCCTGGGGCATCTTCATGCTCGTCGTCCTGCTGGGCGCAGGATCAGGCCTACAGAACCAGATCGAACACGATTTCCGCGATGACGCGCTGAACAGCATCTGGGTCCGACCGGGCAAAACCACGGTCGCCCACGAGGGCTACCGCGTGGGCCGGCGCATCACCTACGACAACGATGACCTCACGGCTATCACCTCGCAAATCGACCCGGTCGAACACATCACCGGCCGCGTCTATGTCCGCGGCACCGCCGTCGTCCGGTATCGCGACCGAACCTCGAACTTCTCGACCCGGGCCGTCCACCCAGGCCACCTCCACCTTGAGAACACGTCGATCACTGCGGGCCGATTCCTCAATGAACTCGACCTGCAGCAGCGCCGCAAGGTGACCGTGATCGGCAGAAAAGTCGCCGACTACCTGTTTGGTCGCGCCGATCCACTCGGCGAACGCATCGCCATCGGCGAGGTGCAGTTCCTCGTGGTCGGCGTCTTCGACGACAACGGCGGCGAGAGCGAGCAGCGCGTTATCTACGTGCCGATCACGACCGCTCAAGTTGCCTATGGCCGAGGCGAAGCCGTCGATCAGATCATGTTCACGCTCGGCGAGACGACCGCCGAGGCGGCGCTTCAGACGGCCGAGCAGACGCGGCATCTGTTGGCCGCGCGCAAGCATTTTTCGCCGGCCGACGTGCAGGCGGCCCGCGTCAGCACGCCGATCGAGGAGGTCAACCGGATCCGTGGGATGTTCACCGCGATCCGGATCTTCGTCTGGGTCGTCGGGATCGGCACCATCATCGCCGGCATCGTCGGCGTCTCGAACATCATGATGATCGCAGTGCGCGAACGAACCAAGGAGATCGGCGTCCGCAAAGCGCTCGGCGCGACGCCCTGGTCCATCGTGTCGACGATCGTGCAGGAGGCCCTACTGCTGACCGGCCTCGCCGGCTACGCAGGGCTCCTCGCCGGCGTTGGCTTCCTCGAGCTCGTCGAACGGACGCTGCCGGACAACGAGTATCTGCGTGACCCGCAAGTCGACCTGGGTATCGCCCTCACCGCGACGATCGTGCTCGTGCTGTCGGGCGTGCTCGCCGGATTATTCCCCGCCATCCGCGCTGCACGCGTTCAGCCGGTCGTCGCCCTGCGCGACGCCTGATCCGCTTCACCGATGTTCCAGATCGACCAGTGGCAAGAGATCTTCGCGACGCTGCGCGCGAACAAGGTCCGGACGCTGATGACGGGCATCGGCGTCTTCTGGGGCGTGCTGATGCTCGTGGTGATGCTCGGGGTGGGCCGCGGTCTTGAGCAGGGCGTCACCAGCAGCATGAAGGGGTTCGCGACCAACTCGGTCTATCTGTGGGCGAACCGCACGAGCGAACCCTACATGGGGATGCGACCGGGCCGCTACCTGCGGTTTGAGCGCGACGACATCGAGGCGCTCCGCGTCGGCGTCCCCGAGCTCGAACATCTCGCGCCCCGCAACCAGTTGGGCGGGTGGCGTAACGGCGAGAACGTCGTCCGCGACGGCAAGACGGGCAGCTTCTTTGTGTCCGCCGACTATCCGGCGTTCCGACACATCCAACCGGCGATCTTCGAAGCAGGCAGGTTCATTAACGACCTCGACATGCGCGATGGGCGTAAGGTCGCGGTCATTGGGGCAGGCGTGCGAGAGCAGCTCTACGACCCCGATGAGCCTGTGATCGGATCTTACTTGAAGATCCAGGGCGTCTATTTCCAGGTCGTCGGCCTGTTCCGTTCGCAGCAGAGCGGCGAAGAGGGCGACCGCCAAAACAACACGGTGCACGTGCCGTTCGCGACCTACCAGCACGCCTTCAACGTCCCATATGTCGGCTGGTTCGCGTTCACCGCGGCCGCGGAAGTGCGCGCCTCGACCGTCGAGGAGAAGGTCCGCACGCTGCTTGGCAAGCGCCACCTCGTCGCCCCCACCGACAAGCAGGCCATCGGTAGCTACAACGCCGAGAACGACTTCCGCAAGGTCTCTAACATGTTCACCGGAGTCAGCGGCCTGATCTGGTTCGTCGGCGTCGTCACGCTGCTGGCTGGCATCATCGGCGTCAGCAACATCATGCTCATCGTCGTGCGAGAGCGAACGCGCGAGATCGGCATTCGTAAGGCGCTCGGAGCCACGCCTTTCTCGATCGTTTACCAGCTGCTCCAGGAGTCGACGGCGCTCACCGCGGTCGCGGGCTATCTGGGGCTGCTGGCGGGTATCGCGCTCCTTGAGTTCGCAGGACCGCTGCTCCCCGACGACAGCGGTATGCTGGCGCCACCGTCGATAGACCTGGAGATCGGGATCGCAGCAGCAGGGATCCTCGTGCTCACGGGTATGATCTCCGGACTGATCCCCGCGCGCGCGGCCGTGCGGATCCACCCCGTCGACGCGTTCCGCGCCGAATGATCAGCATGGCTCGACTGCTCCCATACCTGCTCCTGATCGCCTTCTTGGGCACCCTCGGCTGGACCGGCGTCTACCTCTACGAGAAGTCCGAGGTGACGCCCGAGGTCATAGAGACCGGCGCGCCGGTCGTCGGGGACGTGATCCAGAAGACCGTCGCGACCGGATCGATCGTGCCGCGCAAGGAGATCGAGATCAAAGCGCGCGTCTCGGGCATCCTCGACGAGCTCGTGGTCGAACCGGGCCAACACGTGAAGAAAGGCGACTTGGTGGCGCGCATCCGAGTCGTGCCCAACATCTCCGAGCTGCAGCGCGCCCAGGCCGGCGTCAGGCAGGCCAAGCTTCGACTAGAGAACGCCCGCATCGAGCTTGAGAGACAGCGTTCACTCAACGCCCAGGGCATCGTCGCCAACAGCGCGGTGACTCCGCTGCAATATGAACGCGACCTGCGGAAGCAGGAGCTGGCGGACGCCGAAGAGAGCCTGGAGCTGGTGCTGGAGGGCGCGAGCCGGGCGGCGCGCGAGGCGGGCGTCGCTACCAACGAGGTGCGATCAACCGTCGACGGCATGGTGCTCGACGTACCAGAGAAAGAGGGCGCCTCGATCATCGAGAGCAACACCTTTAATCCCGGCAGCACGCTCGCCGTCGTCGCCGACATGTCGGACATGATCTACCTGGGCCAGATCGACGAGTCCGAGGTCGGCAAAATCCGCAAGGGCATGTCCCTCGACGTGCGGATCGGGGCGCTGCAGAACCAGCGCTTCAGAGCCGTGCTCGAATACATCGCGCCCAAGGGCAACCTGCTCGAGGGCGCGATCCAGTTCGAGATCCGCGCGGCCATGCAGCTGCAGGAAGGCACCTTCCTTCGGTCGGGTTACAGCGCTAACGCGGACATCGTGCTCGACCAACGTCACGAGGTCCTGACCGTCGACGAGAGCCTGCTAATGTTCGAGAACGGCGAGCCGTTCGTCGAGGTCGAGGTCCAGCCTGGCAGGTTTGAACGCCGCGCGGTCGAGCTCGGGTTATCCGACGGGATCCGCGTCGAGGTCCTCTCCGGCATCGCGGCCGTAGATGTGCTGCGCAAACCCAAAGCCGGCGAGGCGACTGGCACCGCGGTTGAGCGCGACTGAGACCGCGGAGGTCACGCGCGCCGACCTGCGCGGCGCGCGTGACGGCTACACTGTGACGCATGCGACCACCGCGGCCCGAGCATTGCGAACTTTGTAGCGCGCGCCGCGAGCTCACGTTTCACCACCTGATCCCGCGAAAAGTGCACAAGCGCGCGTTCTTCAAGCGCACCTATGACCGCGGAGGTCTTCAGCAGGGCGCCTTCCTGTGCCGCCTGTGCCACAGCGCCGTCCACCGGGCCTTCGATGAGATGACGCTCGCGAAGCGCTATACGACGGTCGCCGAGCTTCGCCAAGCGCCCGAGCTTCAGCGCCACATCGCCTGGGCCGGCAAACAGCGGCGATAGAGCCAGCGAGCGCGCTCAGCGGTTGAAGCTGCAGAACACTAAGGCGCCAAACGCCACAGCGGACGCGAGCAGCCCCATGCCTTGCTCGTGTTCGAAGGCAAACCAGAAGCCAAAGAGGCCGGTCAACATGCATCCGATTACAGCGAGGCCGGGGATCGAGCTGGACGTAGATTGTGAGGCGTTCGGCTTTGTCATAGCGGCTCTCGGAGGCTGTCTCGTCGCGCGCGTCTAGAGGTGACCGCGCAGCGTGGTTGCAGTATCAGGAATCGAGGCCACGTTTCCCAACAGCAAGCCGCGGCGCCTTTTCGCGGACCGAGCCGCGCTCCGCGCTGTCACCAGCGCCCGGCGTTGCGCATCGAAGCCCACGGCTCAGCGGGGTCCAGCGCGTCGCCGCGCTGCAGGAGCTCCACGGAAATGTTGTCCGGGGAGCGCACGAACGCCATGCGACCGTCGCGGGGCGGACGGTTGATCGTGACGCCCGCGTCCATCAGCCGCTGGCACGCTGCATAGATGTCGTCGACTTGGTAGGCGAGGTGGCCAAAATTGCGGCCTTCGCCGTAATCTTCAGGGTCCCAGTTGTAGGTGAGCTCAACCTGCGCGTCCTCGTCACCCGGCGCCGCGAGGAACACCAAGGTGAAGCGGCCCTTCTCGTTGTCTTTCCTTCGGACCTCCTCGAGGCCGAGGTGGTCGCAGTAAAACGCGAGCGACTGCTCGAGATCGGTGACGCGCACCATCGTGTGCAGATACTTCATTTTTTCGCGTTGCCAGGGAAGTCGGGAAATCGAGTTGCCTCCAGGGGGAGGCGGCCCTGCCGCGGTGACGCATAAGCTCGCCGCGCGGGCAGCTTCATCGCTGAAGGTCGCGAGCCGGACGAACGTCGACAACGACCAACTTGGACGCTGGCGTCTCCGATCGGTCGGCCCGTACCGCGAGCGGAACCAGCACGTTAGCCTCGGGGAAGTAGGTCGCAGCGCACCCCTCGGGGATCTCGTAGGCGACCGCGAGGAAGCGCTCGGCGACGCGGCCAGCGGCCTCGCGGCGCCCCACGATGTCGACCAACCCTTCGTCAGGGATCCCGCGGCGATCCATGTCATCCTTGTTCATCAAGACGACGCGACGCTCACCAGCGAGGCCGCGGTAGCGGTCGTTGAGGCCGTAGATCGTGGTGTTGAACTGGTCGTGCGTGCGGATCGTCATCAACCGCAGCTCGTCCTCGCCGACAGGCACGTGCGGAACCCGGTTGACGGTGAAGCGGGCCTTCCCCGTCGCAGTCGGGAAGCGCCGCTCACGCGGCCCGTTGGGCAGCGCGAACCCACCCGGCTCGCGTACGCGACGGTTGTAGTCGTCGAAGCCCGGGATGACGCGCTCGATCGACGCGCGGACGCGGTCGTAGTCGGCGACCATCCCGCGCCAGTCGACCTCGGTGCGGCCTGCCAACACCTGCTCGGCCATGCCTGCCACGATCGCCGCCTCCGAGCGCAACGACGACGACGCCGGCTCGCGCCCGCCGCGCGACATGTGCACCATGCCCATGCTGTTCTCCACGGTCACGAACTGCTCCCCCCCTGCCTGCACGTCTCGCTCGCTGCGCGCGAGGCACGGCAGAATGAGCGCCGTCTGTCCGTGGATCAGGTGGCTGCGGTTGAGCTTGGTCGACACGTGCACCGTCAGTCGACAGCGACGCAACGCGGCGGCGGTCACGTCCGTGTCAGGGGTCGCCGACAGAAAGTTGCCGCCCATCGCGATGAAGACTTTGCCCTCGCCGTCTCGCATCGCCTCGATCGCATGCACGACCGAGTGGCCGTGCCGGCGCGGCGGCTCGAACGAGAACTCCGCGCCGAGGCGGTCTAAGAAGGCCGCTGGCGGGCGCTCCCAGATGCCGACGGTGCGGTCCCCCTGGACATTGCTGTGGCCGCGCACCGGGCAGGTGCCCGCGCCGGGCTTCCCGATCGCGCCGCGCAGCAAGAGCAGATTGACGACCTCGCGGATGTTCTCGACCCCGTTGCGATGCTGCGTCAGGCCCATCGCCCAACAGATGATCATCTTGGGGCGCTCGACGACGAGGTCGCAGAACGCCTCCACCTCGGCCAACTTGAGGCCGGATTCACCGACGAGCGCGTCGACGTCTTGGCGCTCTAGGTCCTCGACGAGAGCCTCGTAGCCGTCGGTGAACTCCTCGATGAACGCGTGATCGAACACCGAGCCAGGCGCCGCGCGTTCACGCCGAAGCAGCAGCGCGAGCGCCGCTTTGAGGAAGGCGACGTCTCCGTTTACCCGCACCTGCAGGTAGAGGTCGGTCAGTTCGGTCGCTCCCAGCAGCAGGTCGCGCGGCGACTGTGGGTGCTGGAAACGCAGCAGCCCGGCCTCCTTGAGCGGGTTGACGGCCACGATCTTGGCGCCTTGCCGCTTGGCGTGCTGCAAAGCCGACAACATCCGGGGGTGGTTGGTGCCCGGGTTCTGCCCGATCACGACGACCAGCTCGGCGTTCTCGACGTCTTCGAGCGTCACCGAGCCTTTGCCGATGCCCACGGTCTCGGCGAGGGCGACGCCGCTCGATTCGTGGCACATGTTGGAGCAGTCGGGCAAGTTGTTGGTGCCGAACTGCCGCACGAACAGCTGATACAAAAACGCCGCTTCGTTGCTGGTTCGCCCTGACGTGTAAAACAACGCCTCGTCCGGACTGTCTAAGCCGTTGAGCTCGTCAGCGACCACGCCGAACGCGTCGTCCCAGGAGATCGGTTCGTAGTGCGTCGCGCCGGGTCGCAACACCATCGGCTCCGCGAGACGACCAGCCTGTGACAACTCGAAGTCCGACATCGTCGCGAGGTCGATCACTGCCCGACGTGCGAAGTAGTCGGCGTCGCACCGCGCCTTGGTCGCCTCTTCGGCGAAGGCCTTGGCGCCGTTCTCGCAGTACTCCGCCATCGTCGAGCGGCGGTCGTCTGGGTCGGGCCACGCACACCCAGGACAGTCGAAGCCATCCTTCTGGTTCATTCGCTGCAGCGCGCGGGTCGCCTCGACCATGCCGTAGCCTTCGCGCTTCATGTGGTCGAGCGCGACCTTCACGGCTTTGAGGCCTGCGGCCTTCGTGGGCGGGTCCGAGCGGCGCAGCCCCGTCAGTTGCGCGGGCCCGCGCGCAGCGTCATCTCGCTGCGCCGGCGGGTCGTCGCGGTCGTCCACCTCATGCATGTGCATAAAGTATCCGAACTTCCGCCGGCGGGAACTCCCCAATCCGCGGCCTGCGCGGTAGCCGCCGTGGCTCGGGCGCAGACGCGCGGATCTTGCTGGCGCGCGAACACGACCAAGGGGATGCTGCCCGCATGGACGCCCGCGCGCTGCG
>NYVR01000113.1 GCA_002684655.1 Planctomycetota bacterium | reverse complement strand
CTTCTGCGGTGCGCGGATCGCCACGCTGGAGGAGGCGCTCGCGGCGATCGCGCCGGCGATCCCGATGATCGAGCGCAAGGGCGGCGACGCGCGCGCGCTGGTCGAAGAGCTGCGCCGACTGGACGTGGTCGACGACGTGTTGGTGCAGTCGTTCGATTGGGAGTGGTTGGAGCAGGTCCACGCAGCGGAGCCGCGGCTGCTGATCGGCGCGCTCGGCGGCGATGACCCGACGCCGGCGCGACTGGCGGGCGTGGCGCGGACTGGCGCTCAAGTCGTGCATTGGGGTCACAACAGGTTGACCGAGGCGGCGGCGCGATGGGTGCTTAAATCCGGCCGTCTGCTCTGCGTTTACACCGTCGACGACGAAGACGAGTTCCGCAGATGCCTAGGGCTGGGCTGTCGGATGGTCACGACGAACCGCCCGGCGCACTTCGTCAAGGTCGCCGACGCACAGGCTGGTCAGCGCTGAGCGCGGCGGAGCGTCAGCGTCATCTGATGGCGTGCGCCTGCCTCGAGCGTGACGGCGTTCTCCTTGCAGTTCGCAGTCTCGACGCAGCAGAAGCTCTGCCAGTCGTCTGCGTTCATCTGCGAAAGCCGCGCCGCTTTCTCTGGCCAGGGGTTCCACACGATCGCCGAAGCTGCGTCCTGTGTCTCTAGCCGGACTTCTCGTCGCAGCGCGGGCGCCTGAAGCGCGATCTCTGCGGGCGCGCCCTGAAACACTCGGTCGGTCTCTGACCGGAAGCGCAGCGGCGCGTAGCGGTCCCAGGCGCGCTCGGGGCGCGACGCGTGCTCGGTGACGGGGACGCCTTCCAGCCCGCTGATCGACGCTGCTCGCACGTCGCCGACGTCGAAATACGTGTGCAGGGCCTGCTCGAAGGTGACTGCGTGTTCGGCCGGGTTGTGCGTCGTCAGGCGGATATGCAACGCTTCGGATAACGCGACGTGCAGCTCCAGAGAAAACTCGTGCGGCCACGCTGCGAGCGTCGCAGGGTCGTCTCGGAGCGCGAGCGTGACGGCGGATGGCGCCGTCGAGACGACTTGCCAATCGCAGCTGCGCGCGAAGCCGTGGGCGGGCTTGTCGCGGTCATCTGGGTGGTCGCCGAACCACGGGAAGACCACAGGGACGCCGCCGCGGACAGGCTGGCGATCGACGTACTCCGGCGCGCCTGACGTCCAGAAGATCTCTTCGTCAGCAGACCTCCAGGAGAGCAACTGCGCGCCCGCTAGCGCGATCAAGGCGTCGTCGCCTTCGTGTTGGAGGCGTACGGCGGGGCGACCGCCGGGGTCGACCGTGAAGGTGACACCTTCGGCGGCTTCGCGGTCGGCCGCGTTAGAACACCGCCTGCAGATGCAGGCCGCGTCCCGCAGCTCATCGGGTACGCGCTCCAGCAGCGTCGCCGAGAAGGAGCGGCTCTGGCACCAGCAGTCAGCGCAGGACTCAGGCTCACCGCTGACTTCGTCGGTGATCACGGTGCAAGAGTTGTCGCCTCCGCAGATCGGACAACGATCAGACCGCGCCTCGCTCATTATGGAATGATACCGGGAGTCGTCGTGCGCGATCAGCCCTTGAGCTGCTTGAGCTTCGCGATCGCGCCGAGCACGGTCTGGCCTCCGCTCTTGCGCGCGCCGGCGGCGTAGCCGCTGGAGCTCGCCGTCTCCGTCGGTGGCGCCTTCCCGCTGGCGATCTGCGGCTGCTCATCAGCGGAGCGATCATTCTCGGATCCGACGTCCTTGGTCCGTGAGGTCACGGTCGCGAGCGCGGCGACTTCGCGCTGCACCTCGCGGATGCAGGCTTCTAGGCTCTCGACGTCATCGCGACGGAGATGTTGGACGTCGTCTTCGATGCGGCTCACAAGGTCGGCGATCTTCGCTTGGCGTTCGACCTGGGAGTTCATCAGCGATCCGTCAGTGCGGAGCTGCTCGATGACGCTGTCAAGCTTCTGGCTTCCGTCCTCGAGCTGTCGGCGCACCGCGACCGTCGCCACGGCGATGGTGTCCAGTTTGGCGACCGCTGCGGCGAGGTCGGGCGACGAGTCAGCTGAGAACTCTGTGGAGCGCTCGAGCGTGCCGGCGATCTCAGCTGTTTGGGTCGCGACCTCCATCAGCGGCTTGCCGTACATCTTCGTGGCCTTCGTCAGGTTGTTGATCTTCTGGTCCTGACGTTGCAGCGCGAGCATGACGTGTTCGAGTCGCTGATCGCTGCCAGCGTGAACGGCGCCACCTTCGAGCAGTACGTCTAGTCGGTCCCAGATTTCTTCGTCGCGGCGCGCGCGCAGCTGTTCGGTCTCCTTGAGCTGTCGCTGGAGGCGCCCGAGTTGGTGGCGAGCGAAGCCTGACGACAGGACAACGACGCCGACCGTCACCAGCGACGCCGCAGCCCCCCCAATTTCACTGAGGGCGTGCGTCAACCCAGGGTCGATCCAGTGGGCTACGCCTGCGAGCACGATGACGGCGCCTATGATCATCGCCGCGACGCCGTCGGCGCGCGCCAGCGCGGCGCGTTGCTGCCGCGGCTCACGCGCCGCGCTCGCGGCGGGGTCGCCTTCACCGTATTGGTAAGCGTCATCCTCATACGGGGCTCCGTGCGCGAGGTTCGAGAGTGGGTCACGTTCTTCGCGGTCGTGAGGCCGGGAGTCTGCAGCCGCTCGACGACGGGCTGGCGCGCCAGAAATTCCTCCTAGCTCGCGACTTTGTGGCCTCGCATCGCCGAGGAAGCTCGGCAGGTCTGCTGCTGCGTCGCGGGCATCTCTGGGTCGAGTCATGGTGGCGTTCCTCCGCAGGTCTCCTCCGGTGATCGGCACGCGGCGGCGCGTGGATGAAGCAGGCGTGTTGCAAAGTGCGTCACCGTCCCCGAAAACGGGGTGCTACCGATGACTCGGCGACTCAAAGGCATTGCTGCAGCTCCAGGGATCGCGATCGCTCCTGTCGTGCACTTCCACACCACGTTGGACCAGATCCCGATGTGGAAGGTGGAGGACGACCGCGTCGAGGCGGAGAAGGCGAGGCTGCTTGGCGCCGTCACCTCTGTGACAGAGAACCTCAGCAGCATCCAGCAAGAGCTCGCTGGGGCGATCGGCAAGCAGGACGTGCGCATCTATGACGCACAGATGGCGATCCTGCACGACGAGACCTTCCTCAAGGAGATCGAGGGAGAGATCGAACAGCACAAGTGCAACTTGGAGGTGGCTCTTCAGCGCGTGGTCGCGCGCTACGAATCCGTCTTCGAGCAGATGGAGAACGCCGCGATGCGCGAACGCGCGGCGGACCTGCGCGACATTGGGCGACAACTGGTCGGCGCGCTCGTCACCACGGGGCGGCAGATCTACACAGCGAATGGCGCCGACTACCTCTTCGCCGCTGACGAGTTCCTCCCCAGCGACGCTGGTATCCTGGATCGCGAACATATCCGCGGGATCGTGACCGCCCACGGCGGCAAGTACTCTCACGGAGCGATCCTGGCTCGTTCACTCGGGATTCCGGCGATTGTCGGCATCGACAAGGTGATGCAGGAGACCAGCAACGGCGCGCTCGCGATCCTTGACGGCGACGCCGGCGTCGTTCTCTTAGACCCCAAGCCTGAGGAGCTCGCGGATTACGAGCGGCGATTGCAAGAGCAGCGCTCGGTCGAGTCACGGATCGCCGAGCTGCGCTTCCAGCCCTCAGTGACGCCGGACGGGACGAAGGTGCGACTCATGGCTAACGCCGAGAGCGTGCAAGACGTCGCGCGGTTGGAGCTGGGGACGATGGCTGGGATCGGGTTGTTCCGCACCGAGTTCGCGTTCATGGAGCGACGTCAGTTCCCGACCGAAGAGGAGCAGGTGTCGATGTATCGCCGTGCCGTAGAGATCGCGGACGGCAAGCCGGTGACCTTCCGCGCGCTGGACGTCGGCGGGGACAAACCGCTGGGCTACTTCAAGATGCCCGATGAGCGCAACCCTGTGCTCGGCTGGCGCGGCATCCGCCTCTGCCTGGATTGGCCGGACATCCTCTACACGCAGCTGCGGGCGATCCTGCAGGCCAGCGCCGAGGGACACGTGCGCATCATGCTGCCGATGGTGACGACGCGTTCGGAGGTTGTGCGTTGTCGCGAGGTCTTAGACCAGCTCACGGCCGACTTGCGCGCCAACAACGTGCCTTTCGACCCGCGCATCGAGTTCGGCGTCATGGTTGAGGTCCCGGTCATGGTCTCGGTGTTGCCGGAGATCCTGCCGGTGGTGGACTTCGTCTCTGTTGGCACCAACGACCTCGTCCAGTACCTCCTCGCGGTCGACCGCGACAACCAGCGCGTCGCCAAGATGTATGACCCTTTCCATCCCGGGGTCCTACGGGTGCTAGCGCAGATCGCCGAGATGGCGAGCGAAGCGGGCAAGAGCGCGTCGATCTGCGGTGAGATCGCGGGCGACCACTGGTTCACACCGGTGCTGCTCGGCCTCGGCTACCGCGAATTGTCGATGGCTCCGGTCTTCCTGCCGCGCGTGAAGCTGATGCTGCGTAGCTTCTCACTTGAGGAGTGTCGCGTGATCGCGCGCCGGGCGCTCTCCCTGCACTCCACCAGCGCTGTGCGCAAGATGATCCATAGCGAGGTCCTGCCCCGTTGGTCTGAGCAGCTGCGGGGGTCTGACGGATCGCCCGCCGAAGAGGGCGCTCCGTCGTGAGCGACCGCCCACTGCGTCGCGGCAATTGGTCCGTCCAGGAGCTCGAGCGTCTACGCCTGCTGTTCCCGCACCGCGGCGTCGAGCAAACGGCGGTCTTGCTGCGGCGGTCGCCGGACAGCGTGCAGCGCAAGGCGCTGTCGCTGCTGCGCGGCCCTCAGCGGCAAGGGCCCTGGACTGCTGAGGAGGACCTCATGTTGCGGCGATCCTGGGGTGTGTTGGAGCCTCGCCTGCTCGGCCTGCTTCTGGGACGCCCCAGCAGCGAAGTTCTACGCCGGGCAGAGGAGCTGCGCCGCGGCCTGCGCAGCGGTCCTTGGACCCGCGAAGAGCAGCGCGCCTTAAAAAAGCTCTATGGCACGCGGCGCGACAAAGACCTCGAGGTCGCGCTGCTTCGCAGCCCCCTGGAGATCGGTTTAGTCGCCGAGAAGTTGTGTTTGGCGAAGGACAAGCGGTTTCGGGCGTCGATCAACGCCGGAGCGCCGTCCGGCGCTGGCGAGCAGCCGCCTCCATCTTCGATGCCGCGATGGTCTCAAGACGACGTCAGGGTGCTGCGCGAGTTGTATCCTCACCGTGACAATCTCACGGTCGCGAAGGCGCTGGGGAGGTCTGTCGCGAGCGTCGCGAACAAGGCCTGCCAGCTGGGCATCAAGAAGAGCCCCGAGATGTTGGCCGACATCGGCCGCGCGAACATCTCGCAGCGATACGCGCTGGACCAAGCGCCGGGGGCGCGGGCCGCTGCGCCGTCCCCCGGACGGTCCGCAGGGGCCTGCTAGCGGCCTAGTTGCAGGGGTAGGGCCGAGCAGACCAGTATGCGGTGGGGCGGTATTTCGCAGCCGCGCTCAACCCACGTCGTCCCCTGAGCCGATGAGGTAGTTGCGGCCTCCGTAGCTTCGTGGGCGTTCGCATCGAGGTGACGTGATGGAAATCGTGGGAAAGAAGAGCCAGGGGCTGAGCGTCACGACGCTGCATGATGACAAGACGGTCATCATCTCGTTCAACGACAGGAGCCTTAATTTCTACGTTACGGACTCGTTGAAGGAGGCCCTCAAGGACGCCATCAACGAGAAGGTTGAGGAAGGCTATGAGCACTTCGTGCTGAACCTCGACAACGTCAAGATCATCGACTCCTGCGGCGTCGGCCTCATCATCGTCGCCAACAACGTGACGTCTTCGCACGGCTGCAAGCTCTGCCTCAGCAACATCAAGCCGTTCATCTTGAAGATCTTCGAGATCATGCGCATCGCGAATCACCTCTCGATCTTCGATCAGGAAGACGACGCGCTTCAGGCGATCAAGAGCGGCTGCTGACTTACGTCGCTGGCGAAGCCCTGGCCGGGCTCACCGCCTCGCCCCCTTATTCGTGACGCAGGGCTTCTACCGGGTCCATGTTCGCGGCTCGCCAGGCTGGGTATAGCCCGAACACGACGCCGACCGCGGCTGA
Organism: Planctomycetota bacterium; assembly: GCA_002684655.1. Classification (GTDB taxonomy): domain Bacteria; phylum Planctomycetota; class UBA1135; order UBA1135; family UBA2386. Next base: position 10,616 of record NYVR01000113.1, on the reverse strand, counting down.
TATGCTGAACGCGAGCATCACGTGCTGCGGCAGGATGATCGTCTTCTGCGCGAACCACGTCGTGATCAAAAAGGGCAGGCCGACTCCGAGCGTGACGCCGACGACCCCGCCGAGCGCTGAAAGCACGCCTGCCTCTACCAAGAACTGCTGGACGACGTGCTTCTTCTTGGCGCCGAGCGCGCGGCGGATACCGATCTCTCGTGTCCGCTCGGTGACCGTCGCGAGCATGACGTTCATAATGCCGATGCCGCCCACGAGCAGGCTGATGGAGGCGATCACCGCGAGCACGATGTTGAACATCCGCTTGCTCTCCTCCTCTTGCTTCAGCAGCTCCAGCGGCACCGTGACGAGGACGTCGCCGGTCTCTTCGATGCGTTGTGCGAGGAGGTCGCGGATGACCTGCGCGCCAGCGGCGACGTCCTCGGAAGACGGCATTTTGACCTTCACCTCGGCCAGCTCGACCCGCTCGCGCGAGAAAGACCCCCCGGAGCGCGTGGTGTTGACGTCGCCGAAGCGGCGCTGGTGGGTGTGCAGGGGGATGAACATGCACTCGTCGTATGGGGTGCTGCCGGCGCCAGCGGTGCGTCCTTGCTCGCTGAGGACGCCGACGACGCGATAGCGGTCGTCGTCGCCGATCAGCACGGTCTGGTCCATCGGGTTCTCGAGCGGGAACAGCAGCCGCGTAAGCGTCGCGCCGAGAACGCAGACGTTCGCGAGGCGGCGGTCGTCGATGTCACCGAGCCAGCGGCCTTCACGAACCTGCATGTTCGTGAGTTCTAAAAAGCTCGGCTCGGTGCCGACGATGATCGACGTGTGGAAGTGTTCACCTCGGATCATCGGTCGTTTCGCTTCGCGAACTCGGGCGACGACGGAGGTCGGCAGTGACGCTTGGATCAGGTCAGCTTCGGCGTAGAGCAAGCCGTAGGACAGCGCGGACCACAGGCTCTGAGAGTTGCTGGTCGCGGTCTCGGCGGGCTTCTTACTCCGCGCGATCAGGTTCGTGACGCCCATGTCTTGGAACCGCTCAAGGGCGTCCTGTTTGGCGCCCTCGCCGACGGCGAGCATCGCGATGACAGACGCGACGCCGAATAAGATGCCCGCAGTCGTGAGGGCGCTGCGGAGCTTGTGCAGCATCAGGCTCTTGAGCCCCAGCCTGACAATGCGCCACGTGTCGCGGATCACAGGCTCTCCTCGGTCGGCGCGGCGTCAGCCCGGTCCGCGTTCGTGACGAGCTTCTCAACCTCGCCGTCCTTGAGCCAGAGGGTGCGGTCGGCGCGCTGCGCGACGGTCGGGTTGTGCGTGACCATGACGATCGTCACGCCGTCTGGCCTGAGGTCGTCGAACAGGTCGAGGATCTCCGCCTCGGTGTTGCTGTCAAGGTTGCCCGTCGCCTCGTCCGCGAGGAGGAACAAGGGGTCGTTCATCAGCGCGCGCGCGATCGCGACTCGCTGTTGCTGGCCGCCTGACAGCTCCAGCGGCTTGTGCGCTAGGCGTTGCCCCAGCCCGACCCGGTCAGCCAGGTACTCGGCTTTCTCGCGAGATTCAGCGCCGACGCGGCCTTGGTAGAACAGCGGCACCTCAAGGTTTTCCAGGACGGTTAGCTGCGGGATGAGGTTGAACGACTGGAAGATGAAGCCGATCTCGTGGCCGCGGACGTTTGACAGGGCGTCGTCGTCGAGCTTGCTGACGTCTCGGCCGCCGACGCGGTATTCGCCGCGGGTGGGGCGGTCTAGGCACCCGAGGAGATTCAGCATCGTGCTCTTGCCGGAGCCGGAGCGCCCCATGATCGTCAGGTAGTCACCTTTGCTTACCTTCATCGAGACGCCGTTCAGGGCGCGCACGACGTTGTCGCCCATCTTGTAGTGTCGATGGACGTCGACGAACTCGGCGATGATCTCGTTCGAGGACACGGCCCTACTCTCCGCCGCGACCGCCGTCTGGGCGACCGCCGCTCGGCCGTCGGCCGCGACCGCCACCGCTAAATTGCATCATGGCGTCTCGCAGGCGCTGGGCTTCTTCGAACTTCTTCTGGTCGATGGCGTTGACGATCGCGTTGATCTTCTGGATTTGGCGCTCCAATCGCTCGCCGCTCATCCAGTTGCTCATGCTGCTCGCCAAGCGGCTTAGCTGCGACTTGGCTTCTCCCAGCTCCTCGGGCGTCATCTGCGCGTATTGCTTGCTGCTCCGGCCGCGGCCTCGGTAGTTCGCGGCGGCGTCGCTGCGCGCGGTCGCTCTGTCGCTGGTAGCTTTGTCGCTGGTAGCTCTGTCGATGGTAGCTTCGTCGCTGGTTACTTCGTCGCCGCTGACTTCTTGGAGCGGCTCAGGGAGCGGCGCCTCGGGCTGGTCAAACTTCGGGTCGGCCTGTCCTCCTGGCGGGGTGCGGTAGACCATGTCGCCGTCCGACACGCCCTCAAGCACGACGACCTTCTCCTGGTTGTTCGCGCCGACCTTCACGGGGACCGCAAGCGGGCCCGCGGGGCCTGACTTCCAGATGTAGTTGACGGCGCGATCGCGGCGGACCGCTTGGATCGGCACGGTCAGCACGTCAGGCACCGTGTCGACCGTGATGGTCGCAGCGGCCTTCATGCCCGCCTTCAGCGACTCGTCGCGGTTGACGCCGTCGAGCATGACCTCCGTCGTGTACACCTTCTTGTCGTTGCCGGACCATCGGCTGGCTGAATCGGCAACGGGCGCGACGTAGGTCACGCGGCCGGTCAGCACGTCGTTGGGGCGGACTTCGGCGCTGATGTGGGCAGGTAAGCCGCGGCGGACCTTCTCCACCATCGCCTCCTGCACCTTGATGCGGCACTTCAGCTTGCTGTTGTCGGGCAAGATGATGATCGTCTGATACTGCCGGACGTTGGTCCCCTCCTCGACGGGCTCGCTGTCGCCGCGACCTCTGGAGACCTTGGAATAAACGACGAGGCCTTCACCGGGAGAGAAGATGACCGAGTTCTCGATTTGGCGATTCAGCGTCGCCAAGCGGTCGCTAGCGATCTCGTATTCCTTCTGCTTGGCGTCGGTGTCGAACTGCGAGTTCTTGCGCTCGGCGTCGTTCTTCGCCTTGACCCTCGCGACCTCGATCTGCGCGTTTTCTAGGTTCTGGCGGAACTCGATTTTATCTCGCTGCAGGGTGTAGTTGATCAGCAGCTCTAGATCGTTCCAGGCGATCGTTACTTTCGAGGCTTGGCTCTGAAAGGCGAGTTCGTCGCGCTCGAGCTCATTGCGCGTGATGAATTGTTTTTCGGCTAGCCGGCGGCTGTGAGCCGCGGTGTCCTCCTTCACTTTTAGGTCCGCCATCGCGAGACGAATGGTGTCCGCCTGCTGCAGGATCTTGTTGGCCATCTCGCCCATGTCGCGCTTCAGCGGATCGCCGTCTTCGCCTTCGACGGTCAGCAGCTTCTGCACCTTCGCGATCAGGCCCGAATAGTTCTGCGGGTGCACTTGACCGACGAGCTGCGTCTTCTTCGTCGGCTGATCCGAGGCGCGTGTCGGCCCGTCCTTCGACGGAGGCGGGTTCACGAGCTCTCGCAGCCGCTGGACCATGTCTGCGTTCTTGCCCTCTGAGCCTTGGCCGCCCTTTGCGCCCAGCAGTTTCTGCAGCTCCATCGAGGCGATCTGTCGCTGTGACTCCGCCGTGTTGAGCGTCGCCAACAGCTCTTTCTCCAAGATCTGTTGCGCCGTGCGCGCCTGCTCAAGGGCGTTCTTGGCCTTCTCTACCGAGATCTCCTGCGAGGCTCGCTTCTCGATCAAGTCGGTTACGTCGAGCTCGACCAGCTTGTCGCCCTTCTTCACGAGCGTGCCTTCGGGGACCAAGCTTAGGATCGTGGCGCTCCCCTCGATCTGTGACTTCACTTCGACCTCGTTCACGGCGACGAGCTCGCCGCCTTCCTTGACGTTGATCGGCAGGTCCTCGCGGCTCACCTCGTAGAGGGTTACGCGATCGTCGGAGCGTGCCTGGTCGTCGCTGCAGCTGCCGAGCAGCGCTGCGAGCAGCAGGGTGAAAGAAGCTGGCTTGCGGTGACGCATGTTATTCGGCGCTCTCCGGCATCGGGAGTTTGAGATCAAACCGCAGCCCTTGCGGGGACAGGCGGACGGCCTCCAAGTCATTCATTAGTTGCAGCCTCGCGATCGCATAATCAACGATCGCGGCGTTGCGGTTGAGCTGGGCGCTTAAGAGAGAGTCTTGCGCGTCGAGCTTGTCGAGCGCGGCGACTCTGTTCGCGGCGTAGAGGTCGGTCGTCGCTTCGACGCGTTGCTCGGCGAGATCGACCGCGAACTTTTGGATCTTGTAGCTGTCGAGCGCTGCTTGGATGTTGCGGAGTGAACGTCGCACAGCGGCGGTCCGCTGGTCCTCAGCCTGTTCGCGGGCGCGCAGCGTTCTGTCGAACGTGATCAGTTGGCTGCGGTAGGCGTTGCGTAGCGGGATACGGTCGAGGAATAGGTCAAGGCTCACGCCCGCGGACCAGTTGATCTTTGACCAGTCGAGCGTGTTCGGTGCGTCGGCGTCGCCAGGCACCGAGATGGCAGCCGTGAAGTCCAAGCCGAGGTTGAGCGCATTCGCGGCGATCAGGACGCGGCGCCCGACGTCTTCGACTTCATCGACGATGGTCTGGTAGTCGTAGCGTCGCTGTAGAGACAGGCGAACCGCCGCCGACTCTTCAATGTCGACCTCTTGGACGCCTGCCTCGACGAGCCTCTTGAGCTCTTCGGGGTCCAGGGTGATCTGGGCGGTGATCGGCAGGCCGAGCGTGAGCTTGAAGCTGTCGAGACTGTTCTGCAGCTGGTTCGCCGCCCGGACCCGCTGTGCGTCCGAGCTGTATTCACTCTGTTGGGCTCGCCCGAGGTCGACGATGGTGCGTCGGCCGGCGTTGTAGAGCTCTTCAATTTGCTCGCGCGACAGCTTGAAGCTCGCGTAGTTGGACTCGACGTTTCTCAGGTCGGCCATCTGCTGGACGACGTTCCAGTAGTCGGCGACGAGGTCGATAGCGAACTGAGATCGGTAGCGCTCGAAGTCACGGATGGCGTAGATGACGTTGCGCTCGGCTTGGGTCAGCGGCTCGCGTGCGATCTGGCGGCCCGCTCCGCGTAGCAGCGGCTGCGTGATCGTCAGGTTTAGCAGCGGGCTCCCGTCGAACTGGTCGCCGGTGCTGAGGAGCTGCCGGAGCCACGTGTCTGCGAAGCTGACCAAGATGTTGGCGCCAGCGACGGAGGTGGCGCGCGCGCTGAGGTCGACGCCGTTGGTGATCGAGGCGGTGTCGCCGGCGTCGCTTTGCCCGCTGGCGGCGCTGTTGGCGCCGCCGCCGAAGCGAACGCGGAAGTCGTTCAGCGTCGAGGTCAGGTTGAGCGCGGCGAGGTAGAGGGACTCTTTCTGGCGCTGGAACTCGCGGCTGTTCTCCGCGGCGACATCGAGCGCGTCCGCGAGCGACAGCTGGATCGGCTCGCGGGTCGTTAGCAGCCGCCGCCTCAGGGTGTCTACTGGGCGCTCGACGACGAAATCACGCGTCTCCCCCAAGACCTTCTCAGAGGCCTTGTCCAGCACGCTGTAGACGGCCCGGTCGGCCCACTCGCGGTTGGCCTCCGGCGAGTAACACGAGGCCGCTGCGAGGCCGACGGTGATCAAGAGAAAGCGTGGGGCTGGCACGATGAAAACGATGGCTGCGTTAGGATTTGTGACGACCGTCGTAGATGTCTCCGGCTGTTTTTTCTCCCTTCAGGCTGCGGTGTTACTACGATAGGACGCGCTGCTCATGCGGCCGGGCGGGCCTCGGGAGCAGCGGGGGGGGCATGCTGAGCATCTTGATCACCGCGGGACCAACCCGCGAACACCTGGATGACATCCGATTTCTGAGCAACGCGAGCTCGGGAAGAATGGGGTGCGCCCTCGCGGAAGCCGCCTTGTCAGCAGGGCATCGTCCCGTCGTTGTGATGGGGCCTGCAGACGTTCGTCCGCCCGAGAGCATCGAAGTAATTTCGGTGACTTCTGCCCTGGAGATGCAGGAGGCGGCCGAAGACGTATTCGCGACATCTCACATCGCGATCGCCGCGGCTGCGGTCTCCGATTGGCGCCCGGCGCATCGACGCGCGGGTAAGCCAGCCCGGGAGCTTGGCCGTCTCAGTATCGAACTCGAGCCCAACCCCGACATCGTCAAGGGGCTCGCCGCGGATAAAGGTAGCCGCGTGGTTGTAGGGTTCGCGCTGGAGTCATCGTCTGCTGGAATGCCTGCGGCGATCGAGCGTGGACGCAGCAAGCTCGCGTCGAAGCAGCTGGACGCAGTCGTGGTCAATCTGCACGACGTCATCGGAAGTAGCGACGCCGAGCTCGTGCTTTGCCACGCAGACGGGCGCGAAGAAGCGCTCGAGCGGGGCAGCAAGCTCCAGGCGGCGACGCGGATCGTGGGAGCTGCGGTGGAGCAGTGGCATGCCCTCAACGGGCGGCAAGTAGGACAAGGTCGAATGGAGGGCGGTGCGCAGTGACTCGTAAGAAGCGAACAGAAGACGAGGCGGTGGATAGCGGCGGCGACGCCTCGCAGCAGGGCGGCGCGACGCTGCAGGACCTCTCCCCACGGACGAGAGAGCTGGTCGCGCTCGCGTTATGCGGCTTCGGCGCCTATGCGCTGCTATGTCTCGCGACCTTCCGGATCGCGGATCTGGACGGGGCCATCCCGTCGGGTGACATGCAGAACCTCGGCGGGGCCGTCGGGTATTACCTCGCGCTGAGCTTCACCCGCGCGCTCGGCCTCGCAGGCTGGGTGCCGTTCGTGATGCTCCTGGTCTACACGCTGATGCTCTTCGTCGGGAGGGCGTGCACTCGGCTGACGATCAAGATGCTCGGTGTCGTTTGCTTCTCGGCGATGCTCGCGATCCTTTTCGCCGGTCAAGACGGCCTCGCAGGAGTGCGCGACACTACGCCGTTCGGCGCGGGAGGCGTCTTCGGCTCCGTGGTCTCTCCGCGGCTCTACGCCGCGTTCGGCGGCACCGGCAGGCTGTTGATCCTGATCTTCGGCGCGCTCGTGTCGCTGTTGATCGCGACGGAGTGGATGTTCTCTGAGATGCTGCTGCGCGCGTTTGACGCGGTTTCGCCCGCGGTGCGCAGGCTCTTTGGGCGAGCGGTTGCTGTAGGCGTCGGTGAAGTGGAAGGCTTCGAAGAGGCCGCGGCCCCGTCCAAGTCAGGGCGCCGTCACGGCGCTGCGGACGATGCGTCTGAGCAAGCCTCGCGCGCGCGGGTGCTCGCGGACGAGGCTGCCGCCGACGAAGAATACGAAGACGACGGCTACGAGGAATACGACGACGAGGAAGACGAATACGAAGAGGAAGACGAGTACGAAGAATACGAAGAAGAGGACGAGCAGGAGGAGGAAGAGGAGGAAGAGAGCGACGACGACGCGGACGAGAGCTCTGAAGACGCGGTCGCGGCTGACGACGGTGCGGGCGCCGAAGAGCCGCCCGCCGCTGTGCCGGACGCCGCGCCGCCCAAGCCCATGGTGATCGTGCGTCCGACGCCGCGGAAGCGTCGCAAGAAGCCGGCCTCGCAGACCACGCTGCCGTTCCAGGACTACCCGTTCCCGCCGGTCGAGCTGTTCCAAGAGCCGCAGACCAGCGACCTCGTCGCTGCTTCTGAGGCGCTCGAGCGCGGCGGGGCAGCGATCATCAAGAAGCTCGAGAACTTCAACGTCCACGCCCAAATCGTCGCGGCGTCCGTCGGCCCGTCGGTGACCCGATACGAGCTCCGCCTCGCCGAGAGCATTCGGGTTAACAAGATCGTTGGCTTCGAGTCCGACCTCGCGGCGGTCCTGCGAGCGATCTCGGTGCGGGTGGTCGCGCCGATCCCAGGTAAGGACACGGTCGGCATCGAGGTTCCCAAGGAGACCCCCGAGAAGGTCTTCATGCGCGACTTGCTCGACAGCTACGGGCGCGCCGAGGAGCTCGCCATCCCGCTCTTCCTCGGCAAAGACGTCGCTGGCAACCCGATCGTCGAGGACCTCGCGAAGATGCCTCACCTGCTGATCGCGGGGACGACAGGCTCTGGCAAGTCGGTCTGCATCAACACCATCCTTCTGTCGATCCTGATGACGCGTACGCCGCAGCAGGTGAAGCTGATCCTGGTCGACCCCAAGATGGTCGAACTGCAGGCCTTCAAGCGCGTCCCGCACCTGTGCTGTGAGGTGGTGACGAACCCGAAGAAGGCGCCCGGGGTGCTGCAGTGGGCTGTCGATGAGATGGATAACCGCTATGCGCTGCTGTCGGCGGTCGGCGTCAACCACATCAAGACCTTCAACCGTCTCGGCAAGGACGAGCTCGCCAAGCGACTCGGGCGAGACCCTGACCCGGACCGGGTCCACCTCAGCTACGTGGTGATCGTCATCGACGAGTTCGCGGACTTGATGAGCGTCGCCTCCAAGGAGGTCGAAGAGCTGATCCAGCGACTCGCCCAGAAGTCGCGCGCCGTCGGCATGCACGTCATCATCGCGACGCAGCGTCCTTCAAAGGAGGTAGTCACCGGCGTCATCAAGGGCAACCTGCCCTGTCAGATCGCCTTCAAGGTCAATCGTAAGATCGACTCGCGCGTGATCCTCGACGCCAACGGAGCCGACAAACTGCTCGGCTTCGGCGACATGCTCTACAACCCACCGGCCGGCGGCGTGTTGATGCGGGCCCAAGGGACTTACGTCTCGGACGAGGAGCAGCAGGCCGTCGTACGCTTCCTGGAAGAGCAAGGGCAGTCGCCCGCGTTTAACCCGGACCTCGTCCAGAGGCAGAGCAGCTCGCGCCCGTCGTCCGCGGACAAGGACGAACGCTACTACGAAGCTGTTGAGGTTATTGTCGGTCAGCAGCGAGGCTCTGCGACCCTGCTGCAGCGAGCGCTGTCGGTCGGCTACACGCGCGCGACGCGCCTGCTCGAGTTGATGGAGGACGACGGGATCGTCGGCCCGTTCGTCGGCTCGAAGTCTCGCGAGGTCCTGCTGACGCTCGATGAGTGGCACGCCCGACGTGAGGCTGAGGAGCAGGCCGCCGATGACGCGGAGTACGAATACGAAGATGAGGTAGAGGAGGCTTCTGACCACGAGGCGGAACCAGCAGCCGACGCCATGACGACCGAAGACGCATCGGACGACCCGCCGGTCGGCGACGCTGCCGCGGAGGACACGCCCCCGGCTGAGTCGGAGTGACGATCCCCTGCCGTCTTGCTTGTCGGGGCGTCTTCGGGCCAGTAGATTTTGCGTTGATGCGTCCGGTGGTATCGGACGTTTGGCGGCGTAGCCCTGGAGGGGCAGATGACAGAAGAATCGTTGGGCACTGACTCTCAGGGCGGCCCTCAGCGGGTCCCCATGAGCTCTCGGACGGTGGCTGGGTGGCTGTGGCCGTTCTCGATCGGTGGGGTCGCGTTGTTCTCGATCTCGGCGCTCTTCTACTACCACTTCCACCGCCTAGAGCTGCGGCCCGACGGGCTCCTCCAACAGGCGATCGCGGCGCTTTACAGCACGTTCGGCTGGGCGCCGTCCGTGGTCTTCTTCCTGCTCGTCTTCGCCTGGTCGTTGATCTGGTTCGTCACCGGCGTGCTCGAGCGTCCGGTCTCGCGCCTCGCGCGCCTCGTCGTGCTGTCAGTGATGCTCGGCGTGTTCCTCAACCTCGGGAACGGCGGCGTCGTCGCGGAGCCACACAAGGGCGCGTTCGGCGCGTGGTTGGCAGGGCGGCTCGTGTCGGGCCTCGGTTACGTCCCGAGCCTCGTCGTGGTCTGGCTGACGACGTTTGCCTCTCTCCTCTTGGCTACCGACTGGTTCTTCAGTGAGTGGTTCGAGCGTCCGCGTGCCGAGCCAGAAGATGAGTCTGGCGTCGAGGAGGCGGTCGCTGACCAGCTGCGTGCGTTGGGGCAAGACACACCTCCTGCTGCGCTGGCGGCGGGAGGCGAGGTCGACGCCGCAGCTGCGGTCGACGACGCTCCGGCGGCTGCTGGGGCCCCGGAACCCGGCCGGTCTGAAGGGCCGCCGGTCGTCGGCGAGGACGTCGACCCCGACGCTGGCGAGGCGGCAAATGCGTCGTCGCGCCGTGAGAGCTACGCGGATCGCCGCCGTATGCGATCGGAGGTGTCCGCGCTGACGGAGTCGAGCCCGGCAGCGGCAACGGAGGCCGCCGCGACGTCTCCTGCGGCTCGTGGAGGCGACGGAGAAGCGGGTGAAGCGTCCGTCGCCGACGAAAAGGCGCTCTCCGAGCAAGAGCTCGCGGCGCTCTTCGACGCCTCGACACAGAGCGCCGGCGAGTTTGCGGCAGACGAGCAGGACTCCGTAGTGTTGGCGCCGGAATACATAGAGGCGGATGAGGTCGTGCTCTCAGATGTGGACGCGCCGGCGTCCGCTGGGCAGCGCGAGCCATCTGCGGCCGACGCGTTCGACGACGGCGAGGCGATGGATCGAGATCAGGAGACCGTAAAGCCGGCGGTCGAGGTCGAGGATGCGGGCGAGGAGTCCGCTGAGATCGCTGTGGAAGGAGGCCTCGAAGAGGTGGGAGGCGACCTCGCAGAGGACGACGACGAGTGCGAATACGAAGACGAGTCCGACGAAGAAGCGGCCTACGAGGATGAATCCGACGAGGAGTCCGACGAAGAAGCAGCCTACGAG
>NYVR01000112.1 GCA_002684655.1 Planctomycetota bacterium | reverse complement strand
GCAGACGCCTCGTCGCAGAGGTGCCGCCAAGCCGCCAAGCTGCGTGGGGTGCGCTGGTAGGGGTTGCTGCCGGTGCTGCACTGTTGGCGCTGACCAGGACCCGCACACCCACGCCCGTGCCTGTGTGAGCAAGCTGCACAACGCGGCACAGCAGTAGGAGAGGGCCTTCGCGATGCGAGCACGCCTACACTTCGTCAGCCTCGGAATGTATCATATGGAGTCGCGCAAGACGCGCGTTCTTCTGTTCTATCATTGCAGCCCTGGCTGCCCCAGGCGGTTTGTATCGGATGCATGCACTGTTGGCATCTCAGTGAGTATTGTAAGCATATGCACCTTATGCAAGTGTCAGAAAGCAACGGAAATCCAAAGCGAGGATGGAAACAAATAAGCCAGTGATGCATATCTGAGTATGTAGACCTACAGTAGTTACAGCGGAGGTCACAGTAGGGTACCGCCAGTGAATTTTCGGTGACACTTTTTTCCATAAAAATGGGCAGCATAACCCTTCCTTTGGTTTTGTTAGGTGTGTAGGTTAACATATTTGAATATCAGTTAGTGTTGACTAACGGTAACCTATGATACCTATGGTTGTCTAGGATCTTCCTAGGCAATCCGTATGAACTGCCTATGAATCACTACTGTAAGCTGCGACCAGCTCTGCAAACGGGGCGTGCTTGAACGACTCGTCCTCATGGTGCACGTAGAATGTTTCGCGCAGGCTGGGCAGGATCTCGCCAGACACGGGCCCGACACCCCCGCTTGGCACGTCACCGCCCTTGTCCAGGCGGCAGCAGTCGGCATAGTAATAGTCGCACCCGCTCTCGTCGGTGGCGGGACTGACCTTGATCTCTATGACCTTGAACTCCTCCCTGCGCCTGCCCTTGCCGTCCGCGATCTTCGCGCCCTTGTACTTGCGGGTGAACTCAGCAAGCTTGGCGTCCTCACTGCCGACTAGCATGGCGCTCTGCCGCGCCATGTGAGCGTCTTCTGCGTGAGCCGCCTCCGTCTTGACGCCCGCAGCAGCGTCCTCGATGAACACTGTCTTACCGAAAAGATTGCTGCTCCGTGCAGCTGTGCCAGCCGCGCCCGCTGCATAGCGCCGCTCCTCGATGTCGTGCGCCACCATCTTGAGCAGCAGCTCCCGCGCCCACACCATCTTCTTGCGCGCGCTGCCAGCGCCCTTGACCAGCCCGGGTGCCGGCTGCAGCCGCACGCCCTTGCCGTTCGCTGTGCGGAACGGCGCGCCGCTGGCCGCGCCATCCACAGCTGCGCGTGGGTACTCGTACCCGTGCCCCACGACCCGCGCCCGCACCTGCCCGAGCAGCCAGCTGGCCGCTGCAGCAGCCGACGGGCGCACTGCCACTTCCGCTTTGACGTGGGCTGCAGATTGCGCGAGCGGCGTCTCGCGCGCGACATTCCCCCTACCGGCCCTGCTCTCCGCGCGCCTGTGTGCTGCGGCGACCGCCTCGCGCAGGCGCTCCTGGAGCGCTGCTGCCTGCTTCTGCTCGCGCTCGCGCTGGTGCTTCCGCGCCAGCTCCGTCACCGCGCCCTCGCCCCCATGGACGGTGCTGCACGCCGCCTGCACTGCAGCGCGCAGCCCGCCCGACGCGCGCCCCGCGAGTTCGCGATTCACACGCGCGTGCGTGAGGCGCGCAAGCGCACCTGTGCTTGTGTTGGGCAGTGTCTTGGCCAGCGCCTTGCCCACGGCGAATGGCCGCTCCGCCATGTCGTTCACGCAGGCCAGGCGGATCGCCCGCGCCTTGACCCAGTCTGGGGCCTCGCTGACGCGGAACTCGCCTTCCGTTGCCTCCAGGTACTTGCCCATGGTCCGTGTCAGCGACTCCACCATGCCTTCGCCCAGCGTGCGGAGCGCACGCAGCAGGCACGGGCGGTATGCCGCCCAGTCGCTGCGTGTCGCGGTGCGGCGCACGGTGCGCAGCGCGTGCGCGTGCGCCGGCAGTGTTGGCCCCACAGCCGCGCGGCACAGTGGCTTGCGGGCACGCCGTGAATACCAGCCCGCCAGCTTTGGCAGGCGAGGCCACGGCCGCCACCCCTCGTTGAAGATGCTAAGGGCGTTGTCGCCCTGCAGCAGCTCGCCCACCGCGTACGTGGCGTCGAATAGCGCGGCTGCCGCGTGCGGCCCGCTGCTCGCGTTCTTCTCGTTGATCGCGGCACGCAGCTCCGCGTTCCACAGCAGGCCGGCTGCCGCGCCGGCATGCACGTATGCAACGAAGTGTCCCTCGCGCGCGCGGCTGTTTACCGAGTCGCGCAGCACCGATGGCCCCACTATTCGCTTGTCGGTTGTGAACCGCGTGATGTCGTTGAGCACCTGGTGCAGCTCGACGCATGCGTCGATCACACCGTCTTGCCGCTGCCCCACCGCACTCGCGCGGCGCAAGTGCACGCTGCGCTTCGCCGACTGCCCGTTACGCCGCAACCACGGGCCGAACTCGGCGCCGTCGCCGTTCTCGTACATGCCTTCGCCAAAGTAACACATCTTTGTCATCGCGAAGACGAAGGCCTCACCGCTTAGGTCTAGGCGCTGCGCGCCCGCGATTGCCTCGTCGTCCTTGAACTGCTCGGAGAGCACCTTTGAGTACCGCCTGTTCCACGCATCCACCGAAAGGACGCGGGCGTGATTACTACACAAGAAGTCAAGGCAGCAACGCTCGCCCGCAGGCAGTGCCTCCCAGGCGTCGTCCCCGATCTCGTCCCGCCCGATCTCGCCCACACGCGCCGCTATCGCCCGCGCGGCAGCATTCGCCGCGTTGCACGTGTCGTGCATGAGCGCCCGCACCTTGCATAGGCTCACACCTGCCCCGGAGACCGGCAGCTGCTCAGGCGCGAGCTCGGCGCGCAGCAGGCTCACAACGCTGGCTCCGTGCTCGAAAGCCGCCTCCACATGTTCTAGAATGCCCGCCGCTGTGCCGCGCACGAGCGGGTCCAGGCAGCCGAGGTGCACGTGCACCTGGCCGCCGCCCTTCTCGCGGCACGTCGCCCACAGGTTGCAGGTAGACACGCCGCCCACCGCGCTCTCGTCGAACCCGAACTGCTCCACCTCCTCCGCTGCAGCCACGGCACACCACGCGTAGCATAGGCTTTCGTGCCCTGCTTGCTCGCGGCACCGGCGCAGCGTGTCGGGGTGCGGCACGTGGGCCACCTCCAGGTGCTCTGCCACCTTCGCCAAGGCGAGCGCGCCCTCGTTCGCCGACATGGACCCGCCCGCCATGAGGTCGACAGCTAGCCGCCTCATTGGCCCGGTGAAGGGGCGCGTGTGCCGCTTTGCCCTGGCTGCCTTGGCTTGCGCCTTCTTAGCGAGCACCGGCTGCCCTGTGGGGCTGGTGGTGCTGCCTTGGTGGGGCGCCGCGCGCGCGGGCTGGCGCTCGCGCTTGCGCACGCGCTTGCGGGGCCGCGAGTCGTCCCAGCCCCCATCGCTGTCATCGCTGCAGCTGCTGCTCCAGCCGCCTGCGGCACTCGCAGCCACGCAGGCCGCTGCTGCAGCCGCCGACATCCGCGCGCGCTCGGCCGCGCAACGCGCGGCTTGCTGTGCAGCGTTGCGCCGCACGTTCGCCGCCCGCCGTGCCCCGTCTGACGCGCGCGCATCCGCCCGCGCAGAGGCCGCGCGCGCGCGTGCGGCTGCGGCCTGCTCTTCCGCGCGCAACACGTCCGCGCGCAAGCGCGCACCCGCCCGCGCAGCCTCGCCGGCAGCGCGGTCCGCGTGGTGCAGCGCGCGCGCGAGCCCGCCGTCTGCCGCACGCGCCAGCCGCCCCATCCGCTCCAGCTCTGCACGCACGTGCGCGCACGAAGCGCGCTCCACTGCCGCGCCCACGCCCAGCTGCACTGCCCCGCCCAGCCACTCTGCGGGGACGTCGTCCCACGACTCGTCGCCACTGCTACCGCCGCCCCCGCCGCCCCTGTCGCTGCCGCCGCTGCCGCCGCCCCCGCCGCCCCTGCCGCTGCCGCCGCTGCCGCTGCCCCCGCCGCCCCTGCTGCTGCCGCTGCCCCCGCCGCTGCCGCCGCTGCCACCGCTGCCACCGCTGCCCCCCGGGCCGCTGCTCCCACCACTGCTGCTGCTGCCACCGCTGCTGCCACCCCCGCCGAACATTGCGTCGAAATGCACGCCGTGGATGACGATGCTCTTCGTCCGCACCGTGTCGCCGCCCGGGCCTCGCCGCACAAGCTTGCGCGAGCCGTCGCACGCGCGCAGCAGGCGCGCCTGCGCGTCCGCGCTGCACGCGCGCAGGGGCATGCGTGCCCAGCCGGGCAACGGCCCGCACGGCTTCTCGTCCGCCAGGCCGGCTGCGGCCCCCGCCACCGGCTGCGCCAGCCGCTCGCACCAGATCACAGCATTGCTCGTCACGCGCGCGTGGCGCAGCACGGTGAGTGCCGCGCCGCGCCAGCGCGCCTGGTCGGCGGCCGTGCTGCCGGGCGGCCAGCAGTAGCTGCCGCTGCGGGTCTTGTGCCCTAGGTAGCCCTTGGCTCGCGCGGTGGCCTCGCCCGCGAGCCAGTGCGCTGCTGGTTCCGCGCCCATGCCGCCCGCCGCGACGACGTCGGCGATGGTGCCAGCATCCGCCGCCGGCCCGAATGCTGCGAGCGCCTGAAATGCGCCCCCGCTGCCACCGCGCCACACGGCCACGGGCAGCCCGCTGGCCACGGACGGCCCGAGCCCGCGGCCGCCGTTGATGTGGTATTCGGCTTCTTTGCTGCTCGATGTCGGCGCGACCTCGAGCAGCTCGCTGAGCAGCTGCTCCTCCGTGTAGATGGGCGCCGCGGGCGCAGCAGCCGCGCGCAGCCGGCGCAGCTCCGCGCTCGCGTGGCGCTCGCTCTCCGCAGCTCTCGCACGTCCGCCCCGCTCGCGCTCCAGCACGTCGCGCAGCTCGGCCGCCACCGCCCGCGCCCTGGCCGCAGCCCGCGCGTCTGCCTCGCTTGCTGCAGCCGCTGCGCCCGCACCTGCAGCAACGCCCGCGCGCCGAGCCGCCTGCACTGCAGCTGCATGTGCCTGCGCCTGCGCCTGCATCTCCGCCCGCGTCGCTGCCTCGCGCCCATCGCTGGTGACGCGGGCGCGCCGCTCCCGAACGAGTGCCGCCTCTGCGGCAGCTGCCCGCCGCTCTGCCGACCATTGCCCGCGCTGGGCGCGCGCGCGGCCGTCGCGCTCGCGCTTAGCCGCGGCCTCCGCCTCGGCAGCCTGCGTCTGCGCAGCCCCGAGTGACGCCGTTGCCTCCGCAAGCGCCACGCGCACCGACGATAGTTCGTCTGCCGCTGCCTTGGCTGCCGCCCGTTTCTTTGCGCGGCATCGCGCTGCTGCAGCCGCGACCTGCTTCCGCCGCGCGACCACCTTGGGGCCAACCTGCAGACGCACATACACCGGGGAGAGGGGCAGGGGCGGGGTGAGGTGCAACTCCGTGCAGTATGAACGCAACAGCACGCAGCAGCACACGTACCTCATTCTCACTTGGCGCGCAGTTTTCAGCAGCACTGAAGATGCCGGCTGCTGGCGCGAAGGCGCTAGGCGAGTCGAGAGCTCGCACAGCCTCAGCCAGCTCGCTAGGGGAGCCCGTAGGGCCCCACACAGCGGCCGACATCACGGAATGGCCGGGCATCGTTCGTGCACAAACAGTTGGTGATTACGTAATCAGTTGGCTGTTTGAGCTTGCTGAGAGCGAGTCGAGACCATTCTATTATTTGCCGCGGCCGCCCCCCCGCCAGCAGCGCCCCCGAATAATCGAACGGCTACACCAGCGCCCTGGGCGGGCGGTGCCACACGCGCTCCTCAACGGTTACTACACAGCACGTAGCAGGCCTTTGCGCACGGGACCGGCGCGCGGCACCGGTCCCTAGGGTGCCTGGGGTGGTATCGCAGCTGTTCTACGCGCCAGTACGTGCCGCTAGCGTCCGCTGCAGGGGGGCTCCTGGTTGTCCCCCCTAGGGGAGCCTAGGAACGTCAATTTACCGTTGAGCGCCATAACAGCCGAGAGCAGTTGTGGGCGAAACTGAGCGCCTAACGTCCATCCCATACCCCAACCTCATCGACTCCAGCCATATGGGCGTTTTACTAGACATCACCCCGGACCACTGGCGGTACCCTAGGATAAAAGTTATCTATTGTGCCCTTTGAAAATGGCTCGCAACGATGTCCTCGGGACTGCGGCCATGGCCTATTACATCCTCTGTGTCCTGGACGGCACCCCCCAGAACCGGTGCCGTGTGCCCTCCACCCCTCTCCCTCGCAAGCCCCGCCTCGTCGCTGCGGCCTACAAGGCCAAGTGTTCTCGCTCCCTCACGTCCACGTTCAAGTGCCAG
>NYVR01000111.1 GCA_002684655.1 Planctomycetota bacterium | reverse complement strand
GCGGGGCGAGGCGGGGCGGGTCGTGGCGTCGAGGCGTCGCTGCCCCGCGGACTCTCAGCCGGACCATCATGATCATCCGGGAGGCTGTCGTCTGGGTGGGGTGATTCGGCCATCAGGTCCTCTCCGAGGCGCTCAGGGCTGTTGGGCGAACCGGTGTCGCCGTCCGTTCCCATACTTGCCCCCAACTTGGCGCCCGTTCCTGCGAGACGGCCTTCAAGGACGACCGGGGCCTCGGCTGCGTCGACATCGTCGACTCGCCCCCGCTCGAACCTGGCCAACTCTTCCGGACCCTTCTGGCGTTCGCTGACCGGAGCCTCGCCGGGTTCCACCGGCGACGACTCACGCGAGATGTCGTCCATGTCCACGTTCTATCAGGACGGGGCGCCGGTGTCACTTGCTGGCCTCGTTGGTCTCGCCCTGTTCTTCGCGCCGCCAACGCATCGTGTATGCCGTCGTCTCGAGCGGCGTCACCGGGCGGTCCGCGAGATCGGCGTCGATCTCACCTCGCACCGCGTCGAAGGGCACGTCACGGCCCGGCCGGTGCTCGAGGCAGTAGACCACGAACCACCGACGCTCGCCGCCCCAGATGGCTTCGAACGGCTCGCAAACCTCGCCAGGCGCGAGCTCAAAGGCGCGCTGGGCCGCGGGATGCTTGAAGCCCTCGCCGAAGGGCGGCAACAGCCCGCCGTCTCGCCTCGTAGGGTCCTCCGACCAGCGCAGCGCTAACGTCGCGAAGTCCGCGCCTACCTTGACCTTGTCGACCACCTCACGGGCGATCGACTGCTCTTTGTTGACGAGGAAGCGAACCCGCACGCGGTCTTCGCGGAGCGCGAGGTAGCGGAGCACGTAGCCTTGGTAGAGGCGCTGCGCCGTGCGCAGGCGCAGCGAGGCTCGCCATGCGTGCTCGCGCATGCCGAAGAGCCGCCAGACATACTCGCTAAAGCTCATGTCCCCCAGCTCTTCTGCGACTTGCTTCCTCAGGGCGCCCTCTTCTGCCTCCGCGAGCGACTCTACGCGCGCGTCGTCGACCCGGATCCCGTGCTGCTCCGCGTGTTTTGCAACCAGCACGTCGAACACCAACAGGTCTACCGCCGACAGGGCGAGCTTTGGGTGCGCGCTCAGCAGTCGTGTGTAGGCGTGGCTGCGGCGCAGAACGAGGTCTCCGACGCGGGCGACCGCGTCGTCTTCGGCGTGTGGACCTGGCAGCAGAACCTCTGGCCCGAAGCCCGCAGTCACTGCAGGCAACTCGGGTGGCGTCAACACCGGCGGCGCCGTCGGCAGCGCAGTTCGGGCCTCGAGCGCGCGCTCGCCCGTCGCTGGGGCCCGAGGCGTTGGCGGCGAGGCGCACCCAGTCGTAACGACAGACAAGCTGAAGACGACCGAGAGCCCGGCCCAGCTTAGTAGGCTTTGAAGCTGCGCACCCACTTCGTGTCCTGACACAGGTAGCACTTCATCCGCACCATGCGACCTTCAGGGCCCATCTCGGGCGTCGAGCCCGAGCCATAGCATGAGATGCATTGCTGGGCCGTCGCGTAGGTGAGCTTCATTTGGCCGCCGTATTCGGCGTAGTAAGCGCGCAGCCAGCTCGCCTGCTCGGACTTGCTGGCGTCACCCCACCACCCTTCTTCGGTCTGTTCTCGCTGGCCGCCTTGTTGAGCTTGACCGCGTCGACGCTCCATAGCCTGACGGAGGAGCTTAGCGAACCGCTCGACGTCACGGCTCTGGCCCGCTGGTTGCTGCTTGGTCGCCTGGACCTTGTCTTTGGCCTTGCCTGCCGCGGTGTCTTTCAGGATTTCTTTCTCCCCGAGCACCCACGACCCGACCCCATAGGCGAAGTATTGGGCTCGCTTGCCAGCGGGATACTTCTCGCGCTGTTCCCACAGCGCCTTGATCTCTGCGGACTCCAGCTCCAGGGACTTCGCCAACCGCTCGACGATCATCTCCGTCATCTGGTTTTCGGCGAAGTCACGCGCCCCCTGCAGGGTCAACCCGCCGGCGTTGATCTGTTTTTGGGCGACGGTCTGGATCGATTTGCGCCACTGATCCGCGACCTTTTGCGTCAAGTAGCGGTCACGCGCCTTGGTGAAGCGGTCGGTGGCCCGTTCGAACTCAGACCGTAGCTTGCTGTTGGGATAGGTCGACTCGAACGAGGCGATGAGCGCGACGCCCTTCTGGAAGTCTCGGAGCTTGCCGCGGCTGCGGTACGCCTGGATCTGCTCGATCATGCCTAGCTCCTTGGCCGCTTCCTTGTATCGCTGCAGGCGGTCGATCAAGCGGTCGAGCTTGTCGGGGTCCTTGGCGTTTCCCAGGGTCTTCGCCTGGCCTAGGTGCTCAGACGCCCGCTCGTAATCACGGAATTTGACCAGCTCCTCGGCCAACAGGATGTGCTTGTTGCTGTCCTCACCGGGCGAAAAGCGCGTCAAAGCGTCCGAGTAAAACTCGTCCTTTGTGAAGACTTGCGTCGCGGGAACCTCGATCGTGCGCACGCCTTTCAAGTTGCGCCGCGGCACTGGGTAGGGCACGCCCTTCGCTTGGACGATCAGCGGGTCGCCTGAGGGGTCCGTGATCTTGCCGATGACGGATTGCCGCGTGCCGTTGCTCAGGTAAACGACCTCCGTCGCGCGCACCATGACCTCATCGTCTTGGTCACCGATGAGTTCGAACTTCTTCTTCCAAGTGGTCGCGCTGGCTGCGCTGAGATGGTCCCAGCGCAGTTGCAGAAGGCCGCCGTTGTCCATGCGGCGCACGCGGAGGCCTTCGCCGTCCGCTTCTTCGACGGCCGCCAGCAGCACCCGTCCGTCGGACAACTGGATCGACTGCGCGTGAACGCGCGGCGCGGCCACGGCCGCTGCGAAGGCAGAAATCAGGATGATCAGACGTTGCATGGACATCACCAGGAAATTGTCGCCACCTCTCAGCGGGGCGCTCCGCCGCCCTCGTCTCGGAGCGACAATACCCGATCCCGCATCGGCAGTTGCCGAGGCACGATCCGAAGAAACTCTGCGACGACCTCCTCGCCGTCGTCAAGCCAAGCCGCCTTGATCTGCACGAGCCAAAGCAGCGGATAATTTTCGTCTTCGGTGGCCGTCGCCGACCACGTCATCCCCGGGAAACCCGGGACCTCTTGATCGATGAGCGGGACGAACTCCAGGTCTGTCGGCCCGCTCCCTCCCGTCGTCGACCGGATCGCTTCGTAGCGGACCCTGTGCATTGCCAGCTCGCAGAGCGCGGTCAGTTCGTGGCGCGCGTCGGTGGTGCGGCGTTGGCCGATGCTGGACGACAGGGCGCCCAGCAGCGCTGTGACCCCGAACAGCAGGATCCCGAGCGCGGCCAGCATCTCAGCCAGCGTGAAGCCGCCCTGCGTCTCTGTGCGCGTCGTGTTAGCCATTCCAGTCGTCCTTGGCGTGGAGAACCGGCACGACAAACTCAACCGTGCGGCCGACGTTGACCACGGCGCCAGGGCCGTGCTCAAGGATCTTCGTCGCGCGCTGGCCGCGCTTGCACCCGATGAGGCGGTCGCCGTCTAGAGACCCGTAGCGGATCCACTCGCCCCCAATTTTGACGAATCCCCCGTCGGGGTCGCCAGGGAAAGCGGAGCCGTCATAGAGCGGCAGGCTGGTGTCCTCCGCGCCGACCGCGTCCGCGAGGATGCCTTCGGGCGTCGCTTCGCGTCCCTGCGCGACGACGACGCGGGCCAGAATCGCGTGCGGGTGGATGTCGTCCGTCGGGTCGTCCTCGCTCAAAGGGCCCAGGTCGAAAGCAAACTCTCCCCCGACGTCCGCGTCGATCAGCCAGCCGCCGCGCGCGCTGTCCCAGATCGCCTGCGGGAACTGCATGTTGTTCGCCGCGCCCGATTGGAAGCCATGCAGCGGACCGCGGGCGTCTCCCCAAGACGTGGTCCGCTGCGACCACAAGCCCAGCTCGACGTGCAAGAGGTTGGACAAGATCGGCTCGGTCAGCTCATAGATCATGACGCCCGGGAGCTCGTCGCCCCCAGGGACAACGACGTCAAACGGGTCGACGAACTGATTCGGTCCGCTCGGCAGCCTTTGCCCAGGAAGGAACCAGCCGGCCCGGAGCTCGAGCAAGGCGTCGTCATCCCCCTCTTGCCGCCAAGGCAGCATGAGCAGGTTTCCGATGCCGCGGAGCGGCTCGCGAGCGGCTCGCTTCTCAACTTCGGCCAGCACTTCTTCGGGAGTCAGCGATGTGTCCTCTTGGAACACCTCGGCGGCGATGCGCTTCCCAGCGATCGCCAGCTCACGGTCCGGCGCGAGGTGGACCGCGCCGCGCAGCACCTGGACGAGGGTCGCGCCGCGCGCCGGCGTGTATGGCAGCCCGATGGGCAGCATCTGGACGACCAAGCGGTCTTCAACCTCCGCACGGTCGCGCCCCGTCGAACTCCCCCGCAGGGTGCTGAGCTCGTCGCGGAGCACCTGCTGCGCGCGCGCGCCGCGATCCGCTAATACCTGACTGGTCTCACCGTCGCGGAACATCGTCAAGCCGCTGTCGACGAGAGAGACAAGCATCATCAGGAAGCCCGAGAGGATCCCCATCACGACGATCAGCTCGATGAGCGTAAATCCGTCCTCCGTTCGCGTGCGGGGCGAGCTCATCGCGCGGTCACCTCCTCGTCGAGGATGCGACTCTGACCTTCATACTGAATTCGCACGTCTTCGATCCGGGCCGAAGTCTTCCAGCCATGCTGCGTGAACGCCTGCAAGTCGACGCAGCCCGGTTGGTAGACGGTGTGGAATCGGACCTCGAGTCTTGCCGCTTGACGGGCGATGCGGTGCGGCTCGCTCTGCGAGCTGCCGCCTTGGAACTCCCACAAGCCAGGGTAATCCTCGGGCGAGGCCGTCCAAGGCGCGAGGCTGTCCGTCCGTACCCGTGCAATGACACGCACCCTCGAGTCCGTCGTCTCCTGGCGCCACTGCAGGTCTCGGAAGAACACCGGCGCCTCGTTGGTCGTCAGCTGGTAGTAGCTGAGCTCTGGGTCGTCGCTGAAGTCGGCGTATCGATCCCAGTGCCGGAAGGGGAACTGGATCACGACCTGCCCGCTCGACGCGGCCTGCGGAGCTGTTCCGTAGCGGCCGCGGAACAGCCCGCGCGCTGCCGACGAACTCGCGTCGACCGTGCCGTCTTCGTTCGGCGGATACCAGTTTGGCATCTCCAAGGTGTTGGCGGCGTTCCGAGACCAGGTGTAGTGCAGCAGCTCTTGCCCCATCAAAAGCGTGCCGGCCATCGGCAGCGGGCTGAGATCCTGGACGGTGATCACCGATTCGTTGCCACCGACTGCGCCAGCGAGGATCGCGGCTGGCCTCTGAGAGAGGAACTTGACGCGCGCGCCGCGGTCGTGACCGCGCGCCTCAGTGTTCAGAAGGCCTCGGCCGCTGTTTGCGATCTGGAAGACGCCGTTCGCGCGCGCCGTGTAGGCCATGATTTCGTCGTCCACCTGCAGCAGGCCGCCCGTCTCGGGGAACTGAGCGCTCAGGTCTGCACCGCCTGCCCAGAGAGCCCCGAGGCTGTTGTTGGTGAAGAACGGGTTGGTGGTCAGCTGCTGCGCGTTCGCGTCCATCAGCTCGTCGAGCACGAGGTCGGGCGCGACGTGCTGGACAACCTCGACTTCATCGACGAGCCCCTGCATCGGCTGCTCGCCGTTGGCGCCGCCGCCAACCGTTGGGTTGGGGCAGAACGCCGCGGGCAGCTCTCCGCTGGGGAACTTGACGATACGGTCGTATTGACGCGGGTCTTGGATCTGCGTGTTCTGTGGAGGGCCGATGAACTGGCTGCGCACCTCGTCCCGGAACGCGATCAGCTGGAAGGGCCGCGGGCCGAACAACTCCGGCGGCGTTCGGTCCTGCTGAAGGTTGTCGGAGCCCCAGCGCCGCGCGGCCCACGTGCAAGTGTGCCACTCCACGGCTGGCCGGCTCGTGCCGCTTGCTACGGAGCCCTGCACCAAGGCGACGCGGTCGTGTCGGCCGACCCGCCCCGTGTATGCGCCGTAGTTCCCCCACAAAAGCTGCACCCGTTGGCACTGCGTCACCTGGCTGTTGGTCTGCGGGTGTGACGAGGTGTTCGTAAACGGGTCTCCGCGGAAGGAGAGTCGCCGCCGCGCCCAGTGGATCACCGGGTAGGTGCTCTCTAATTGGGGAGTGTATCCGATGAAGTTCGCGGTCGGGTTGACGGTGCCCCACGGCGGATCGACGGGCCGAGCAGGCTGCTGCGCTTGCTGTGAGTTACCGAGCTGGCCTACGCCGATCTGCTGCCTGCTCGTTGACCGGGTGAGCTCCTGATAGCAGCTTTGCCACGCGCTGATGTTGCCGCGGACTAGGAAGCGGCTGTCCGCGATGGTGTCGTAACGCACCCACTCGATGTCGTTGTCCTGGCCGGCCGGCATCAGCTGGACCCATTCGCTCGTGTTCGTCGTTGCCGGATCCCAAAGCACGCTGGTGTTCTGGACGCCGATCGACACCGGGACAACCCACAGGATGACGGTGGGCAGCTCGTCGAACAGCTGATTTTGTTGCCGGATGCTGTCGTTGTAGTCGGTGACGAACTTGCGCGGAGTTTGATCGTACAGCTGCGGGTCAATGCGATCGTTGTCGTTACGTCGGGGCAGCGTTTGTGCGCGCTGAACGTTGACCAGCGTGGTGCCTTGGCGCGACGCGTAACGGACCAGCTCGATGCCGCCGATCTCGGTCGTCGTGCCGGACAACTGGCCGTTGGTGTTGTTCTGGAAACCGATGCGCTCCTGGACGAGCAGGGCGTAGCCGCCCCCCAGCGAGAAGCCGCCCGCGATCTCGTCCGACGCGTTCGGCGGCGGCTGGTCGCTCCCCGTGGGCACGGGGTCAGCCAGTTCGATATCGCCCGTCCAATTCTCGTCGACGCCGACTCCGATCGGGATCGGCGGCCCCTGCAGCGGCGTCAGGCTGATGGGGTCGGGGTTGTCTACGAACCCGCGCGCCACCGTGAACTGGCCGAGCTGCCCGTCGAGCGCGGTCTTGCCGACCATCATCGGCGTGTCTTCTGTTAGCACCGCGCCGTATCCATACAGCTCGACCAAAGAACCCACCGGGTGCTCCGGGAAAACGTCGAGGTTGACCCCTTGGAACTGTGGGTCGTTGAAGTCGACCGTCGGGTTGCCGTTTTGGTCGACAGGGATATCTGGCCGGTGCTCGCGCGCCATCTGGCGCGCCCCTCGTCCGCCGAGCGAGTCACGGAACTGGCATACGAAGGTGTTGCCGTTGATTGAGGAGTATTCGAACAGCTCTAGGCCGATACGCAGCACGCCGACTGGCGGGAAGTTCTCTGCAGACTCGACGGTGATGTCGATGTAGCGGTCGTTGCCGTTGGTGCTGTTGGGGTCTTGCCCGTATCCGCGCGCGTTGTTCTGCAGCGTCGGGTCGAAGGGCGTGATCGGGGCGGCGAGGTAGGTGCAGTAGTTCCGCTTCCCGCGGTTCACGCCGTCGACGAACATCGTCATGTCGCCCGGACGACCTGTGGGCGCCGAGACGTTGAGGTGAACAGGCGTGTTTGCCGGCAGGCCAAGCTCGGCCAAGGGCAGGTTGACCTGCACCGACGTGCGCTCCACGCCTGCAGGCGAGTCCCCGGGGTTGGGGTCCACGCCTGCCTCGTCGATCACCTCAAATACGAGGTTGCCGTCACGGCCCAGCACGGACATCCGGTTCCGATCGGGGTCCCCGTCGCCGTGATCAAAGAGCACGGCGTTCTCCAGCGACTGCGGCTCCAGCCAGAAGGACGTCGCGAACCGGCCCATGTAGCCGCCGTTCACAGAGAACGGGAACGAGATCTGATCTCGCCGCTGACCGCCTTGCTGCGGTTGGCCGCCGGTCTCCATGGGACCGGTGTTGTTCATCAGGTAGGGCCCTTCTTTCTGCACGTCGCGGCCGCGACGGTTCACGTTCTGCGCGAACGAGTCGAGCGCGATGATCCCCTGGGTGTTACGCCACTGCCGTCGCCTCGCGATCGCTGTGGCGGGCTCTACGCCGGAGTCCGCAGGGTCGTCGACGGCGAACCGCGGCGCCCCTAAGCCGACGCCGGGGTATGCGACTGGGACGAGGTGCGGGAAGTAGCGCGACGCGGGGTCGTTGCCAGCCGACTCCGGCCGCAGGTGGCCGAGGTTGACCGGCGACGTCAACCAGAACGGCGACCGTCGATCGAGCACGAAGGCGTCCTCGAAGGCCACTTGCGTGTCCCAAGCGCGCTCGACGAGGAAGCCCGGAAGGATCGCGGCTCGGCCGGTGCGCTCGTGGCGTCCGACGACCCCGGGCGCCACCACGCTGCGCTTCCGGTTGGCTGCCGCGCGGTAGCGAACCAGCGGCCCGGACTTGAAGCAGATCGGCGCGGTGCCCATCTCCAGGACGCTGTCACGACCCGTGCGCACGTTGCGGTAGAGGTCGATCCACTTGTTGCGTTCCACGTTGTTGCTGGAACCCTGGACCTTCGGCGCGAAGAACCTCTCGACGAGATCTTGCCAGCCCGTGAACGGGCCGCCTCCTTCAAGGCCTCGCACGTCGAGTCGGAGCTGGATCAACTCGTCGGCCAACTCGCCGGCGGCGCGTCGGGAGATGGTCGGCGGCGCGGTGCTCCTTCGCTGGTTGTCCGCCGGGATCCGCAGACCGCTGCTCCTCCGCACGTTGGCCATCAAGGCGGTCAGCACCTCACGCGACGCAGTGTTCACGTTGACGGGCGCAGGCACCAGCGGCTCGACCACGGTGTCCATCGCTGGGAACGCGGCCTGCACGGGCATCAGAAGGTCGAGCTGGAACACCGACGGCAGCTGCAGCTGCGCCCGGCCAGGTCGCTGGGTCGACGCGCGCGCGAGCACGCCGTACTCGACCGCGCCCGTCGCGAGGTTGCGGATTCTCACCGTGCTGCCGGCGCCCAGATGCGCTGCCGACTTCACCATCAGACGTCGCGTCAGCCCGCCTTGCAGCTCGTTAAAGACGCGCTCGGGCCGCCCCCACGATGGCGCCGTCTCGGCCTGGGCGTCGATCGCGAATACGCGCGCGAAAGCGTCGAGCTCGGCGGCGTCGAAGCCGCCCATCTCTGCGTCCTGGATCTGTATCAGCTCACCAACGCTCTTGTATGGGGTGCGCTTGCCGCCGCGGTCCGGCCCGAAAAACGGCCAGATCGCCGCGAGCATGCACCGGTAGTCGATGACGAGGGACTGCTGACGGATCCCGTCGGTGCCGTCCGCAAAGCCGTATTCCTGCAGCAAGCCCCGCTGCACTCCGGAGAGCGCGTTGCCATCCTTGGCCTCGTAGCTGATGACCTCATTGGCCACCCAGAGGTAGCCCTCTTCTGGCAGGTTCGAGGCGTCGTCCAGGGTGACCGACGTGGCGTCGGGCTCTAGGTCCCCGGTCAGCCTCGTCGCGGTGCCGATGACATTGGCGAGCAGCAGCGGCGACGCGGAGTCTAGCGACAGATAACGCTGTAGGTCCTCCACCTCGCCGCCGAGCAGGACGCGGCCGCCCTCTTCGAGGGCGCCAAATGACTCTGGCAGCGTGACCCCGACAGGCCACTCGTTGAGGCCGTCGTAGTCGGGAGTCTCGTCAAACGCAGGGTGCGAGAGGGCGACGTCCGCCAGCAGCAAGTCGCGGACGCTGGCAGAGGCTTGCTCGGACGCGGTCTGCTCCACGTCGCGCATCGCCGCGTCGGCGCCCACGCTCATCGACACGGCAAACGGCAGCGCTAGCAGCATCAGCAGCGTCAAGGCGAACAGGACCGCCAAAAGCGCGAGCCCGTCCTCCGTGCGGTTGATGGTCGCGCGCGCGCTCACTGGCCGCCCCCGCTGGTCAAGTCGACGTAGCGAATCGTAGGCGTGCCGAGCGGCTCGCCGCGCTTGTCATAGGTGAACCGGAAGGTCTCGGTTGGCTGCAGCTCCATCGGTAGATACTGCGGCGGCGCGAAGGCAAACGCGAGCAGCAGCACCTCATCGACGAGGCCCGCGACCTGCGCTTCGACAGGCGAGATGTCGAGCGTCATGCCTTGCTTCTGCTCTGGGACGCCTTCGGCCTGCGTCCGAGCGAAGTCTCGACCGTCACACTCCAACCAGAACGAGCGGCCGTCGTAACCGACCTCAAGGGTCGACCACCGCCGCAGTGGCATCGCGAGCTGGGCCTGGGTCGACTTACGTTGGGATTGACCTTGGCCGTCGGTGAGCCGAATGCGGGCGTCTGGGCGCAGGCCGTCGTCGAGGCGGACCTCCAGCATCGGGGGCATGTCCACTAACACGCACCCGCGCCGCTCCTCAAGGAAGAGGTCCATGCGGAGCACAAAGCCGTCCCTGAAGTCGGCGATGAGCGCCGGCACCGGCCAGCGCAGCAGCGGCTGCCGGTCGTCCTCGACCGAGCGGCGCGCCGCGCCGAAGCGGCCCGCCGCCACCTCTTCACCGGCCAGCGCGGGTTGAAGCCGCGGGTCTAAATAGGGCTGACCGGGCTCGAACTGGAATGACACGACAGGCTCCAGCAGCCGTGACTGCACGAAGGCCGGTTCACCGTCGAGCCCCGGACGAACCCACACCTCGGTGGGGACCCCTTCCGCGCGGGCCGTCATCTGCGCCGCGCGGCGCTCGCCGCGGAGGATGGTCTCAGCGACCAGCTCAGGGTCTGTCTTGCTGAGGTAGCCGAGCCCGATCCCCATCAGCACCGAGATGATCGCGATCACTGTCATCAGCTCCAACAAGGTGAAGCCTGCGTCTCGGCGCGCCGAGGGCGACTGTCTCGCGGATCGCTGCATGATCTCAGTTCGACGGCCAGACGATGTCGTCGTCGGTGCCAAAGGTCAGGTCGGCGCCTGCGCTCAACAACTGGAAGGAGCGCGCGCCGTAATACGATCCGTCTGATCGCTTGCGGGCCTTGACCGAAACCACAGCCTCTTCGGGCGCCAAGATCATCTGCTGCGGCTTGTTGATATTGAGCTTATTAAAGTACGCCAACGGCGTCCCCCAAGCGTCGGCGACTTCGTAGCGACTCCGCGCGTCGTCGAGCAGCGGAAGCGGCGCGCCGTGACTGTCGCCGTCCATGTTGACCAACGCGTCGCCTAAGTCAGAGAGGCTGGAGCCCTCCTTTTGGTTCTGGCTCAGCATCACGACTAGCGACTCGATGCCCGTGTTCTTGCCGTTGTCAGCCTTCCAGCTCGGCTTCTTCCCGCGCCGATGCAGGTATGTAAGGTCATCACTCGGACAGACGCCCGTCGCCCGCTTGAACTTGTCGATCGCGGTCTTCAAGCGAACCATCGTGGCCTCGGTCGCGACCTGGTCGGCGCTGCTCTGCGTGTCAAGGATCCGCGGTAACAGCACCGCCGCCAACGTCCCGATGATGGCGATGACGATCAATAACTCGATCAGGGGGAATCCACGCTGCTTGCTGGCGTTCGTCATCATCGAGCCTCCTTGCGGCGCTCAAGCCGGTAGTCATCAAAGGCCACGTCGGTCTGCGCGCGCTTGTTGCCGGACGTGAACACGACGGTCTTGAGCGCGGTGTTGGTGCTCCGGGTCAGGAGCTTCAGTTGCTGAGTGTGCACTAGCGCGTTGTTAAAGTAGGCCTGCAAGATCATTTGACGCGCCTCTTCAGAGCCTGCCGGCACCACGCGGAGTTCAAGCAGCTGTGACTTGTCAGAGCGCATCAAGCTCGCTGCGAGGATCTTGCGGACCGGCTGGTTGTCGTCCGACTCTCGCCCGTCTTTGACGGTGATCATCGGCTGTCCCTGGTAGACGCCGATCCTCGCCTGGAAGTCGACGCCCTGACGGCCTCGCTGGATCTCGATCCCCAGGCCGTTGAACGACTCGTTGACCTCAGTCCCCGGGAGCACCTCTAGCTGGACAGAGGTGGCCAGGAAGTTTTTGCCGCGCGCGACCGCTGCGTTGCGCTCCGCGGAGACTTCGCCGGGTCCAGAAGTGGAGAACTTGCCGCGGAACACCAGCCGGCCGTCTCGAATGCGCGCGCCGAGCGTCTTGTCGGCGTCGCATGACCACAGCACCCCGAGCTTGTCGCGGTCAAAGCTGTCACCGAGCGCCTCTTTCTGCGCGTGGACCTCGATGGCATTGAGCGTCGCGCCGGCCCACTGCCCAAGCGCGCTGTCGCGGCCTAGGTCTCTCTCCACACGCTCGAGCGTCGTCACGGACTCTTCGACGCGGTTGCGGCTGTAGGCAACCACGGCCAAGGCACCCTTTGCGTAACCGCGCGAAGGCTCATCCTCGACGATGTCACGCGCCGCCTCAAACGCGGCCGTCGCTGCGCGGCTGTCAGCTGCCTGGAACGCACGTAGACCTTGGAGTTCCAGCAGTTCGCGCTCTGGCTGCGGCGCCAGCGAGACTGCGCGGTCCTGGTAGCGACGCGCGGCGAGCCACGCCGACGCTTGGTCGGTCCCAGATGCGTTCTCGCCTAAACCCGTTTCGACCGCCGACATCTCGGCGATCGCGTGCAGGAAGTCATCGTGCACTCGGAGGCACTCGGCGAGCACCTCCGACGCTGCTCCGAACTGCCCCATGAGTCGCAGGCTCCGACCTTTGAGGTAGAGCGCGTAGGCGTCTCTGGGGGACGCCTCAAGGGCCCGGTCGCAGTAGGTCAGGGCGCTCTCGAAATCACCTGTCCGGGAGAGCAGGAGCGCCATGCCGGTCCACGCGCGGTGTCGAAGAAGCGGGTCTTCGTCGGCGATCGCCGCGAGGAGCGCCGCCGCCTCCTGCCATTCTCCCGCGTGAAGCATGCAAGCCGCGATCCCCAGGCGCGCCGACGAGGCGTCCCGACTGGTCGCCGCGCCTTCGAAGGCGGCTTTCGCGGAGACGATGTCTCCGCTCGCATACGCGACGCATCCCTTTAGGTATCCCGCGCCATCTCCGGCGGCGGTGAGCGTCCCCGCCTCTTTAAACTCTCCGACCGCGAGCAGACACCCAACGATGGTGCGGACGACGCGCGCCCGCTCCGCTACGTCCTGCACGCTGCCGAGCGTTTGCTGCGCGCGACGCGCCGCCGCGAGCGCCAGCGCCGAGCGACGCCGCACGCGGTAGAACTCGGCCAGCGTCCCGTGCGTACGCGCATCTGTAGGCGCAAGCTCGGCCGCTGCGCGGAGCTGCTGCTCTGCCTCGGCCCAGAGTCCGAGGCGCGCTTTGATCACCCCGAGCCCCATCTCGCGGAACGCGTCCGCCTCATTGTCCCCCGTGGTGGTCTCCAGCAATTTGACTTCCGCGCCGAGGTTCCCCATGGCGCGCAAGACGCGCTGCATCACCCGCCGGCCGCCGAGCGTTTGCCCCGACATCTGCAGGTAGCCCTCGGATTGCTTCAACGCCTCTTCGTAGATCCAGGACTCGGTCTGCGCCTGCTGGAGGAGCCACTCGATCAGCGCCAGCCGCTCGCCCTGCCGGCTCGCGTCTCCTGCAGGCACGCTGCGGATACGACGCGTCACTTCGTTGCGCAGCGTGTCGGCGACGGCAAACTTCGCCACCTTCTGCAGCCCGGGGCCGTCGCCGAATGGCTGCGAGCGGCCGAGGCTGCGCTTGCTGAGGCTGAACACCCGAAAACGGAGTCGAACGCCGGTGAAGTCCGTGCGCTGCTCCAAGTCAAAGGGGTCGACACCCTCTGCCGCGTCGAGCACGCCGTAGAAAGGCTTACTGAGCCCCTGGATGAACAGGCGGTCATACAGCCGTTGCGCTTGATCCGCACTCATCGGACCGACGCCTACGTCGTCTGCGTCGAGCTCGTCTTCGGCGGCTTGGACCGGCTCGCTGCTGTCAGGAGCGCTTACGCCTGCGTCGGCCGCGGTCTCCCCGTCCTGACGCAGCAGCCAAGAGTGTCGGAAATCAGGCCCTGGATCGAGCGGGAGGCCGCAGACCGACAGCGGACCTCGCGGCGGGAACGCGAGCTCCCGCGGCGGCAGCGCGCGCGTCTCGCTCGGCTCTGTAAAGAAGTCGCGGCGAACGATCGGCTCGGGCTTTGATTCGATAAGCGCCGCCGGCCTGAACGGTGCGGGCTCGTATTCGATCGTTGCCGGGCTGTAGCGGACCCTCATCTGCTCCACAGACATATCGCTGGCGCAGTAGGCGGCCGTCAGCACGACCAGGATCAACAGCACCTGTTCTTTGCGGATGCTCACTTCGGCTCCTCCTCCTTCACGAACGAGATCCCTGCCAACGTTGCCTTTACCGTCGCTACCTCTCCCGCGCGCGCAGGCTCGGTCACCGTGAGGCTGTCCAGCACAAGCGTGCGTCCTGGCGCGCGGCACGCCTCAAGGAAGTAAGCGAGGGTAGGCTCGTCGCATTGCAGCTGAAGCGAGACGCGCTGCTGCTTGATCAAATCACTCACGTCCACGCCGCCGCGCCGCCGGCTGCGGCTGCGGCCGATGCTCTTTCGGCGACGGGTGGAATCGAGCTTCACCGAAGTGATCGCCGCCAACCCGCGGGCGCTCTCGTCGACAGCCAAGGCGCGGTCGTGAGCGGCAAATAGACGCTTCTGCACCTCATCGATGACGTCCAGGCCAAACAGCGTGTTGCGGATCTGGTCGACCCCGCTCGGGACATCCCAGGTGATATCGGCCTCCTCGACGACGACGTCGCGGTCGCTCGCCGCGTCCACGATCGCCATCCGTAGGTTTCGTCCAGTGACGAACAGGTGTTGGTCGGCGGGCCCGCTCCAAGTGCTGAAGGCCGGCGCGACCACAAACGAGAGCTGCTCCGTGAGCCTGCTCCGCTCCGCAGTCAACGCGTCGTTCTGATCTTGCGCGGCGCTTAAATCACCCGACTTGTACGCCTCGCGGAGCGTGTCTTGACGCCGCGGCAGCGGGCTCGGGGCCGTGACGGAGTCAACGATCGCGCCGCCGACGAGCCACACCACGGCGCCGATCGCACATCCGACTAGCCACTGCTTGTTCTCCTGCGCGAATTCTCCGACGTCCATCAGTTTTCCTCCCCTTCGTCCTCAGCAGGCGTCTCCAACTCAACCGTGAAGACCACTCGCTTGGCGCTGTCCGGGCTGGCGCGATCCTTCATGTCGGCGACCAGCTGGCCGTCGATCAGCGGGTCGCTGCGTAGCTTCTCATAGAACTCAACGATGACACGGCTGGGGTCCACGCCGTTGAGCTCTTTGGCCGCGACCTCAACCGTCACGGTGGGCAGCGCCTCGGCTCCTGGCCGCCCGCGCTTGCTGCCGACTTCGATCTTCTCGACCCACAGCTGAGGCTGCAGGTGCCTCGCGATCACCCGTTGCACGCGCAGCAGTCCGTGCAGCGGAAGCGCGCGCTTGCGGAGGTTCTGAACCAGCGCTCGGTCGACCTCGTTTTGCTCAATTAGGCCCGCGGCCTCTTGGTGCGTGCGGTTAACGCTGCCGACCATTCGGCGCATTTTGACGCTGTATCGCTGACGCTCGGCGGCTTGGTCTTGGTTGTTTTGGACCTGCAGTACCAAGACGGCGGCGACGACGACGCCAGCGAGGATGTTGAAGATGGTCCGCTGCTGGAAGCGCTGCTTCTTACGGACCGCCTCGGGCAGGATCTCCAGCGAATACAACGTGTCGTCCAAGCGACCCACAGCCAGCCCCAGCGCTACGACGGCTTCGTGGCGCATTTGGTCGAGCTGTTCGGCGTCTTCGATCGGAAGAGCGCTCATGTCGACGTTGGCGAACGGATCGAACAACTCTACTGGACAGCGCAGGTTCTCGCGCAGCAGGCCACGCAGGCCGCGCAGGCGTGCGCCGCCGCCGCAGACGAGCACCTTGTCCAACCTAAGGTCTGAGATCTTTGTCTGCGCCTTGCAGAACGAGAGCGAGCTGTTGATGGCCGCTGGGATCGAGGTAGCCGCGCTCGCCGCCGCCATCGTGACCTTCTCGGCGTGGCCCGACTGGTAATTCCCTCTGCTGGCAGGGTCGAGATCCAGCAGGTCTTTCTTTAGCACCTCAGCTTTGCGAGCGGAGACGTTGAAGTTGTTGCCGATGGCTTCATCCAGCACCTTGGCCCCGCTGGTCAGATTCCGCGCGAACAACAGGTCGGTGCCGCGCACGATCGCCAAGTCGATGGTTTCGTGCCCGATGTTGACGAGAGCGACGACCGCGTCGGCGTCGACGGGGCCGCACTTGAGATAGGCGTTGTAGAGCGCGGTGCAGTTGGGCACAAAGGCCGTGACGGCGCCCCCGCCAGCGGCTACTTCGCCTTGTAAGCGCTCGAGGGCTTCGTCTTTAGCCAGGGCGAGCAACACCGTGTCGCTGCCGGATTCTTCATCGATGGGCAACAGGTTGTAGTCGGCCGACAGCGCGCCGCCTGACTGCTGCGACAGATCCTGGATCTCCAGGTCCATCAAGTTCCTGAGTTGCCAGTCTGGCGTGGGCGGAACCTGGCTGTATCGGAGCGTCATGTCCCGGCCAGCGAGGCCGCAGGTCGAATCTTTCAGAGAGACGCCAGACTCGGCGAGCGTGACGCCGCCGTCCGCGGCCGGCATACCGGCAAATCGCAGGACGCTGACGCCGTGCTTGCCGACGCTAGCGACGAGCACCTTGGCGCTATGACTGCCGATGTCGACGCCGGTTGCTTTGCTTGCCATGAATGAGAGTTGGTTTGCTTCGGTTGATCTGCAGTAGGAAATCAGCGCTTAGTCGCGGCCGCCGTCGCGCGCGGGCTCCTCGCCACCTTCCTGCTCCGGGAGGAAGCGGCTGAT
Organism: Planctomycetota bacterium; assembly: GCA_002684655.1. Taxonomy (GTDB): domain Bacteria; phylum Planctomycetota; class UBA1135; order UBA1135; family UBA2386. Next base: position 4,172 of record NYVR01000111.1, on the reverse strand, counting down.
ATAGTCTCGCACCATCTTTTGCAGGCCCGGCTCGGACGCTGCGGCGAACGCGTCTGCGAGCGCCGTGAGCCGCTCGCGCTGCGCCTTGTATGTGGTTCGGTCAAAGGCACGAAGCTGCTGCTCCGCGCGCTCACGGAGCGCCATGGTGCCCGCGAGGTCTTCCATGTTGTCTTCCCCGTAGAGCGCCACTAGCTGGTCGACGCCTTCGACGACTCGCTCATAACCGCCTCGGGTGTCGAAGAACCCCGCCTGTTCGAAGTCTTGCTCGAGCGCCCTGGCCGCAGCGGCCTGCGCGCCGAGGACCTGTGCGCGCAGCGTTTGCGCGTCGGCGAGCTCAGCCGAGTCCATGGGCCACGACTCAAACACCTCACGCACGGCGTCGAGCGCGTCTTTCGGGCGCCCCTCGTTGACGGACTCCTTGGCGCGGCGGACCAACGCTCCCGCCTGCTGGCGCTCCTCTCGGAATCCCACTACGAGCTGCGCGGCTGGCGCTGGCGCAGTCAGCGTGTAATAGCCGCCATCGGTCGACCCGAGCACCTTGATCGGCGCCTCGAACCGGAGCATGCCTCGAGTGCCGAAGCTGCCGAACAGGACCTTCGCTGCCGAAAACTCAGACGCTGCCGGCGCTGAGGCGAACACGCCGCGGCCGTCATCGACCATCAAGCCTGCGCCGGAGTCAGCAGGCAGCACAAAAGACATCGCGTCGACGTCGCTGGCTTCGAACTGAAAGCCATCGCCCTCGGCGGTGACCTGCAGGGTGGCCCCGACGTCCGTCAGCACGCACTGCCCGGCACTCGCGAGCCCGGCCAGCGCGGCGGGCACCGCGCCAGGCACCACGGCGATGACGGCCGCCGGGCTCTGCGGGTCGGGCGAGCGAACCGCAACGGCGCCGCCGAAGCCGAAGGCGGTCAGGCCAGAATCGAGCTTCACCTTGACGCCGTTTGGGCTGCCACCCGCGGTGATGGCGACATCGTCGACGTTCACCTCAGCGTCTTCGCTGGGGAGCACCGCGACGATCTCCACCTGCAGACGGCTGCACCCGTCGGGCACCGTGACGACCGCCTCGAGTCGCTGCCAAGACTCTTGCGTGGCGATCGGTGTGCCGCTGACGAACCGGAACGGAGACTCTGCGCTCTCGGCGAAGCTGACCGCGCGGAGGCCCACGACGCCACCGCTGTTCGTCTGGCAATGCGCGGCGACCGTCATGGTGCTCCCCGCGAGCACCTTGAGGGGCTCGGCCAAGCGGAGGATCCCAAAGTCCCCAGCAGGCGCCGCGCGCTCGCCATCCTCATCCGCGCGTTCGATGAAGACGCTCAGCCCGCCGCGGCCGGTGTGCGCGTCCCCGCTCGGGCGGAACGCGATTGGGCCTCTGTCGAGCGACCAGCCGAGGTCGCTCTCGCAGCTCGCAATGTCAGCGTCCAGCAGGTTGCTGTCGACGTTGAGCACCTCGCGGCGCTGCGGCGCCGCGCGCCGACGAACGTCTCCTGCGTCGCCCGTTTGCATCCACCACCACGCACCAGCACCGCCGCCGACGACGACGAGCAGGACCAGCATGAGGCCGATCGGGCTGCCCTTTTTTTGCAGTCGCGCGGCGTCGATCTGGCGCAGCGAGAACTCCCCCGCGTCCTCTGACACGCCCGTGTCGTCGCCGTCCCGGAACTGAACCCGAAGACGACCTACGGTGACCACGTCACCCGGTGTCAGAACGACCTCGGTTATGCGCTTGCCGTCGAGGAACGTACCGTTGGTGGAACCGAGGTCCTTGAGCACGAGACGGTCGCCTTCCGGCGCGATCTCGCAGTGGACTCCCGACGTCTTCTCATCAGCGAGGACGAGGTCGTTGCCCGATTTCCGGCCAATGCGCAGCGCGCTTTGGCCGACGGGCAGAACTTCGCCTGCTCGATCCCCATCGAGGATCTCGAGGACGTAGTTGGCCATGCTGGATAATGGTGAGGGGTCGTTGCGCCACCGAGGAGGACGAGTCCGGCAGGCCACCGGTGGGCTCGGCTCCGCCGGGCGCGAAGAGAACCGCCAGACGCAGCACCCGGGACAGGAGCGCGACATCCGACCCTGACAAACTACCCGTGTGCGACGACACCGCAAGGTACTGTCTGTCCCGGCTTGCGTTACAACGGGTAGCAAGAACCTCCCCACCAGGATGGCCAACCTCTACCACCTCCCCCGGCTGCCCGACCCAGGTGAAACACCCCTGACGGGCGCGGTCGCGCACCACTTGCTCAGGGTCCTGCGCTTGGAGCAGGGTGACGCGCTCGTGCTCTCCGACGGGCGCGGGAACTCGGCCCAGGCGACGGTCCGCGCCGCCGGACGTCGGGACATCGTGGTCGAGGTCGACGCCCCCGTGAGTCATCCTCGCACCGCGCCCGAGATCATGCTCGCGTTCGCTTGCCCGCGGCCGGCGCGCGCGGACTGGTTGATCGAGCATGGCACCGAGCTCGGCGTCGCTACGTTTCAGCCGATCCTGACCGATCGCAGCAAGCCGGGCAGCCCGCGCACCGATCGCTGGCAAAAGATCGCCTGCGCCGCCGCTGGGCAATGCGCCCGGCACCACCTCCCAGAAATCCGAGAGCCGCTCGGGTTGGCGTCCCTGCTGCGGTCCCCGCTCCCAGCAGACCGCGTGTTGGCCGACGTCGGCGGCGACCGCATACGCCGGGACTGCCCGAAGAAGCCGGTCGTCGTCCTGGTCGGGCCCGAGGGCGGCTTCACAGCAGCCGAGCGGTCGGCGGCCATCGAAAGCGGCTTTGTCGCCGCCACGTTTGGCCCGCACATCCTACGAACAGAAACGGCCGCGCTTGTGGGCGCGGCCGTATTGGCGCATGCGGCGGTCGGCGCCGCGCGCGACGAGCTTTAGGCCTACCTGCATGAGCGAACGCCCGCGCAGGTAGCCTGAGCACCCCGGATCAGTTACCGACCGTGACGCCGACGCCGTTCGACACGATCAGGCCGGTCTGGTTAGCGCCCGCGTCCAAGAACACCCATTGGTGGAACAGCGCCGTGCCCGTGAGCGCGCTGTTGTTTGGGATCGAGAACCCGCGGCTCACCGATCCGGTCGCCGACGTTGGGGACGCCTGCAGCAAGTCCGGCGAGACCATCAGGTCACAGCCAGGCGCGCCGGGCAGACCCGCCGGGAGCGCGACGCCGCCGCCGAAGGAGTCGGAGTATCCCGAAACCATCACGCCGACGCTGGAGGGCGCGCCGTCGACGCAGTCGATGTTGTATGACGTGCCTAAGATCGGCAGCGCGTCGGCGCTCGCCACGGGAACAGGGAACAGCGGCAAGTTCGTGCACTGCACGCGCCACGAAGGACGCATGATCGCGAAGCTCCACGTGCCGTTCCCGGTGCGCTGGTAGCCGAGGTTGATCTGGCCGGTGTTCAAGTCACTCAGCAGCGTCGTCTGTGCGGTGTTGTCGAAGCCAATGTAGAACGAGTTGGGCACGCTGACCGGCGGGTTGAACGTGGCCGTGTAGAAGCCGGCGTTCGGGCCGATGGTGATCGTGCTGGTCGCGATCGGGGTCGCGCTCGGACGGCTGCCGCTGGGCGTGTAGATCCTCGCGGGCAACGTCACCGTGCCCCCGGTGGATTGCGTGAAGATCTCGAAGCTGGTCAGCGTCGAGGTCGGGGCGCCGACGCCGACGCGGTAGACGAACTCGTCGGTGGAGGTCGTTTGGTTTAGTGCGCCGCCCGCCGGGTTCATCGAAGCGCACGTCAATACGTTGACCTGCGATGAACCAGGGCACCCCACGCCGAAGGTCGCCGTCGTAGCGATGGTCGAGCCGCCGGGGACCTCGGTCTGCACCTGCACTGCGAGGTTGCCGGGGCCGGGGCGCGCTTGAGCGATCTCGGCGAGCGACGCGCCGGGGGCGATGTCCGCGTCGAAGCCGAAGTTGTAGATGGTGTTCCACTCGAGCGCGTTCTGGCCAACAGGAGCGCTGAACACGATCCGGTTGTTGACGCGGGCCGCGGCCCAGTCGTTGGCCGCGTCGTCGTCCAGGTCACCGAACGTGAAGTTCGTCGCCGTCGCGCCCGGGTCGATCGGGACCTCGAAGGTCGCGCCGCCGCGGCTGTTGTCGACGTTGTGGACCGCATACTCGTAGTGGTATTGCCCGCCGCCGAGCGGCGTCACCTTCGACGCCACGAAGAACCGGCCGTCGTC
>NYVR01000110.1 GCA_002684655.1 Planctomycetota bacterium | reverse complement strand
CGCTCTGGCCGTTCGGCAGGCCTGACCGCGGCGAGGCCACGCCGTGACGGACAAGCCGACAGCTGCTGCGCGTGCGCCTGCTGGCGCCGAGTGGCTGAGCCAGCGCGAGCGGGGCACTGTCTTTCTGATCCACGCCACGTATCGGCTCGCGCAGCTCTTCGGGCGCACCATGATGAAGCCGCTGGTCTTCATCATCGCGTTCTACTACCGACTGACCGACCGAAAGGCCGTCCGGGCGTCACGCGAGTGGCTACGCCGCGTTCACGGAGGCGACGCCACCTTCTGGCAAACCTTCCGTCACCTGCACACGTTCGTCCAGGTGACCCTTGATCGCGTCTTCCTGATCTCAGGCAAAGGTCGCCCGTTCCGCTTCACCCGCACTGGCAACGAGCACATCGCAGCACAGTTCGCGTCCGGCGAAGGTGCCGTCTTGTTGGGCGGCCACCTGGGTAGCTTCGAGGCGATGCGGACTGGCGGCGAAGAGGACCGGGTCAAAATCAACGTGCTCGGCCACTTCGAGAACGCGCGGATGATCAACGCCGTGCTGACCAAGCTCGACCCCGAGCGCGCAGCGACCGTCATCCACATCGGCGACGATCCCGTCGGCCAGATGGCCCGGGTCCATGACCGGCTCGCGGCCGGTGACTTCGTCGCGCTGCTGGGTGACCGCACCGGGCTCAATGAGCGCACCGTCACGGCGACCTTCCTCGGCGAGACGGCGTCCTTCCCCGCTGGACCGTTCCTGCTCGCCGCGCTGATGAAGTGCCCGGTCTACCTGACGTTCGGCCTGTATCGCCGGCCGAACACCTACGAGCTGTTCTGCGAGCCCTTCGCAGAGCAACTGAAGCTCCCGCGCAAGGAGCGAGACCAAGCGCTGCAAGAGATCGTCCAGCGATACGCCAATCGCCTAGAGCACTTCGCGCGCTCGGCCCCTTACAACTGGTTCAACTTCTATGACTTCTGGCAACACACACCCGGCAGGGACCAATCCTCAAGCGCCGCAACCACCGGCAGGTAGCGGCCGTCCCAAGCGTCCAGACCACGCGATCACGGTCAACTTCCGCGCGGGCCTGCATCAATGCGACCCGCTCGCCGTCGTCTGGCACGGCCGCTACTTCGAGTGGCTGGAGCAGGCGCGCACCGAGTTGTTCCGCAGCGTCGACCTCGCCGTGCCGGCGATGATGGCGCTCGGCTGCAAGATGTTCGTCGTCGACGCGAGCTGTCGCTACATGGCGCCGATCGTCTACGATCAACACGTCGCGATAACCGCATGGTTCCGTCAGGCCGCGCCGCTCATCAAGGTGGCCTACGACGTCTACAACCTCGACGCAGACCGTTGGAGCGCGCGCGCCGTGACCGTGCTCGCGACTACCGACGTCCAAGGCAACCTCCACAGCACGACTCCCGATGGCATCCTCGCACGACTGCCCGTCTCCTAAGAGGCTGATCCCGCTGCTGATCGCGTGCGCCGCGGCCGCGGCGCAAGCACAGGAGGTCGCGCCGGCGCAGCCGACGCGTCCAAAGGACGTCGCCGCGCTCTTCGCGCAGTTCCGCGCGATGCGGGGGATGTCCGCGAGCTACACCGAGGAGAAACACCTGAGCTTGCTGGCCGTGCCGCTGACTAGCAGCGGCAAGCTGCACTACATGACGGATCAGGACGGCAAAAACGGCCGGCTTGTGCGCGTGGTTGAGAAGCCGGACCCGAGCAAGCTCACCGTCACGGAGCGCGAGCTGCGCGTCACCGACAAGCGCGGCACACAGGTCATCGACCTGCGACAGAGCGACCGCGTCCGTCTGTTCGTCACGTCGCTGATGCAGGTATTCCGCGGCGACGGCGAATCGCTCGGACACCACTATGACGTGCGCTATTCGCTGGATGAGGCCGAGCCGCGCGCCTGGCGACTGGACCTATCTCCAAAGAAAGCGCCCCTGGACAAGATCCTCACCAAGCTCACGCTCCTCGGCGAGGGACCCGCGGTGACGAGGATCGTGTTACAAGAGCCCAGCGGGGACCGCACCGTCACGAAGGTCGTGAAGGTCAACCCGAAGCGCGCGTTCTCGACAGCGGAGCGGCGCGAGATCTTCGGGCTGCGACCGGACAAGCAGGGCGGACCGCGCAAGTGAGCAGGGAACGCCGCGCGCTGCTGTTCGGGGTCGCCCTGCTGGCGGCGCTAGGCGGCGTGCTCGCGCTGCAGATGAAGGTCGCGACCGACATCACGCATTTTCTGCCGCGCGGCGAAGAACACGACGACGTCCACCTCGCCCGCGAGCTGGCCGCAGGCGAGCTCAGCCGCACCATGGTGCTGCTGATCGACGCGCCGGACGCCGCGACGGCGGCGGCCGCGAGCCGCGCGTTCGAAGACGAGCTGTCGGCGGAGCCAGCGTTCGCAGGCAGCGTGCAACGGCTCTTTGGAGGCTCCGGGCCCGAAGTCGAAGACGCGATCTGGCAGGTCTACCAGCCCCACCGGATCGGGTTCGCTGCGCCGGACATCGACGCGGCGCGCGCCCTGCTAACCGACGAAGCGCTCGACGATTCGATCGCGAGCCTGCGTCGCGAGCTGCAGACGCCGATGTCGACGCTGCTCACCAAGGTCGCGCCCGAGGATCCGCTGCGCCTGCTACCCGGGCTCTTCGAGCGGCTGATGGCAGGCCGAGGTGCTGGGCTCAAGCTGGTCGATGGGCGATTCGTGACCGAAGCCGAAGACGGCGCCGTGCTGTTCCTGACCAGCGCCATCCCGATGACGGACGCGACCGCGATGCGCCCGCTGCTCGACGGGATCGACCGCGCGTTCGCGCGGGTCGACGACAGCTTCGGCGACCCGCTTCGGCTGCACCAGAGCGGCACGCACCTCTTCGCGACCGCTGCAGAAGCGGGCATCCGCGCCGACATCCAGCGCGTCTCCATAGGTTCCGCGATCGGCCTGACGACGCTCTTCCTGCTGCTGTTCCGCTCGCTTCGACTCATCGCCTTGGTGCTCCCGGTCCTGCTCACGGGCTTTTTGGCGGGCACCTGCGCTTGCCTAGCATGCTTTGGCGCCGTGCACGGCCTGACGCTCGCTTTCGGCGCCGCGCTGATCGGCGTCAGCGTCGACTATGGCGTGCACTTTCACTGCCACCACCTGCACAGCGAGCGCGACGCTGCGCCGCGCGACTCGCTGCGAAAAGTCTGGCCTGGACTCGGGCTCGGCGCCCTCACGACGATCACGGGCTTCTTGGCGCTGCTCGCCTCCAGTTTTCCCGGATTGCGGCAGTTGGCGACGTTCGCGACGTTCGGCATCAGCGCCGCGGCGCTTTCGACGTGGCTGTTCCTGCCAGCGCTCGCGGGCCCCAGCGCGCAGCCGACGGCAGCCGCGGCATGGCTCACGCGACAGCTGCGCCGTGTCTGGTTCTCCCCCGGACGCAGCAAACAAGCGCTGGCGGCCCCCATCGTCGCAGTCCTCGTGCTGATCTCCATCGGTCTCCCGAGGCTGCGGTGGAGCGACGGGCTCTCCGGGTTGAACAAAATCGACCCGGTCATCCAGGCCAAGGACGAGGCAGTGCGCGCGCGCGTCGTCCGGTTCGAGCAGCGACGGCTCGTCGTCGCCACTGGCGCGAACGAACAAGCCGCGCTGGAGGCAAACGATGAAGTCGCGCGCAAGCTGTCGGGGCTGGTCGACAGCGGCGCCCTCTCGGGGTTCCGCAGCATCGCGACGATGCTGCCCTCAGCAGCGACGCAACGCGCAGTCGACCGCGCGGTGAGACAAGACCGATCGCTGAATGACCGCCTCGACAAGGCCCTGCAGACGCACGACTTCGTGCCAGCAGCGTTCAAGAAATGGCGCGCCTTCCTGGCAGCCGCGCCGCCGCCGCCGCTGCGCTACGCGGATCTAGCGGCGACTCCGTTGTCGCAGCTGATCGCGCCGTTCCGCTTCACCTACAGCGGCGGCGTCGGCTTCGTCAGTTTTCTTCACGAGCTCCGCGACGAACCGGCGCTCAAGCGGGCGCTCGGCGAGGTCGACGGCGGCCGCCTGATCGACATCGAGGCGGCGCTGAGCGGCGCTTACGGCGCATACCGGGAGCGCTTGCTGCAGCTGTGGATGATCGGACTGGCGTTGATCCTGCTCCTCGTAGGCCTACGTCACCGCGCCGTCCGCCCGACCCTGATCGCGTACGCCCCTGCGGTGCTCGGCGCTGCAGGAACGGCCGCGACGCTCTCGCTGCTCGGCCTTGAGCTCAACATGCTCTCGTTGGTCGCGCTGCTGATGGTCGTGAGCATGGGCGTCGACTACGGAGTCTTCCTCGCCGAACACCGGGCCGACAGCGCCGCGCGAGACGCCACCTTGCTGGCCGTCGTCCTCGCCGGCGCGTCGACAGTGCTCGGGTTTGGGCTGCTTTCCTTCTCGTCTCAGCCGCCGCTCTTTCACATCGGCCTGACATCCGCCGTCGGCGTGTTACTGTGCCTCTTGCTGGCTCCCACGGTCTGTGCGCTCACAACTCCCGCACAGCCCACCGACGCGCCCCTCTCGTGAACTGCTCTGCCCCTATTGCGCTGCTCTGCGCGACCCTGCCGCTCGCAAACGCGGGCTGCCGGAGCGCGCGCCCATCGGTCCTCGCCGCGAGCGACTACCCGGGGACGTTGCGGCCGCCCGGCGCGCTCGCGACCCAAGCGGTCTGGCAGCAGCGCGTCACGGCGACGTGGTCCGACCCCGATGGCAACGAGCAGACCCGCGGGTTCGGCGCTGCCGTCCAGAGAAGGGGCGACAGCCTGACTGTGATCGGCCTCTCCCCGATGGGCTCCGTCGGCTTCTCGATCGAGCAGAGCCCGAACGGCGTCGAGATCGAGAACAACATCCCCGAGCAGATGGTGCTGCCGCCCAGGTTCATCCTGCTCGATGTGCAGCGGACCTTCTATCCCTGGATCGACGCTGCTGAGGTCGACGCCGCTGGCGACCGCGTCGTCGTGCGCGACGGAGAGCAGGTGCTAGAGCGCTGGCAGGACGGCAGGTTGACCGAGCGGTCGTTCACGCGCAACGCGGGGGGGCCAAAGGGCGTCATCCGAATCCGCTACGAATGGGGCCGAGACGACTGGACCTTCCCCACGCTGGCGACGCTCGACAACGGCTGGTTCGGGTATCGTCTGCAGATCGTCACCCACAACGAGACAAGGATTCCGCAGGAGGCGCAGCCGTGAGGCGGCCAGTCTTCGTCGCCGGCCGCGGCGCTGTGACCGGCTTCGGGGCCGGCCTCGACGCGCTGTGCGAGGGGATCTTCTCAGGGCAAACCGCGCTTCGCACGCGACGTCGCACCGCGGCTTTCCGCGCCGAGACCGAGGTCTGCGGCGAGTTCCCCGAGGGCACGATCTGCAACGTCGAAGAGCCCGAGCGAGACCTCCCCTTGCGCGCCGCGATCATGGCGACCGAGGAGGCCTTGGCCGAGGCCGGCCAACCCGACCCGATGACGATCGGCGTCGTGCTAGCCACGACCAAGGGGGACATGTCAGGCATCTGCGGGAGCGGCGCGGGGCTCGGCTCGCCGATGCGGCTAGGAGTGCTCGTCAGCCAGGCCTTCGGCTTCGGGGCGCGCCCGACGGCGCTGTCTTGCGCGTGCGCCTCGGGCGTGCTCGGGTTGGCTTCCGCCGCGCGCCGGATCGCCAGCGGCGAGTGCGAACGCCTCGTGGTGGTCGCGGCAGACGCGGTCAACGAGTTCATCCTTCGCGGCTTCGGCGGCTTGGGGGCGTTGGATCCCGGCGCCTGCCGGCCTTTTGACCGAGAGCGACGCGGGGTCTCACTCGGCGACGGCGCGGGCGCTGTCGTCTTGACCGCGCACGAGAGCGAGTCTGTGGGCGTGCGCATCAGCGGCTACGGCGGGGCCAACGACGCTTGCCACATCACCGGCCCCGACTACGACGGCCTCGGCGTCGGCTTAGCCGCGCGACGGGCGGTCGAACACGCCGGCCTAAAGCTCGAAGACATCGACGCGCTGCAGCTGCACGCGACGGGGACCCGCTCAAACGACAGCAGCGAAGCCATCGGCCTCGGCGACCTCTGGGCAGAAGTCGCGGACGCGACGCCGCCGGCGTTCGGCTCCAAAGGTCAGACTGGGCACACCCTCGGAGCCGCGGGCGTGATCGAGTCCTTGCTGGCGATCGAGTGCTTAGAGCGCATGACGGTCCCGGCGAACCTCGGGCTCCGCCAAAGCGACTGCGACCAACGCCTCGACGTACGAGGGCACGCGCGCCCCCTTCGACGAACGCGGCACGCGCTCAAGGTCGCGAGCGGCTTCGGAGGCGTGCAGGGCGCCATGGTCTTCTCCGCATGATCCCCGCAGCGACCGTCCTCGCCTGCGGCATGCTCGACCGCGGCGGCATCTACGGGTCCAACGGTACGGCCGTCACGTGGGCAGAGCTGGAGGCCGACCCACCCGGCACAGGCCGCACCGTCCACAAGGTCTCGGGCAAGACCGACACGACGTTCCGGCGTATCGACTATCCATCTCGCGCGCTGGTGCTTGCCTGCGAAGCCGCGGGGATCGACGCCGTCCTGACCGAAGCCCAACGCCAACAGACCGCGATCTGCGTCGAGACGGCCCTGGGCTCCCTGACGACGGACGTCGACTTCCAGCGCTCCCTGAGCGAGGACGTGGTTCAGGCCGGCATCTTCCCCTATTCGCTGACCAGCACGAGCCTCGGCGAGGTCGCGCTTCGCTACAAGCTGCGCGGACCGACTGTCAGCATTTCGGTACTCGACGCATCACCCGGCGAAGGTCTCCGCGAAGCGCTGAGGATGCTGTCCACCGGCGACGCGCCGTTCGTCGTCACCGGCCGCGCCGACGCGGCGCGAGAGCCCGCGGCAGGCTTTGAAGCTGCCATGAGCGCCGTCGTCGCGGTGCTGGCCCCCTCCGGAGACGGCATCGGTGAGCTGGCGTGGCCGTCCGACGATGACCCTGATCCGTTCGCCCCGATCGTGCGACTCTGCGCGCCCAGACAGGGGCCAGCGCGGCCTCACTCGGGCGAATAGATCGCCGCCGTTCGCTCGGTGCCGCGCTCCTGGTCTCGGACCACGACGGCTAACTGGTTCGGTCGGCGGCCCAGCAGCAGGATCGCGACGCCAAACTCCTTGGTCGCCTGCGCAGCGCCGTCCTCGACGTCCACCGTAACGACATCGACCCCCTCTTCGCTGCTGACGACGACCTGCCTCGGGGACAGGCCAGCGCCAAGCGGGACCACGACGACGTAGTCATCATCGAACGACGCGATCGGTGCTTCGGCCGCGCGCGCGAGGCCACCCGCGCAGGTCTCGCACATGACGCGCCACTCAGCGACGTCGTCGACGCGCACCGGCTGCTGCAGCATCACGGCGGCGACGTGATGCGAGCAGGACAAGGCGACACCTGACTCACCGTCACCGACGACCCGGATCGGGGTCGAAGACAGGCGCTCTGGTGACCACACCGGGAAGGAGCGTGCACAAGCCCCCCAGAGAGCGATCGACATCAATAAGGCGACGCGCATGCGCGCACGATATCTGGCGTTGTCCGAGCTACCATGCGCGGATGCGAAGTCTGGGCGTCTTGATCACCGCCACCGCCGTCAGCGCGCTACCCGCGCAGGCCCCGAGTCGGGAGATGGCGCAAGCCGTCGCCGCGTACGCCGCGAAGGTGACCGCGTCGGCCATCTTCGTGAGCGGGAGGACCCTTGAGTCCGTCGTCGAACAGGAGTTCGCGCCCATCGGACCGCTCGACGCCGTGGTTGGCCGGCTGCTGAAGTTCGATGTAGACCGATCCGCGCGCCGGGTCACATGTCGGCTGGGAGTCGGGCTCGCGACCGCCGTCTACCACGAAGGTCTCGGGTGCTCGCTCGTGCGCGGACCCGTGGACCCGAACCGACGCCGGTATGCCGTGCCCTTGCCCCGCTTCGACCTCGCCGCGACCGGCGCGAGGCGACCTTGGCCGGCCGGCGACGGCGGCGCCGTCCCGCCGCCGCCGAGCGTAGACCGAGCCAAACTGGCGAGCGCCTTGGCGCTGGCCTTCGCCGAGCCAGACCGCGGCAAACCTCGCTTCACCCGCGCCGTCCTTGTCGTGCACCGCGGCGAGTTGATCGCGGAGCGCTACGCTGCCGGCTTCCACGCGAACATGCCGTTGCCTGGGTGGTCGATGTCCAAGACGCTGACCAACGCGCTGGTAGGCGTACACGTTGGCGATGGCTCCTTCGATGTCGAGGCGCGCCCGTTCTTCACGGCAGATCGACGCGAGGAAGGCGACGTGTGCGCCCTGCTACGCAATCGCCACCTGCTCGGCATGAGCACCGGCCTGACGTGGAGCGAGGACTACGACGAACCGGAGTCTGACGCGTTACGGATGCTGCTCTTCTCTCGTAACCACGCCGCGCGCTACGCGCAGCAGCCTGCGCAGGCAGCCCCCGGGACGACCTTCCAATACAGCAGCGGAGCGACCAACGTGCTCTGTGAGGAATTGCGCATCGCCTACAACAAAGACCTCGCTTACTGGCAGATGCCCGCGAGGTTCTTCGAGCGCGTGGGCATGCGCTCCGCAGTCTTGGAGACCGACCCAGACGGCACCTTCGTCGGTAGCTCCTACTGCTACGCGACAGCCAGGGACTGGGCGAGGCTCGGCCTGCTGTATCTGCAGGACGGCGTCATGTTTGGTGAACGCATCCTGCCAGCCGGGTGGGTGTCTCGCTCGACCGCGCGGGACGCCTCACCGGCAAGCGATGGCCGTTACGGGTGGCAGCTGTGGCTAAACCTCGACCCCGACGGCGCAGGCCCTCGACGCCGGCGATGGCCAGCGCTGCCGAACGACCTATTTCACATGAGCGGTCATGAGGGCCAATACGTAGTGATGAGCCCTTCCGCGCAGCTGGTGATCGTCCGCCTCGGCTGCTCCAAGCGGCAGAACTTCCCGCTGCCGGCGTTCCTTGGCGCGGTCCACGAAGCCTGTCGCTAGCCGAGGCCGTTGCCGCTGCCCGCGACGATCGCAGCAGCTACTTGTTCCACGGCGCGATCGGGTCCGGGACGTTCTCGGGGCGCGGCTGCAGGTAGTCCTGCCATCGCCGCGAGAGACGCAGATCTCCGGCCACCAACCCCGAGAGACCTTGGTATTTCCTCACGATGTTGTCGAGGACCAGGGCCTTGGTGCGCGCGGGCACGCGCGGCAACGGGCTGTCAGGGGGGCGGCCGTAGGCGAAGATGACCTGCTCGCCATCGCCGCGCGCGAGCACGACGCGGATCTCTGGATATTGAGGTCCCACCATCCATCGCTCCCCGAGGTTGGTGGCGTCGACCTCAACCAACGCAGGACACTTCGACACCAAGGGCTCGACCTCGGCGCGCCATTCGGCGGCGATCATGGCCGCGACGATCACCCGACGCTCGCGGGCGCGCTCCCCGAACGAGATCGCCATCGTCGGACTGCCGCCGTCGCGATAGAGGCGGACGATCGGCAACTCGGTCGGCGACCAAGGCAGCATCACGCCAGCGTCGTCGACGAGACAGAGAGGGCTATCGTCGCCAGCGTGGACCGCCATCGAGGGTCGCCGCAGCTCCAACTTGAGGCGGAAGCGGTCCGGAAAGACCCGCTCAACCCGCGCGCTCTCGACCCACGGCGTAGACATGAGCCCGTCGCGTAGCCGAGACGCTGTGACCTCGTCCAAGATGCCGACTTCATCGGACAGCCAGGGCGAGATCATCTCGGAGACCGACACGAGCATGTCGTCGGTCATCCAGTCTGGACGCTCGACGAACCCCACGCGGTCAAGGTTGACCGTCGGCCCTCGCGGCTCATCCCGAGTGAAGCGGGCGGCGAGCACCTCTGCGGCGCGAGGGCCGCAGAGCCAGAGGGTCGCAGCGAATCCAGCCAGCACCAGGATGCGGGCGGTCCACCGTGATGGGGTTGAAGTCATCTGAAGGACTCCATCGCGCCCTGCTCAACGGGCGCAGCGCGGGGCCTCCAGTGAGGGGGCCCCGAACAACATCAGTTGAGGCGGGCGACGACGGGCTTCTGCTCGCCCTTCGTGGCGCGCTCGGTGTTTCCGCCGCTGACGACCTCGCAGTCGTCGGTGAAGATCTCGAGCGTGTCGATGACGTTCTCGATCAGGTCGCGGTCGAGCGTGATCTCGCGAGCGCCCTTGGAGGCGTCAAGCTCATGGTCGAGCAGACGAGTGAGGATCTTGAGCTGGGAGAGGTGACGTCCGACGAACTTGCCGACGTTGACTTCGGGCTTGCTTTCCATGGATAGGCTCCAATCGCTGCTTTCTCAGACAGCGTTATGTAGGGAGGAGTGCGGTGGTGACCACCACCGCTGGTAGACCGGAGCAGCAGTTCGTTGACGATGTCGCACTAAGCCGCTGCTTGCGAAATGTCCCGCTGACTGACGGAACAGCACCGAGCATAGCGAGCGAGCCGCGCGCAAACCAGAGCACGGTTCGCGCGCGCTCCGCCTCGGCTGTTGGCAACTCTGCACATACCTGTGGAAGATTGCGGCGCAGACCCATCTAGCACGCGCTGCGCGATTCCAACGGCGCGGCCGGTGTGCGATGCTCGCCACCCGTGCCGACACGCCAGCAAGAGCCCGTCTCCTTCAAGGGCTATACGCTCAACCCATTTCAGGTCGCAGCGGCCGAAGCCATCGAAGACGGCCACAACGTCCTGCTCGCAGCCCCCACAGGAGCAGGCAAGACCCTCGTCGCCGAATATGCGATCGAGCACGCCGTCCGGCAGGGACGGCGGGCGATCTACACAAGCCCGATCAAAGCGCTCAGCAACCAGAAGTTCCGCGACTTCAAGAACGACGGCCTACGGGTCGGGTTGATGACCGGCGACCTCACGCTCGACCCCGACGCGCCGCTCGTCATCATGACGACCGAGATCT
>NYVR01000109.1 GCA_002684655.1 Planctomycetota bacterium | reverse complement strand
GCGGCCATCAACGCCTTGCGCTGGTGCATGTCTTCGGTCACGTGTAGCTCGGTGAGGCCGTCGTGGGCGACCTCGGCGCGCATCAGCGCCTCGGGGATGACGCCGATCGCCTCGCCACCGCGCGCGAGGACGCTGTCAGCGATCTGCCCCATCATCCCGACGTGCCCGCCGCCAAAGACCAACCGCATATCGCGGTCCACCAGGGCGTTCCCCATCGCGCGCGCTGCCGCCGCGTGAGACTCATCGCGACCGTCCTGAGAGCCACAGTAAACGCAGACCGAGCGGATAGGTGTCATGCCTGCACGTGACGCGATCGGCGCGCCCGATGGAAGCACCGCCTGCGATGAAATGGGCGCGGCCCGTCACGTCGCCAGTTCTCCGGTGGGTTGGCGCCGCCCGCGACGAGCTTTGCTACAACTGGGCGTATGACCCGACACGTCGTCGTGATGACGGGGGCCGGCATCTCCGCTGACTCCGGCGTTCGCACGTTCCGCGACGCAGGCGGGCTGTGGGAAGGCCACCGACCCGAAGACGTCGCGACGCCCGAAGCCTGGCATAAGGACCCGAAGATGGTCTGGCGATTCTACCAAGCGCGCCGAGCCCAGCTCGCCGAGGTCGAGCCGAACGCCGCCCATCACGCCCTCGCGGACGCGGCGCGGCGCCTGGAAAAGGACGGCGAACATATGACGCTGGTCACGCAGAACGTCGACGACCTGCACGAACGTGCTGGCAGCGACGCGATCCACATGCACGGCGAGCTCGCGCAGTTGCGATGCGAAGCCTGCGCGCACCGGCTGCGCGACCTCGACCACACCAGCCCGGACTTCCTGCCCTGCCCAGCGTGCGGACACGCGCGGCTGCGGCCCGACATCGTCTGGTTTGGAGAGGTGCCGTTCCACCTAGAGGCGATCGAGCGAGCCCTGCTCAGCTGCACCCACTTCGTCGCGATCGGCACGAGCGGGCAGGTGTGGCCAGCCGCCGGGATGCTCCACGCCGCCCGGAGCCGCGGCGCGCGGACTTGGGTCCAGGCGCTCGAGGTCCCGGCCAACGCCGAGACCGACGACACCTTCGTCGAAGGACGCGCCGCGCACGTCGTGCCGGCGCTCATGCAAACCGTCTTGGAGGACAAATGAACGTCCGTGCACTCACACTCTTTTTGGCTTGTGGATTCACCGCTGCGCAGGCGCCGCTGCCGACCAACCTGCCCCGCGGCTGGGAACGCCGCGGCGACGCGCTCGTCGGCGCTCCGCACGCAGCGCCCCTGGACAGCGGGGTCACGCTGGCGAACGCCTCAGGGCGCATCGAGGTCGAGCTCCAGCTCGCCGACGGGCGCGCGACGGCGGCGTCCCTGGTCATCGGCGGCAGCCACGTCGGGTTCTGCGGCCGCGACGGTCGACCGTTCGTCGAAGGCCCGCTGTTTGGCGGCAAGACGCGCTCACTCGACCTGCCGGCGCCTGCACCCGGCGAGGCCTTCAAGCTGGTGCTGACGCGGCGACGAGGCTCGCTGCTGCTCGACTGGAACGGCGCCATTCAGCCGCCGATGAGCGCTCCCGACGGCGACCTCGGCGCGGTGCGGCTCCGCCCCCATCGCGACACGATGACGGTGCGCCAGTTCGTCGTGACCGGCGGCGCGCCCGCACCCCAGGCGATCGGCGCTAGCGTGACCGTCTGGAACAACGGCGAGGCCGGCGTCGACACCTACCGTATCCCTGCGCTGGTGGTCGCAGGCAACGGCGACTTGCTCGCGTTCGCAGAAGCGCGCCACGGCAGCCGCAGCGACACCGGCGACATCGACATCGTGATGAAGCGATCTCGCGACGGCGGCCGCACGTGGTCCGCGCAGCAGACGGTCTGGGACGACGGCCCAAACACCTGCGGCAACCCGTGCCCAGTCGTCGTCTCAGAGACAGGCGCTGTGGTCATGCTGACGACGCACAACCTCGGCAAGGATCACGAATCGCAGATCATCGCTGGGACCTCGACGGGTACGAGGACCGTGTGGCTGTTGCGCAGCGAGGATCACGGCGCGACCTGGAGCGCGCCGCGTGAAGTCACCGCGACGACCAAGCTGCCGAGCTGGACCTGGTACGCGACCGGGCCCGGCGCGGGCGTCGAGCTACGCGCACCCGAACACCGTGGCCGGCTGGTGATCCCCTGCGACCACATCGAGGCCGAGACCAAGCGCTACTTCTCTCACGTGATCTACAGCGACGACCGCGGCGCGACGTGGCGACTCGGCGGGACAACGCCCCAGGACCGGGTCAACGAGTGCGAAGTCGTCGAGTTGCGGGATGGAAGGCTGCTGCTCAACATGCGCAACTACGACCGCAGCAAGCGCACCCGGCAGCAAGCCGTGAGCGACGACGGCGGCCGCACCTGGCGCGACCAGCGCCACGTCCCCGAGCTCACTGAGCCGATCTGCCAGGCGAGCATCCGCCGCTTCTCGGACGAGGCGCTGATGTTCAGCAACCCGGCCAGCCGCACCGGCCGCGAACGACTCGTGCTGCGGTTCTCGTTCGACGAAGGACAAACGTGGCCGCGCGCTGAGCTGCTCGATCCCGGCCCCGCCGCCTATTCGTGCCTCCAGCGCACGCCGGGCGGCGGGGTCGTGTGCCTCTACGAGGCCGGCGGATACCGCGAGATCCGGGCGCACTTGTTGGAGCCCGCCGAGCTGCCGCGCTGATCAATCGTCTGCCAACGCCGCCAAGAAGCGCTCGCCGAACGAGTCGAACTTCTTCGGACCGACGCCTTTGCAATCCAGCATCGCAGCGCGCGACCGCGGTCGGTTGCGGGCGAACTCTTCGAGCGTGACGTCAGAGAACACGACGTAGGGCGGCACGCCGAGGCTGCTGGCGATCTCGCGGCGTAGCGCGCGCAGCCGGTCGAACAGTTCGATCTCCGGAGGCGTCAGCGCCCGCGCCTCGACCGAGGCACCGCCTTGACGTCGGCGACGAGCGGGCTGGTCGAGGCCGCCCTTCGGCGCCCGCAGCTCCACTTCACAACCACCTCTGAGGACCTCGGCGCTGGCTTCGTTTAGCACCAGCACCGGATACTCGCCATCGGTCCGCACAAGCGCGCCGCTGTCGACCAACTGGTCGATGTAGTTACCGATCCGCATCGCGGTCAACTGCTTCAACAGGCCAAAAGTAGGGATCTGGTCGTGACCGCGCGTACGCACTTTTTCGCTCTTGCTGCCGCGCAGGACGTCGATCACGTAGCTCGCACCGTAGCGCTGCCCCGTTCGCGCGATCGCAGAGAGGATCTTTTGCGCGGTGACGTGCCCGTCGCTGACGAGCTCGAGCTCGTTGAGACAGACGTCGCACGCGCTGCAGTTCGTCTCAAGGAAATCTTGACCGAAGTATTCGCTCAAAGAGCGGTGCCGGCAGCTCGCGCGACCGGCGAACCGCTGCATGTGGGTGAGCAGCTGTAGCTGCGCCTTCGTCGCCTCTAGGTCACCGCTCTCTTCACCAGATCTCTCGATGATCATCCGCCACTTCGCGGCGTCTGCGCCCGAGTAGAGCAGGAGACACTCCGACGGCAAGCCGTCGCGCCCGGCGCGGCCCGTCTCCTGCTGGTAGTGCTCGATGCTCTTCGGCATCGCAGCGTGGACCACCAAGCGAACGTCGCTGCGGTCGATGCCCATGCCGAACGCGACCGTCGCGCAGACCACATGCAGACGCTCCGCCCGAAAGTCAGCGCTGAGTTGCGTACGTTCCTCAGCTGGCAAGCCGGCGTGGTAGGCCTTGGCCTCGATCCCGCGTGACTGCAGCTGAGAGCTGAGGGTCTCGGTGTCTTTACGCGAGATGCAGTAGACGATCGTCGCCGCGTCCCGGTGTCGACCGATCGCCTCGACCACCTGCTCGATCAGCCCCTGTCGAGGAAGCACCCTGTAGGTGAGCTCCGCGCGATCGAACGTCCCAACTAGCTCAACCGGATCCTTGAGCGTCAGCTGCGCCTTGATGTCCTCGCGCACGCGCGGGGTCGCGGTCGCGGTGTAGGCGTGGATAGGAACGCCTTCGAAGCGCTCGCGGAGCTCGGCCAGCCGCCGGTACTCGGGGCGAAAGTCGTGACCCCACTGGCTGATGCAGTGCGCCTCGTCGATCGCGATCGCAGCGACGTCCTGTCGACCCAACCACTCAAGGAAGTCCCCTCGAAACAGCCGCTCGGGCGCGACGAAGAGCAGCCGCAGCGCGCCCGACTCGGACATCTCGCGCAGCTCGCGACGCCCGTCCGCGTCCAAGTTGCTGTGCGTCGCAGCGGCGGGGACACCGTTGAGCCGCAAGCCGTCGACTTGGTCCTGCATCAAGGCGATCAACGGCGAGACCACCACCGTGAGCTTCCCGAGCACCAGCGGCGGGAGCTGATAGCAGAGCGACTTGCCGCCGCCGGTCGGTAAGACGACCAGCGCGTCGCGGCCATCCAATGCCGCGTCGATGGCTTCTTTCTGCAGCGGACGCAGTTCCGAGAACCCGAACCATCGTTCGAGCGTCTCATGCAGTAAGCGGTCTCGGTCTTGCATACTCACTGCGGCATTAGGGCTACCCGGGCGACCTTGGGCAAGGGATCAATCGTGTTCTGTTCCGGGCCTGCAGACGCGACCTGCCTGGGACCGGCGCGATACCGCCCTCAGCGATACGCCGCCCAGCAAAGACGCGCCGCGCGCTGTTCGGTAACGCCGCTGCCGCGATCGAGTCGGCCGCGTTCGGGTCGCTGATGGCGTAGCGGACAAGCAGGCGCCTAGTTCAGGTCAAATAGCCCCACCGAATCAGAAGGACGCCGAGCGCGCACAAGCCAACCGACAACCCCAGCGCCGCAAACGACACGAAACCGAGCAACCGCCGCTCCGCGGGCGTCGGCGTTCGTCGAGGTCCCGTGGACCGAGACGTATTCCCCGACTCGCGCAGGCACAGGTGGATTCCGCTCGCCGCACGAGTTCAGGAAAAGCAGGAGCGCTGCGAGGCACCGGATCATGACGCAGACCCGTCCGACGCCGCCTCGTAAGCGCGCAGCACCTCGCCGGTCGGTCCGGACATCCGCACCTCGCCGTGGTCGAGCCACAGGCAGTGGGTCGTGACCTGGCGCACGAACGAGGCCGAGTGGGACACGGTCAGGATGCACTTGCTCTTGCTCATCATCTCCTCCATCCGCGCCCGGCTCTTCTGCTGGAAGGCGCGGTCGCCGACGGCCAGCACCTCGTCGAGGATCAGGACCTCGGGCTCGAGGGACGTCGCGACCGCGAAGCCGAGGCGCGCGCGCATGCCGGTGGAGTAGGTGCGCACGGGGTCGTCGAGCGCGTCGCACAGCTCCGAGAACTCGGCGATCTCGTCCATGTTGGCGACGATCGTCTCGCGGGGGATGCCGAGGAACGAGGCGTAGAGGAGCACGTTCTCGCGGCCAGTGAGCTCCGGGCTGATCCCGGCGCCGAGCGTCACGAGCGCCGAGACCTTACCGCGGACGTCGGCGACGCCTTCGTCCGGCGTGAGGATGTTCGCCAGCACGAGACACAGCGTGCTCTTGCCGGCGCCGTTGTGACCGACGATGCCCCAGCTTTCGCCCTCCCGACAAGTCAGGTTCACGCCACGCAGGGCCCACTTGGTCTTCACGGCGGCCTGCGGTTCCCGGCCGGTGAGCAGCTCGCGCAACGAACGCGTCGCCCGGTGCTGCAGCCGGAACCAAAGCCCGACGTCGCGCAGCTCGATGACCGGCGGTGGCGCGGCGCTGTCAGAGGAACTTGATGACGCGGCGGTCATGGTGTTGGTAGATGCAGTAGCCGCCCCAGAGGACGAGCAGGGACTCCGCGGCGAGCGCCAGCCACCACTCCCACGGGACGGGAGCGCCGAACATCACGGCGTTGCGGTAGCCGCTGATCAGCAGCGCGAACGGGTTGGCCATATAGGCCGCGTAGAGCGCGTCGCCCCAGGGCGCCTCGACCGACGTCGAGAGCTTGCGCTCGATGACGTCGATGCCGTAGAGCCCAGGCGACAAGTAGAAGCCGACGCGCAGCACGTGGGTCACGAACAGCCGCAGGTCCTGCAGCAGCGCGCCGTAACAAGACATCGCCATGCAGACCCCCGCCGTGATCGCGAGCTGGAACACCATCAGCGGGAAGATCTGGAGCACCCAGCCGTAGCTGCCGGAGTGGTTGGGGCTCGGCCAGATCAGGACCGCGACCAGGAGCATGGCGAACCCCGCCAGGAAGTACACGAAGCCCGAGAACACGACGGACAGCGGCAGAACCACCGTCGGAAAAGCCACCGACTTGATCAGCCGCTCGTTGCCGCGGAGCAGCGTCAGCGCGCGCGACACGGCGGTCGCGAAGTGCTTCCAGGTAACCAGGGCGCAGAACAGGAACAGCGGATACGGCGCGTATGCCTCCGACCCGCGACCGAACAGGCCCGCGACGATGCCCCAGTAGACGAGCATCATCAGCACGGGATCGAAGAACCACCACAGCCATCCGAGCTTGCTGCCTGCGGTCGAGCGTCGGAGCTCGCTCACCACCAGCTCCTTCAGCAGGTCGCGGCGCGCGACGATGTTGGTCAGGCTGGAGATCATCGGGATACGGCGCGCCGCGCCGCCGAATCATAAGCGACCAACGTAGCGTCAAGCGAGCGCGACCACGTACGTTCGTGTGCGACCCAGTCGCGCGCCCGGGCGCCCAGCGCGGCGCGGGACGCGTCGTCATCAAGCAGCCGCCCCGCAACGGCCACCAGGTCTGGCACGCTGCTGGCTCGGTAAAAGCGAGCCGCGTCGCCGGGCTCGCCGAGCTCACGCAACGCAGGCAGGTCGGACATCACGACGGCCTTGCCGCGTCCCATGGCCTCGAGCGGCTTGATCGGCGTGACGAGGTCCGTGACGCGGCTGCTGCGACGGCTCACGACGAACACGTCGATCAGGTCGTAGAAGGCCCCGACGTCGGCGGGCGGCACGCGCCCCGGGAACGCGACGGCGTCCGCGACGCCCAGGCGCCGGGCCTGCTCGCGCAGCGCAGGCAGAGAAGGGCCGTCGCCGACCACAACGCCGACGATGTCGCGGCCCGCCGCGCGCATCGACGCGACGGCTTCGACGAGCTCGTCGACGCCCTCCAGCGGCCGCACGCTGCCGACGTAGCCGAGCACGTCGCCCGCCGGGAGCTTTCCGCGCAGCGCCGCGGCTGCCGCCCGGGCGCGGTCGCTCGCAGCACCCAGACGCGGCAGGTCGGCCCCGTTCGGCGCGACGAAGGTGCGCCCGGGGTCCGCCCCGCGGCCGCGCGCTTCGGCCGCGAGGCTCTCGCAGATCGCCACGACCGCGTCTGCGCCGCGCAGCGCCACGTCCTCGCGGCTGCGCACGTAGCGGTAGCCCGCGCCCCCGTGCGAGAGGTTGCCGTCGGCGACGGCCGTGTCCTCCCAAATCCCCCGCATCTCATAGACGCAGGGCAGGCCGAGCTCGCGCGCGACTTGCTGCGCCGGCAGAGCGCAGCGATACGGCGTGTGAGCGTGGATCAGCTCGGCGCGCTCGGCCTCGGCCGCCGCACGAATTAGCGCGGCGAAGCGACGCATCAACAGCCGCTCCTCGAGCACGATCGCGGCGGGCCCGAGGAGCCGCAGCGGGCGGGGCGGACGCTGCAGCCGGCGCAGGCGCCGGACCGCCGCCCCCCACGCGCCGCCGCCCCCGGTCTCGGCAGGGTGGCGGCATCGCCGGTGTAGGACTCCTTCGAACACCCCGGTCTCCGGAGGGTCCAGGCGCCCGGGATAGAACGGCGACGTGATCACGGTCGGCGCCAAGCCGCGCGCCCGCTGCTGCTCGATCAGGCTGCGAAGCCGCATCGTGTACCCGTTGGAGAACGGCACACTGGTCGCGGCGACGTGGAGGATCCGCTGGACGTTCACGTGGTCTTCTCGGCGAACAAGGCGTCGAGCTCAGCGTAGAGGTGCCGATAGTCGAAGGCGCTGCGCGCGAAGTCACGGCACGCAGCCGCGCGGCGCACGTGGTCCGCGCGATGGCGCACGATCATGTCTGCGGCCTCGCCCAGGTCGTCGAATACGTAGTCCGGCGGATAGAGCTGGTTGGCGCCGTCCCAGCCGCGGATGCAGGGCACACAGCCCGAGGCCATCCCCTCGGCGACGGCCTGGTGTGAACCCTCCGCGTCGCTGACCGACAGGATCACGCCGATGCCGCGGAACCACCTCCTGACCTCCCCGAAGCCCTCGAAGTGGACGCCCGGCGTGGAGCGCACTCGCTCAAACCACGCTTCGTAGAAGCGACGCTCCTCCTGGTCGGACCAAAGCCACTCGTAGTCCCACGGCGGACGCCCCTTGATGCTGAGCGAGTAGCGAGAGTCGGACCGACGCAGCTGCTCGAGCAGGTCAACGGCGAGATCCGGCCGCTTGACGCGCGGCGCCAACCCGAGCAGCCCCAAGCGGAACTCGGCGCCCGGGAGCTTCGGCTGGGCGAGCCCCTCGGCGTCGATCAGGTTGGGCACGTAGCGGACAATGTCGCCCCGCTCACCCAAGTCCGCGCGCAGCCGCGCAAAGGTGGGCGGGCAGATGGAGACGAGCGCGTCGACCCGGCGCCAGTCGACCCGCTGCCGGAAGGGCAGGTTTATCTCCTGCGCGTGCAGACGGACGACGAGCCGCTGATCCGGTCGCTTGCGCTGGGAGTAGTAGACAGCGTTGCCCAGGCACCACTCGCACCAGATGACGTCGGCGCGCTCCGCCTGACGCCGCCGCTCGGGTGTCTCCGCCTGCTCGTGGCCGCGCCAAACGTCGAGCTCGATCCGATCGCCGCAGTGCTCGCGGAAGTACCGCTCGACGTACGACACGAACTTCAGGTCGTGCCCGGCTATCAGCACGCGACGACCCCGTCGGCGAGGCTGCGCCGCCGCTGCCGCTGCGTCGTGTGCGAGGGCGCTGCCGAGCGTGCGGGTCGCGGAAGGAAACCCGTAGCCCTCGGCGACCGCGCGCACGTGGAGCTGCGCGCGCGAGAACACGTCCTCCTGGTGCGCGAGCGCCTGGATCGCGCCGACAAAGTCCGCTTCGGACGCTACGTAGCAGCTGTAGTCGTCCCCGAACACCCGGCGCTGGATGGGCGTCGGGTTGAGCAGCACGGGCAACCCGAGCGTGGCGTACTCCAGGACCTTGGTGGAGAACTCAAGCGAGTCGTCGTAGACCTCGCTGCGCCAAGAGACGCCGACGTGGCACGACGACAGCGCCTCGTTGACGAGATGGCGCGGCTTCGCCCCGTGCCACGTCAAGCCCGGCGTGCCGGTGAACAGCGCCTGAACGCGCCGCCGAAAGGCGTCGTCGCCGTGGAACTTGTCCCCGAATACGTGCAGCTCCAACGCCGGCACCACGGCGCGTGCTTGGACGAACGCCGCGACGATCTCCTCGATCTTGTAGTCCGCCGAGAACTTGCCCGAGTAGCACAGCCGGAGCGGCGCCGCCTCCTCGCGCCGCGGCAGCGCGCCGGTCCAAGGGCGAATCATCGGCGGCAGCACGGTGACGCGGTCATCGGGCACGACGTCGAGCACGTCCCGGAGCGCGTCCCGCACCTCGGGCGTCTGGCAGAGCACGCGCTGCGCGCCGCCGAGCAGGCAGCGTGCGTCATCGCCGGCGGCCACGAGCGAGTTGTCGCTGGTTAGGTAGATCCAGCAGCGACCAAGCGTTGCGGGCGCGCGCAGCAGCGCCTGCGCGACCTTCGGCGCGCGCAGCAGGATGGCGTCGTAGTCATGCTGCTCGCAGAGCAGATCCACGTAGAGCGCCGCCTGCTCAGCCGTGAGGCGCGGTTCGCGTGGAGCGTCGCAGCCGGCGAGGCCGCACCACGGGTCGAGGAACGTAACCGCCTTAGAGCGCCGTAGATCGCCGACAAGGATGTCCCGGTGGATGGGTGTCCGCAGCAGGACGTCGACGGTCGCGTCCGGCACGCCTGCCAACACCTCGACGACCGAGGCCTGCCAGACCGACGAGCCATCGACCAAGTTGAGGTCCTGCTCGCCGTAGACCAGGACCTTGACCACTACCTACGCCTCCAGTCGAGGTCGACCGCGGCTGGGTCTTGCGGCCGCGCCGTAGCGAAGTTGAAGCGGTGAAGTGATTGGATCGAAGCTGCGTCGGCTGAGAACGCGGCCTCCCTCGTGGCCGCCAGCAGGCGTTCGGGTGCGAGCGCGCCGGCGCGCACCACGAGACTCGCTGCGGGGATTTCAGCGACGAGGCGGTGCTCGTCGTCGCTGCGACGTAGCGTGTGTTGGCCGCTTCCGTCGATGGTGAAGTGTGCGGCACGACCAAGCAGCGGTCGCTGCGCATAGCGAAGCGCGGCGACGGCGTCGTCTAGATATGCCGAGCCATAGTGCGCTGACGGGTCAAAGACGGCCCACGCATCAGAAGCCTGCGCGGCGAGCTTCTCGGCGAAGTCATCGGTTGTCGCAAGGACCACGTCCGCACCTGCTACGCGGCCGGCGAGCCGCTCCAGCGCATGGGCCCCTATCGGCGCGTCGCCCACGATCAGCACGCAGGCAAGCGCCCGCTGGCGACTGAGCTGCTCGGCGATCGCGTCGACTTGCGCGTCGTCGCCGCATGACGCCACGGCCGTGATCGCTGGCGAGCGCGCCGCTCGCCACGCGGGCGGCAGCGGCAAGTGCAGCGAACCCCATGCGTCCGCGAGGCGGTCTAGATAGGTATGCGCTGCGTGCACGCGGCAGAGCCCGGTCGCAGACAACCGCGCCCACGCATCCTCATCCCCTAGCAAGCGCGCAAGGTGAGCGCGCGTCTCATCGGCCGTCTCGGCGATCATGACCGCGTCATCGCCGAGCAACTCAACGATACCGCGAGAGTAGGAACTTACGACCGGCGTCCCGCACGCGAGCAGCTCGAAGACCCGTCGCGAGAACATCGTCGGGGACTCCTTGACCGAGTTGACGTTCAAGTAGACCCGGTAGCGCTTGTATGCGCGCACCATCTCGTCGTATTCGAGCCGCCCTCGTATGGCCGACTGGAACCGCTCCGGGAACGTGGTCTTCTCTCCCCCCGCCCCGACCGCGCCGTAATTGCGATCGAATATGTCGAAGGGAAAGTCGAGCGCTGGCTCCAGGATAGACGACATGTCGACCCTGCGAGCGTCGTGCCGGTCGGCGTAATATGACCCTGCAAAACAGACGCGGTTCAGGCGTTCTCCTTCACACGTGGGGTTGTGCAGCTGCGGTTGCGCAGCGAAAGGCATCGCGAAGACCTGCTGATGACCCGTCGCGCGTTGGTATCTCGGGATGCAGTCGGCGTCGGTCGTCAGCACCGCATCGAAGCGACGGGCCGAGGAGATGAAGCGTTGGAAGTGCACGGGGTCTTCCTTGTTCCAAAAGACCGTCGGCACACCTTCACGGCGACACCACTTGAGCATCTCGGGGAGCGAGTGCCGATCAGGCGGACTCGCGTAGGAGGCGACGCGGTACTGCCAAGCGTCGTCGTTGCCATGCCAAGCGGATTCAACGAAGAGCACGTCTGGGCGCTGCCGTTCGAAGGCCGATCTCCAGTTGTCCGGGCGAGGCTTGAGTAGGTCACAGTCACCGCCCAGGCATGAGCTCGTGAAGGTGTCCATGACGGCGCCCACGAGCGGCACACCGGCTCGCCGCTCGATCGGATTCGGCGCAAGCATCTGCGCGCCTAGATACTCCCCGCTGGCATCCTCGCCGGACGCGGACTTGTTGCGGGCGCCGCCGCCCAGGAGACGACGGGCGATCCTGGGGACCATCAAGAGCGTATCCACAGACGGCCGCTTGACGCCGCGGCCGATGATTTGGCCGATCTCGAAGCTCAGCGAGGCGCGGAGCGACCGGAGCTTGTCGCGCGTCTCGCCGAGTTCGCGCTCGCTCGCCCTCAGGCGCGCCTCGCTCTGCTCGAGGTCTTCTCGCAGGTCCCGCAGTTCGCGAGACATGTCGCAAACGTCCGCTTCTAACTGCTCGGAGTGCTGGCGCAGTCGGTGCACCTCGCCGTCAAGCTCTCGCGGCGAAGCTTCGGAAGAGGCCACTTCGTCGGTCATGCCGGCTCGTTTCCCGCGCTGCCGATCGCATCCGCCATGACCAGCGACGATGGATGAACGACACGGCAAAAGCAAGCGAAGCGGACCCCGCCAACTTCCCACGTAGCGCGAACGAATCACTGGACGCTCGCCACGACGCGCGAGGACGCATCAGCCCGGCGCTTAGCGTGACGCGCGCGCGACAACGCTCCGTTTCGTCGCTGCTGCCTGCTTGAGTCGTGGCGCACATTCCCAGTCCAGCCAAACAGCGGATACGCATGTCGTAGAGGCATGCGGAAGGCGCCCGAGTGCAGGCCGAGCACCAGAGCCAGGAATCCCCAACAGCACGACTGCTGGGCGCTTCCGCCTGCCTTGCCAGCCGTAAAAATGCAGGTCACCTGGGAAAGCAATGCACCGCAGATGCGAACCACAAGCCTTGCCATTGAACACCCATTAGCCTCGCAATATTTTTCGATAAAGTGTTAGAAGATGTGAGCTTATGAACGTTATTGGAGGCGTTCCAACGCCCGGCGACCACGCCCTCGGCAGGTTACATACTTGCAGGTATGTAATTGGCTTCCCTCGCGCCGGATGCATATCGTAGGAGTCCGTGCAGCCGTCTAATACGGCCAGCGCGCCTCCCCACCTCGTCCATGTCCTCCAACCGCATCACGCCTGGCCAGAAGCCCGATTGGCTGAAGGTCCCGATCCCTTCGGGCCCAACGGTTGCGCGGCTGACCAAAACACTCCGCGACCGGGGCCTACACACGGTCTGCGAGGAAGCTCGTTGCCCGAACATGGGCGAGTGCTGGGACGGCGGCACGGCGACCTTCATGGTGCTCGGCGATACGTGCACCCGCGGCTGTCGCTTCTGCGCCGTCAAGACGAACAGCAAAGGGGTGCCGGTCGACGCCGAGGAGCCCGAGAAGGTCGCGGAGTCCTGCGTCGCGATGGGCCTGAAATACGTGGTCCTGACGATGGTCGACCGCGACGACCTCCCCGACGGCGGCGCGAAGCACGTCGCGGACACGATCCGCGCCATCAAGCGCCGCGCGCCAGAGATGCTGGTCGAGGCGCTCGTCGGCGACTGGCTGCCGATGGACCGGACGGCGCGCGCCGACATCCAGCGCCGCGAGTCCAGCATCCGCACGCTGGTTGACTCGGGCGTCGACGTCTACGCCCACAACATAGAGACGGTCCTGCGGCTGACGCCGCGCGTCCGCGACCCGCGCTGCAGCTACCTCGGCTCGCTGAAGACGCTGGAGATGGCCAAGCAGCTCCGCCCCGACGTGGTCACCAAGTCATCGCTGATGCTCGGCCTCGGCGAGAGCGACCGTGAACTTGAGCAATCCATGGACGACCTGCGCGAGTTCGGGGTCGATGTGGTCACCTTCGGCCAATACCTGCGCCCGTCGATGCACCACCTGCCGGTCCGCGAGCACGTGACGCCGGCGCGCTTCAAGGCGCTCGAAGAGCGCGCCATGACCAAGGGCTTCCTTTATGTGGCCTCCGGCCCGCTGGTCCGATCGAGCTACAAAGCCGCAGAGTTCTACATCCAAGGCCTCTTGCGTCAGCGCAAGGAGCAGGAGCAACGAGAGGCCGCGCAGGTCCAGGTAACAACATCATGAGTCTCGAACTAGTCACCATCCTCGACAAGGACGGCAAGGCGCAGCGGGGCAAGGACCCGAACCTGCCGCCCGAGGAGCTGCAGCGGCTCTACAAGCTGATGTGCGCGACGCGCGCGCTCGACGAGCGCGGGTTGGCGCTGCAGCGACAAGGTCGGATCGGCTTCTACCTGCAGTCGACCGGACAAGAGGCCTCGCACCTTGGCAGCGCCTACGCGCTGCAGGACAGCGACTGGCTGTTCCCCGCCTATCGCCAGCCGGGCATCCTGCTGCTGCGACAGATCCCGTACGAGAAGATCATCGCGGAGTGGTTCGGAAACTCCGGCGACACCAGCAAGGGCCGGCAGATGCCTGTTCACTACAGCTTCCGCCAGGCAAACTTCGTCTCGATCAGCTCCCCGATCGGAACCCAGCTCAGCCAAGCGGCCGGCGCTGGCATGGCGGCGAAGGCGCGCGGCGAAGACACCGTCTTCATGACCTTCTGCGGCGACGGCGGCACCTCAAGCAACGACTTCCACTGCGGCCTCAACTTCGCCGCGGTCTACAAGGCACCGGTCGTGTTCGTCTGTGAAAACAACGGCTGGGCGATCTCGGTGCCGAACGACAAGCAGACGGCGAGCGAGTCGATGGCGATCAAGGCAGACGCCTACGGCATGCCCGGCGTGCGCGTCGACGGTAACGACATCCTCGCCGTATACCGGGTCACCAAAGAGGCCGTCGAGCGCGCGCGCCGCGGCGACGGCCCAACGCTGATCGAGACCGTCACCTACCGCATCGCGTCGCACTCCAGCTCGGATGACGCCGACCGCTACCGCGACAAGAAAGAGTTCGAGGCTTGGCAGAAGAAGGACCCGATCGCCCGCTTCCAGCGCTACCTGAAGCACAAGAAGCTCTGGAGCGAAGACTTCGAGAACGAGTGCGTCGAGGGCACCAAGGACGAGATCGCCGCGGCCGTGAAAGTCGCCGAGGCGATGCCCCCCGTGGGCCCCGAGACGATGTTCGAAGACGTCTACATGAACCCAACGCAGCAGCTGAAGGACCAGAAAAAACACCTCCACGACCTCGTCCAGAAGGGCGGCGTCGGCGCTGAGGTCGGCCACTTCCCGCTGTAGCACGCACCAGCACACCTGACGAGAACACTCCAATGACCGCTACCAACCCCCAGACGGGCAAAGGCCAGGCCAAGACCAAGGTCATGACCATGCTCGAGGCCATCAACGACGCCATGAAGGTCGAGATGCGCAACGACGACCGCGTCGTTGTGTTCGGCGAGGACGTCGGCAAAAAGGGCGGCGTCTTCGGCACTACGATGGGCTTGCACGAGCAGTTCGGAGACAACCGCTGCTTCGACACCCCGCTCAGCGAGTGCGGCATCCTCGGCGCCGGCGTCGGCATGGCCGTCTACGGGATGCGCCCTGTCGCCGAGATCCAGTTCCTCGACTTCATCTACCCCGGCTTCGACCAGATCGTGAGCGAGGCCGCCAAGATGCGCTACCGCTCGGGCGGCGAATACACGTGCCCGATGGTGATCCGCTCGCCCTACGGCGGTGGCATCCGCGGCGGCCACTACCACAGCCAGTCGTCCGAGGCCTACTTCTGCCACACACCCGGCCTCAAGGTCGTCATCCCGTCGACGCCTGCGGACGCGAAGGGGCTGCTGATCTCGTCGATCCGCGACGAGGACCCCGTAATGTTCTTGGAGCCCAAGGCGATCTACCGCCACGCCAAGGACGAAGTGCCCGTCGGCGAACACACCGTTGAGCTCGGCAAGGCGCGCATCGCGCGCGAGGGCACCGACGTCACCGTTCTGTGCTACGGCGCGATGGTGCCGGTGTGCGAGAAGGCCGCTGACCTCGCGCAAGAAGAGCACGGCCGCAGCGTCGAGATCGTCGACCTGCGCACGCTGGTGCCGCTCGACGAGCACACCATCCTCGAATCTGTCAAGAAGACCGGCCGCGTCGTGGTCGTCTACGAGGCCCCCAAGACGGGCGGATTCGGCGGCGAGCTCAGCGCGATCATCGCCGAGAAGGCCATCGAGTACATGGAGGGCCCGATCGTCCGGGTCGCCGGCTTCGACACCCCGTTCCCATACTCCCTCGAACACCTCTACATGCCTGACCCCAAGCGCGTCGCTGCTGGCATCGAGAAGACGTTCGTCTGGTAACCACCCGCACTGCACACACCACAAAGCTCACAATCATGGCACTCAAGGAATTCAAACTGCCCGACATCGGTGAGGGCATCGCGGAAGGCGAAATCGTCAGCTGGAAGGTCTCCGCTGGCCAAGCAGTCCAGGAGGAGGACGAGTTCGTCGAGGTGATGACGGACAAGGCAACGGTGACCATCACGGTGCCGTTCACGGGCTCGATCGCCGAGCTCAAGTGCGCCGAAGGCGACGTCGTGCCGGTTGGCTCGGTCATCGCGGTCATCGACGCAGGCGGCGCCGGCGCCGCCGCGCCGGGCAAAGCAGAGGCCGCGCCTGCAGCGCCTGCGCCCGCCGCCGCACCCGCCGCGCCTCCCGCAGCCCCAGCGCCGGCGCCCGCCGCCGCAGCCGTCGCGCCGCCCGCAGCCCCAGCGCCCGCCGCACCGGCAGCCTTTGTGCAGTCGAGCCCCGGCAAGGTGCTCGCGGCGCCTGCGACACGCCGTCGCGCACGTGAGATGGGCATCGACCTCGCGACGATCACCGCGACCGGCCCGCGCGGGCGCGTGACCAACGACGACCTATCGACCGGCGCGGCCGTCCCGGCGGCCGCTGGCGGCGCGGCCGTAGGTGGCCACAGCTTCCCGCCGATCGCGATCCCCCCGGCGCCCGAAGGTCGCACCGAGACGCGCACGCCGTTCCGCGGTCTGCGCCGCAAGATCGCCGACGCGATGACGCGGTCCAAGTACACCGCAACCCACTTCACCTACGTCGACGACATCGACGTGACCGACCTGGTCACGATCCGCAAGGAGGCCAAGGCTGCCTACGCTGACCAGGGCGTAAACGTGACGTACCTGCCGTTCATCATGAAGGCGATCGTCGCCGCCATGCGGGCGCACCCGGAGATGAACGCGTCGCTTGACGAGGTCACCAACGAGTTCGTCGTGAAGGGCTACTTCAACTTCGGCATCGCCACCGACACCGACAACGGGCTGATCGTGCCAGTGATCAAGGACGTCGACCGCAAGTCGATCGGCGAGCTCGCGGCTGAGCTGCAGGACCTCGCGCAGCGCACCCGCGAAGGCAAGGTCACCGTCGACGACCTCACGGGCGGAACCTTCACGATCACCAACGCCGGCAACATCGGCGGCTTGTTCGCGACTCCGGTCATCAACTTCCCCGAGGTCGCGATCTGCGGCGTGCACGCCATCAAGGACACCCCGGTGATCCGCGACGGGGCCTGCGTCCCGGGCAAGAAGATGTATTTGTCCGTGTCCATCGACCACCGCTTGGTCGACGGCGCGACGGGCGCGCACTGGATGAATGTCGTCAAGGACCACCTCGAGCAGCCCTACCGGATGCTGCTGGGCTGATGGCCGCGAAGAAGCGCTCGAAGAAGAAGTCGCGTAAGGCAGCGGCCGAGAAGGCGGCTGCGGACAGCGCGCCCGCGGCCAAGCCGCAGGGCCTCGTGCGCCTGCTTGAGGACGACGGCAGCGTCGCCAAGGGCAAGGACCCGGGCCTGACCGAAGAGACGCTGCTCTACCTCTATGAGCAGATGGTCCAGGTGCGCGAGTTCGACCGGCGCATGCTGATGCTGCAGCGCCAAGGCCGCATCGGCTTCTACGGCCCGATCCTCGGCCAGGAGGCCGCGACGGTCGGCTCGGTCGCGGCGCTCGAGCACCGAGACTGGATCTTCCCAGCGCTCCGAGAGGGCGCGGCCGCGATGATGCGCGGGCTATCGCTGACCGAGGCGATCAACCAGCTGATCGGCAACGGCGCCGACCGCTGCAAGGGCCGGCAGATGCCCTGCCACTACACGGTCAAGGAGGGCAACTACTACGGCATGTCCTCGGTGATCGGCACCCAGATCAGCCACGCGACCGGGGCAGCCATGGCCGCAAAGATCCGCGGCGACGACATCGTCGTGCTCGGCTACATGGGCGACGGCGCCACGAGCGCCAACGACTTTCACTGCGGCATGAACTTCGCCGCGGTCTACAAGAGCCCGTGCATCATGTTCTGCCAAAACAACCAGTGGGCCATCTCGGTGCCGCTGAGCAAGCAGAGCGCGTCGGAGACCCTGGCGCAGAAGGGCAAGGCCTACGGCATGCCCTACGTGCGGGTCGACGGCAACGACATCCTCGCGGTCTACTCGGTCACCAAGGAGGCCGCGGCGCGCGCGCGCCAAGGCGACGGGCCGACGTTCATCGAGGCCGTCACCTACCGCCGCCTCGGACACAGCTCCTCGGACGATCCGAGCAAGTACCGAGACGACGCCGAAGTAGAGCTCTGGGAGCAGCGCGACCCGGTCGACCGCTTCCGGGTCTACCTAGAGAAGAAGGGGCTCTGGGACGAGGACAAAGAGGCCGCGTTCAAAGACGACATCGCCAAGCGCGTCAACGACGCGATCGCGGCCGCTGAGAAGGAGGCGCCGCCAGAAGACGAGACGCTGGTCACCGACGTCTACGCGCGCGTCACCGAACAGCAGAAAGAGCAGCTGGCCGAAGTGCTGGCGCTCGAAGGCCGCGGCGTGAACACTGGGGCCTTCCCGCTTTAGGCACAGCGCGCGGGCGCTGGCGCCCGCGTTTCATGACTGCGATCAGCCTCGTCATTCCAGGCCGCGACTGCGAGAGCACGATCGGCGAGTGTGTTCAGGCCGCGCTCGCCGCGTGCGGATGCGTAGAACGCGCGGAGGCCATCTACGTTGACGACCACTCACACGACGCGAGCGTCGCCGTAGCAGCGAAAGCCGGCGCGCGAGTCTTGCGCTCGCCAGGACGCGGCGCCGGCGCTGCTCGCAACGCAGGATGGCGCGCCGCGCGATACCCGCTCGTCTGGTTTGTGGACTCCGACTGCATAGCCGCGGAAGACGCGCTGCGGCATCTATTGCCACACATAGAGGACGAGGTCGTCGGCGCGGTCAGCGGCGCCTATGACAACGCCGTCGTTGGCTCACTTTTAGCCGCACTGATCCACGAGGAAATCGCTGCGCGACACCGCGCCATGCCGACCGATGTCGACTTCCTCGCTACCTTTTGCGTGATATACCGGCGGGAGGTGCTGGTCGAACTCAACGGCTTTGACGAGCGCTACCTGCGCGGCCAAGACGCCGAGCTCTCGTTTCGCGCAGCGCGCGCTGGCTATCGGCTTCGGTTCGAGATCGCCTCGCGCGTCGCGCATCACCACGAAGTCTCTCTCACGCGCTATCTGAGTGCGCAATACCACCAGGGCTACTGGCGCGCTTTCCTGCACACAGAGCACGCGGGGCACGCCGGCGGCGACAGTTACAGCAAGCTGAGCGACCATGCGCAGCCGCCGCTGGCGTTGCTCGCGTTATGCACGCCCGCGGCGCTACTACTTATTCGCCCCGACACAGTCATCCTGATGGCTGCGGCTGTATCCGTCGTTTTGATGTCCTTGCCCGTCCCGATGGCGCGAAGAATCGCGGCAGCATCGAGCGCCGGAGTCGCATGCGCCTACGTGCCGTTCAGCGCGCTGCGCGCCTTTTGGCGAGGCGTCGGGGTCGCTGCGGGCTTTGTCCGTAAATACACCGAGTCGTCTGCGAAAGGCGCGCAGCCGTGCAGCTCACAGGGTGTGCGATGGGTGCTTTGGCTCGTCTTGGCTCACCTACTTTTGGGGCTCGCTCGGCTCCCGGGCAAAGTAGTCGACCGACGCGTCGAAGAAGTCGTCCTCTACCACAAGGCCGGCCCGGAGTCCTGGTTCTTCCGCGGAGACAAAATGCAGGGCGGCGAGGTGATCACATGGATACGCAAGAACACGCCAACAGCTTGCGTGATCAGCTGGGAGGGCGAGCGTCTCGGGGCAATGGAGTTTGCGGCCGCGCTGCTATCACCCCGCTTCTTCGTACGAACCGAAGAAGCCGCGCTCGTCGCTGAGACCCACGGGGTCCCGATCGCGTCCGCCGAACTCGATGGACGGCGCGGGCGCGTCACGGTCACGGCGACGAGGACCGCGCTTGAGGTGTCCGTCAGATGACGGCGCAGTGGATCGGCAGAGCGACCGACGCGCTCGTAATCTGGCTGACGCTCAGCGTGGGCGCCGCGTCGATCGCGCTTGCCGCGGGCGTGACCGTGCCAGACTGGTTGCTCATCGCCTGCGGCTTGGCGGCGCTGCCGCTATCGCGGCGCGTGTTGCCTAGTACCGCGCTGCAACGCCGCGAAGCATGGGTTCTCTCGGCCGTCGGCGTGGTCTTGCTCGCCACCTTGGCAGTGCTCGCCTTCGGCGCAGATCAAACACTGTCACGACACTGGGACGGCGCCGTCGCGTGGGACGTGAAGAACGCGCTCTTGACCGCCGACATGACCTTGGACCAGGCGGTCTTCCGTGACCCTGCTATCCTGCACCACAGCCGAGACTATCCGCTCGGCCAGCCGTTGCTGGTCGCGATGGTCGACCGATGGACAGGTGTCGGCAGGCTGGTGTTGCCGCTGGCGTGGATCCTGGCGTGCCTGGCGATTTTCGTCGGCGCGTGCCGGCGCGGTTCGTCCGTCGGCGTCGCGGCGATCACCGCGGCTGCGTTTGGGATGACGCCAGCCTTCGTCAGCACCAACAGCGGCAGCGTCGACAGCGGTTATGCGGACTTCACGCTCGCTGCATGGGCGACGGTCGCGGCGAGCGGATGTGTCGGCGGAGACCGACGCTGGATCTCGCTCGGCGTCATGATGATGGCCTGGACCAAACCCGAAGGGCTCCCCTACGGCGCCGCCTTCATGGCGGCCGCGTGGCTCTGCTCAGATCGCTCTACGCTGTTCGCCGCTGCCATAGGCTGGACTATCGGCGCTGCCGTGTTGCTGCCGCTCCAACATGAGCTGGCCTGGGCAGACCGACAGCCACTGCCTGCCTCCGTCTTTGCGCTCGCGATTACGCCGGCAGCGTTGGCGGTCGGCTCCGACCTCGCGCTCAGCAAGATGCGCGGCGCCTGGCATCGACTCGGCTTGGCGCTGCTGTTTGGCGCCGCGCTGCTGCTGTGCCTGCCGACGCTCGCGGAGTGGTCCGGCAACGCGCGTGGATCGCTCGGTCGCTACCTGAGCGAAGTAGGCCGCCTCTGGGATCGAGGTCCGATCATCCTCGACATGGCCGGGGCGATGCTCGAACACGGCGTCTTCCGCGGGCGATTCGGGCTCATCGGGGCGTTCCTGCTCCTCGCCTTCGTGCCCAACTGGCGACGACGCTTCGGCTCAACGGTCCTGGGCGTTTGGCTCGTCTGGCTGCTACCGATCTGGTTCGCGACGTTCGCCATCTCAAACATCGAGCTTACAGATCACCTACGCTCGCGCGTTCCGCGCCTGTTGATCCACGCGACCGGGATCGCCTGGAGCTTCCTCTCATCCGCCCTCCCGCTCCGAGCGGCCGCGGAAAAGACAGGATCGGACAGCTGACGACGTTGCCAACGGCAAGGGATGTGCGCATCCTCGCACGCCGCCGTGCCCAACACCCACCGCATCCTCAGCGTCATCGGGACCCGCCCCGAGGCCATCAAGATGGCGCCGGTCGTGCACGCGCTAGACGCAGCGCCATGGGCGGAGAGCCGCGTGCTGACCACGGGACAGCACCGTGACATGGTCGACGACCAGCTCGCGTTCTTTGGCGTCACGACCGACCTAGCCCTCGACGTGATGAAGCCCGGACAAGACCTGACGTCGCTGACGGCCGCGATATTGCCGGCGCTCGACGACGCGCTGCGCTCCGTGCAGCCCGCGCTCGTGCTCGCTCAGGGCGATACAACCACCGTGCTCGCCGCGGCGTTGGCGTGCTACTACCGCCGCGTCCCGTTCGGCCACGTCGAGGCGGGGCTACGCACGGGCGACCTTACCGCGCCGTTCCCGGAGGAGGCCAACCGCGTCGTCGCCGACCGGCTCGCAGCGCTGGCCTTCGCGCCGACGGAACGCGCCGAACAACAGCTGCGAAGCGAAGGTCGCACGGAGGGCGTGTATGTAACCGGCAACACCGTCGTCGACGCCCTCGTATGGACGAGAGCGCGCCTCCCTAGGTCCGAGGGCGACCCGCAAGCACGCCGCCGCCTGCTCGTCACGACACACAGACGCGAGAGCGTCGGCGACGGAATCCGAGGCATCCTCGAGGCGACCGCGCAGCTGGCCGCGCGCGGCGACGTCGAGGTGCTGCTGCCGGTGCACCCCAACCCTGCCGTGGCCGCCGCGGTACGCGAGCGGTTGGCCGGCGTCGACGGGGTGACATTGACGCCGCCGCTCAGCTACCCCGAGATGGTGCTCCAACTCGATCGCTGCCACATCGTGTTGACCGACTCCGGCGGCGTGCAAGAAGAGGCACCCTCGCTCGGCAAGCCCGTGCTCGTCCTCCGCGACGTCACAGAGCGAGTCGAGGGGGTGGAAGCTGGAACCGCGAAGCTCGTGGGCACGGCGCCGCGGGCCATCGTAGACGCCGCGAACGCGCTGCTCGACGACGACGACGCCTATGCGGCCATGGCCAAGATCAGCAACCCATACGGGGACGGCGCGGCCGCGCCGCGCATCGTCGCGCGGTGCCGGTCCTTTTTGGACGCCCAGCCACTGCAGGCCTAGCCGGAGAAGTCCACCGCAGGGGCAACTGCGACAAGGCACGAACGGCGATTGGAAAGCAGGCTTAGGGCGCATATCCTGTTCGCCCCAAACATGACCTACGACGCCATCGTGATCGGTGCCGGCCCTGCCGGCTACGTCTGCGCCATCCGCTGCGCCCAGCTCGGCCTCAAAACGGCCGTCGTCGAGAAGGAGAACTTCGGCGGCGTCTGCCTCAACGTCGGCTGCATCCCGAGCAAAGCGCTCATCGCCGCCAGCAAGCTGGTCCACAAGATCCAGACCTCTGATC
This sequence comes from Planctomycetota bacterium, assembly GCA_002684655.1. Classification (GTDB taxonomy): domain Bacteria; phylum Planctomycetota; class UBA1135; order UBA1135; family UBA2386. The sequence goes on along the minus strand of NYVR01000109.1, from coordinate 13,624 downwards.
TGATGGGCATCAAGGCCAAATACGAAGGCCTCGACGTCGACGCGCTCGTGTCGTGGAAGGCCGGCATCGTCAACAAGCTCACGTCTGGCGTCGGCGGCCTGCTGAAGAACCACAAGATCGACACGTTCATGGGCGACGCCAAGGTCGCGGGCGCCGGCACAGTCGAGGTGACCAGTAAGGACGGGAAGCAGACGCTCGAGACAAAGAACATCGTCGTCGCCTCCGGCAGCACGCCGATCGCCGTTCCAGGCTTCGACTTCGACGGCGAGAACGTCTGGTCCTCGACCGACGCGCTTAAGCCGACCAAGCTGCCCAAGCGCATGATCGTGATCGGCGGCGGCTACATCGGCCTGGAGCTCGGGCTCGTCTACCACAAGCTCGGCACCGAGGTGCGGGTGCTTGAGTTCATGGACCGGGTGCTGCCGGGCATGGAGGCAGACCTCTCTAAGGAGATGGGCCGCTCGCTCAAGAAGAAGAAGATGCCGGTCCACCTCAAGACCAAGGCCGTCGGCTACAAGAAGGTCAAAGGCGGCCTCGAGGTCACCGCGGAGGTCGACGGCAAGACCGAGACCTTCGAGTGCGACGTCGTGCTGTCATGCGTCGGGCGCTTCCCCAACGGTAAGGACCTGGGACTCGAAGCTGCTGGCGTGGAGGTCACCGACCGCGGCTTCGTCCCCGTCGACCACACGCGTCAGACCAACGTCCAAGGCATCTACGCCATCGGCGACGTCGCAGGGCAGCCGATGCTGGCGCACAAAGGCTCACACGAGGGGCTGGTCGCGGCGTCTGCGATCGCAGGTGAGGCGGGCGCAGCCTACGACCCGGCGTGCATCCCGGCGGTGATCTTCACCGACCCCGAGATCGCGTCGGTCGGGCTGTCCGTCGCGGAGGCTAAGGAGGCGGGCTTCGACCCCGTCGAGGGCAAGTTCCCGTTCGCGGCGTCCGGCCGCGCCATGTCGCTCAACGAAACCGAAGGATGGGTCAAGGTGGTCTCCGACAAGGAGAGCGACAAGGTGCTCGGGGTGCACATGATCGGACCAGAAGTCACCGAGCTCATCGCCGAGGGAGCGCTCGCGATCGAGATGGGCGCCACGGTCGGCGACATGGCCGCGACCATCCACGCGCACCCGACGCTCCCTGAAGCGATGATGGAGGCCGCTGAGGCGGTGCACAGCATGGCGGTGCACATCTTCCAGAAGCCCACCAAGAAGTGAGACGGCGCCGTCTTTAGGAGTCTGCGCCGAGGTAGCTGCGCACGCGCTCCTGCGCGTCCTCATACGAGAAGCCGCCGCCTCGACCCTGCATGTCTTGCGCGACGCGGATGAACAGCGCGAGGCCGACCCGCAGGATGTCGTCCATCCGAGTCTGCGCGTAGCTGCGCACCCGCTCGACCTCGTCGCTCGTCGCCGGACCGTCCTCAGCGTCAAAGCCGTGCGCGACCGTCGCGACGTGGACGAACTGCTGCGCCGTCCACTCCTGGTCTCTGATCTTTGTCGGCTCCGCCATCCAGAGCGCGACCATCCCGCCGAGGACCTTCCGGTCGGTCGCGTCAAACGGCGCCAACTGCGCGCGCATCTCGTCGGGGGTCGGGACCTGCGTCATTGAATCATGTTGCCGTCAAGGGCGGAGGGAGCGCAAGCACGCGGCCACCCCGACCAGCATCAACAGGAGCCCCATCGGGACCAGCGCAATCCCGACGCCAGGGTCTCCCCCGCCACCGCCGAAGGCGCCTAAGAGGAAGCCGCCCGGGAGCGCGACCGAGGCGCCGATAAAGCAGGCGGACGCCACGCGCGGCTCGGTTGAGCACCTCGTAGCCGTAAACGCAAACGCCACGTGCACCAGCGACAGCAGGGTGCCGTGCGCGTGCGCGAGCCGCCACATGAGCCGCTGCGTCTCGCTGCCGAAGGACAAATACCAGTCGACCTTGAAGCCGTGCATCGCTTCGAGCACGCCGCCGAGGACGACGAACACCAGGAGGCTCCCCCATCCGAACCGCAGGTGTCGCGCCGAAAGGGCGGAGAAATCAGGCTTGCTCGTCATTCGTGGATGAAGACCATCCGATCATCTCGGCGAGCATAGAGCTGACCGAAGCGGTTGATGTCTAGACCGCGCGGCAACATCAGCACCGATGATCGAGCGCCGCCGGTATACCGAGCTTGCCAGACAGCGCGCACGCTGTCGACAAACGGCGCCGCCTGCCCCGCGTCGCCGAGGTGGTTGTAGCCCTTTAACACCCCTCCGTAGCCGCCGACCGACCCGAGCGACCGCGCCGCGTTGAAGCGGACGACATAGTATGGATCGTCCAAAAGTCGCCCGAGATATGGCGCCATCCACTCGGTCCCCGAGGCCTCTTGGGCGTCAGCCCAACCGTAACTCCACGCTGCGAGCATGCGTAGACCAGCGTCGCCCGTGAGGATCCAGCGCACCGACGCCGCGACGTCGCGCTGCTCCTGGTCGAGCTCTGGCTTCGCTACGCCCCAACCCTCCTCCAACGCGTCGGCCGTCCAACCCAGTGAACGGTCGAGGTGACACTGGTTGCAGGCGTTCGGCCGGCCCGTCGCAAGCTCGCTCTGGACGCTTGGGCTGGTGATGGCGTGGCTTCGCGAGGCCTTCATGAGCCCGATGGACGTGTGGCTCATGTGGCAGTTGTAGCATTGGCTTCCTGATGACCCTGGCGTGTGCCGCGTATGGGCTCGCAGCGCGTCTTCTTCTGCGAGGTCGCCGTGGCACTGCGTGCAGCCGACGTTCCCGCGCATGCCGTCGTCGAGTTGGTCGTCGCGCCACGCCTCGTCGGCGGCCCCCTCTTCACGGTGCATCGCGTGGCAAGAGGTGCAGTCGATCTGCATGGTGGTGTCACCGTGCTGATAGCACGGGGACTCGCGCATCCCGCTGAACTCACGCCCAGAGAGGCGCACTTCGCCGTCGGACCAGAACGAACTCGCGAAGAAGCTAGGGTCTCGTCGAAGGGTCTGACGTAGCTCTGGCGCGTCGCGGTCGTTTCGGTCGATCACCAGGTGCGTGCTCTGAAGGTCGCCGCCCGGCAGGAACGGCGAGCCGTGCTCGCGCCAGCTGTCGAAGTGACGCTCCCGCAAGATCCGGACCGAGTGACAGTGGCCGCAGGCCTCGGCCGAGCGAGCGGGCGGCATCGTGCCCGGGTTGGCGATCGTTTCGTCGCGCCCCTCAGACCGCTTACGCCAGCGCCGCAAGGGGTTCCGGTTGGCTGCGGCGTGCGCGCCGCCGGGCCCGTGGCACGCCTCACAGCTGATGCCGAGCTCGCCGACGTGCGTGTCGGTGCGACCGATGTCCATTCGTGGTCGAGGGTCCGTGGTGTGACACATCGCGCAGCTCTGGTTCCACTTACCAGGCTCTGGCGGATCGCGCAGCTCTGGTGGCACCACGAACACCGAGGTCAACGGCAGCCAGATCTGCTCCTCTAACTTGAAGCACACGGGCACAGGCGCGAGCTCTCGCCCAGCGCCGGTCGAATACCAGAAAACCTGCATGTGGTGCGAGCCGGTGAGCTGCTCGATCGGGCGCTCGACATGACCCGGCTGACCGCCGCCGCGGACGAAGCGCGTCCAGAGTTCGTCGCCGCGCCACTCCAGCACCACTTGCTCGCCATACCAGTCCAGCTCCAACCGCTCGAACTGCGGCACCACGGTCTCCCGACTGGCGCGCTGCGTCATCGTCCTGTGGAACGAGCTATGCCAAGACGAGTGCTCTTCAGGGTGACATGACTTACAGGTCGCAGACCCGACGTAGGCCTCCTCGAGCGCTTCCAAAGGCGCGTTAGGCCGCGGGCGAGCCGACGTAGGGGTCGTCCAGGTGCAGATCGCGACGGCGCAGACGCCCACCGCCACGGCCGCACACACCGCTAGCTTCGTCAGACGACCGTCTGACCACAGGCGCAGCAGAGGCAGCAGCGCGCACACCCCACCGAGGATCACAGCTAGCCACAGCAACGATGTGATCCTAACCGACCCGCGGAGGAGTGCGCGTGGCGCGATGGCCAGCCGCGGATCCATTTTGGCAGCGCGCGCACAAAGGACGCTAGCGGAACGCTGGGTCTCGTACGATGAGAAGGATCAGGTCGCGCAGGGTGACCTCGCCCGACTCGAGCAGCGCCGCGACCGCGTGGTCAAGACGTAGACGATCCAGGGGCCGCAGGTCTCGCCCGACCGCGTAGACGAAGAGCTTGTGCGCGACCGTACGCACGAACGCAGGGTCTGCGGCGATCACCTGCTTGAGGTCTGCGAGGCCCGCGAGCGCGCTGCCGTCCGGCAGCTCGCTGCTCGCATCGATCAAGCCTGCCGAGTCAGTGGCTCGGTATCGGCCCACTGCGTCGAAGCGCTCCATCGACAGCCCTAAGGCGTCCATCCGAACATGGCAGACGGCGCACTCAGACCTCTCCCGGTGCGCCGCCATCTGCTCTCGCAAGGTGGCGGAGCCGTCGATCGCCGCCTCGTCGCCGAACGAGTCGTTTCCAGGGGGTGGCGGCGGCGGCGACTGCCCGAGCAGGTTATCCAAGATCCACTTGCCGCGCTTGACCGGGGACGTGCGCGTCGGGTTCGAGGTGACAGACAAAACGCTGCCATGACCAAGGATGCCGCCGCGAACGCGCGCGGCGCCGCGCAAGGGCGTTCGTACGAACTCATCGACCGCGCCCTGGTGCTGCAACCCGTAGTGATCCGCGAGCCGCGCGTCCAAGTAGGTGAAGTCAGCGTCGATCAGCTCCCTCACGTCGCGCTGCTCGCGCAGCACAGCGGAGAACAAGAGCTCGGTCTCACGCGCCAAGGACCTCCGCAGCGTGTCGTCGAAGGGGAAGCGGTCTGGGTCGAGATGCGTCGTCGCGATCGAACGCAGCTCCAGCCACTGTCCCGCAAAGTCGGTCGCGAGGCGGTCAGCGCGTTCGTCGCTTAACATGCGGTCGACCTCTTCGATCACCGCCTCCGGACGCCTGAGATCGCCTGCGCCGGCGCGCCTGAGCAGAGCCTCATCAGGCGCGCTGGCCCACAGAAAATACGAGAGCCGCGTCGCGAGCTCGTAATCCTGAATCGCCGCTTCGCGGCGACGACGCTCGGTTCGAAACAGGAAGTTCGGCGAAGTCAGCGCTGCCGTAAGCAAGAACCGCTGAGCTTCGAGCACGCCTTCGCCGGCCTGAACGCGACGCGCGCCAGCGCGAACGAGGCGCTCCACCTCTGCAGGGTCTGCAGCCCGCCGCCAAATCCGCGGCAACGCAGCAGTGACCAAACTACGCAGCCGCGCCGCGTCGTCCTCGACGACGACGTTGAGCGCCTCGTGAAGCCAGCCGACCTGCGCCGGAATCACGCGCGGATCGACCGGCCCCTCGATGGTCACAGCCTCAAGATTGAGGTTGCGGTCGCGACGGCTCCGGTCAGGACACTCCGGATCGTAGAAGTCGTTGATGAAGGAAACCGCGACCTTGTGATCACCCGCTGCCAAGCGCACCTCGACCGCAAACTCGCGCGGGTCGGCGTCGGGTACGGCGATGACCTCAAGCGGCGCGCCGTCGAGGGCAGGCAGCATGTGCGCGGGCTCATCACCTGCTTGCTGCGCAGAAGCGAGGATCCGCAGCCGATAGACCCCCTCGCGCGGCGCCTGGAAGTCCTGCTCGATCGTGGCGTTGGTGAAAAACAAGGCGCCGCTCCCAAACGTGACGCCGCGCTCGCTAATCAGGCGCATACCGCCGCCCGCAAACTTTTTGCGCGTCGGTGCGTCAGGATCCTCGCCATGAAAAACCTCCGCAGCGACGCTGTTCGCGGCGGCGAGATACTTCTCCAGGTGCAGCGTGGAGAACGTCAACGCCTCGCCGATGCTGTCGAAGCCGTATCCCAAGTCGTCGGCCGGGAACTGGTCGACGTCCTGATCGACCCCGAACAAGTCGAACACGCTATTGCGCCACTGATAGCGGCTGAGCCGTCGAACGGTCACGGGCTCGCTGCGAGCCGGCAGCGACGGCACCTCACGCTCCAACAGCCGGTCGACGAACCCGGTCACTTGTCGGCGCTCCTCGACCGTCATGCCACCGGCATGCGCAGGCGGCATCTCGAACGCCCGCACACGCTCGCGGATCCTGCTCCAGCGCCAGAGCTTAGCGACCTTGCCGCGCGCAGGCGTCGTCAGGTCCAAGCCGCCTGACACCTCGCCTTCGCCGTGACACGAGATGCAGTAGTCCTCGACCAGCACCTCGACGGCGTCTTGCTGAGCCGCGAGCCCCGTCAGCAGCAGTCCGGCGGCAGTCAGCAGGCGTCGCATGGCCTCATCTTAGCGCCTCGCCACGGCAGCGGAGCAAGCAGCCACGCTGGACGAGATTGCCGCGGAGAAGAGCGAAATGTCCGGGGCTGCGGCGCGTTAAGATGCCGTCGTGATCCGGTCCTCCAGCAGCCTGCTGTTCGCCTTCGTGCTGTGCTTGTCTTTCGCGCTGTTGGCGTGGTGGGCGACGTTCCTGCTGTTCGCCAGCAGCGAACTTACGGCAGCCGGCGAGCAGCTCCTCCAAGGCAACGCCGACGGCGTCGCGCAGGCACTAGGCGCCCCAGACGCCGAATCCCTGGCGGCGGTCGGCGAGAAGCGCCGATACATGTTCGCGAGCGAGGCCGTCTTCTTCGCGATCGTGCTCGCCGTCTGCGGGGGGCTCTACCTCGCCTCCGTGCGCCGAGAGGCCGCGCTGCGCGCGAACCAGGACCGCTTCTTGGCAGCCGCGACCCACGAGCTCAAGACACCCCTCGCGACGATCTCCCTGCTGCTGGAGTCCTTGCGCGACGGGCGCGTCCCCGCCGAAAAGCGCCAGCGCTACCTCATCAACGGCCTGCTGGAGGCCGAGCGCCTTGAGCGCGGACTGCACAACGTACTCAAAGCAGCCGGGCTGCGCAGCGCAGGCGCCATGACGGTGAAGACTGCAGGAGACTTGGCCGTGGACGTGTCTGCCGCGGTCGACGCCATGCAGGCCAGGGCCCTCGCAGCCGAGGTGAAGCTCAAGATCAGGACGCCTGAGTCCATGCCGGCCCCCCGCGACGCGGCGGCGATCCAGCTGGTCGTGCGCAACCTGCTCGACAACGCCATCAAGTTCTCCCCGGCTGGCACGACGGTGCACGTTTCTCTCGAACACCAAGACGATGGCGCGCAGTTGAGCGTCGTCGACGCCGGACGCGGCCTGAACGAAGAGGAGCGCAAGCGCGCCTTCGAGCCTTTTTGGAGGGGCGATGACCGCTCTAGCGGCGGCACCGGCCTCGGCTTGCACCTGGTCCACGAGATGGTCTCGGCGCACGGAGGCGCCGTCCGCGCCGACAGCGCCGGGCGCGACCAGGGCAGCACCTTCGTCGTACAACTGCCACTTGAGGAGCAAGTATGAGCCGCTGGATCCTGATCGCCGAGGACGAGCGTCAGCTCGGCGAAATGTTGTGTGACAACCTCACCCTCGAGTCGTACCACGCCGAGCATGTACTCAACGGCCAGCAGGCCCTCGAGCGCATGGAGAAAGGCGGCATCGATCTGCTGATCCTCGACGTGATGCTGCCGCTCATGGACGGCTTCGAGGTGCTGCAGGCGATGCGGGCGCGCGGTGACAAGACGCCCGTGCTGATCTTGAGCGCCCGCGCCGACGATCAGGACAGGATCCGTGGGCTCGAATTGCAGGCCGACGACTACCTCACCAAGCCGTTCAACCTCCGCGAGTTGCTGCTGCGCGTCGACGCGCTCCTACGCCGCCAGCCCGCGCCCGAAGCCGGGGACGACACGCTCGACTTTGGCGGCAACCGCGTCGATTTCCGGGCGATGACCGCCTCCTGCTACCGCGGCGAAAAGGAGGCCCTGACAGCGACCGAGACGAAGCTTTTGAGGCTGCTCGCGGGCCATTCGTCGACCGTCGTCACTCGCAGGGCGGTCGTTGAGACGCTGTTCGGGAGCTCTGCTCCAAAGACCGTACGGACGCTCGACAACGTCATCCTTAGGCTGCGCAAGCTCTTCGAGCGCGACCCCGCCAACCCGAAGCATATCCACACAGTGCGCGGCGTTGGGTTCCGCTTCGAGCCGTGATCGCGCTCCGCGAGCGAGCTCGCGCGAGCGCCTGCCTCCGTTGCCTCGCGCTGACGCTCGCAGCGTCCATAGTGAACGCGCAGGGCCAACAAGACGCGGTTCGGCTTCATCCACAGATCCGGGTCGGAGAGCAGTTCTTCTTCGTAGAAGAGAGTCTGCAACAGATCGACATCCAGGTCCCTAACGCACCGCGAGAGCGGTCGCTCAAGATCGCCCGGACATTCATGGTCGAAGTGCTGGATGTGCCGGAAGACGGCTCCATACAGCTCGCGCTGGTCATCGTCAGAGTGCACGGTGAAGTCGGCGATTCGGGCGGAGACCCGCGCCACTTCGACACTCTGGACGAGTCGACCTTCGATGACCCTGACCATCTCTCGGCGCTTGGCCCGGCCGTACTGAGCCGCATCGACGAAGCACACCGAAAGCTGACGGTCCGCACAAACCCAAGCGGCAGGGTGACGTCCAGCATCGCGTTGGCCGACAAAAGCTCCAAACGCGCGCCGTTAACGCCGGAGCAACAGCCCCGGCTTAGGCAGCTGGTCGAGTCTGTGTTTGGAAGAAATCCAGCGCGAGAGGTCACTCCGGGTGAGACGTGGCAGCACGAGCAGCGCTCGTCGGACAAGCGACTCCCGACGATCCAGCGCGCGGCGATTACGTTGGCCGAGGTCGACGAGGACGGCGCCGAGCTGCGCATCGACGGCGTCATCCGAACCGATCAAGAAGCGGCCGGGCCGCAGACCATTCAGGTCGACGGCACCGTGGTGGGTACGCAGCGGCTCGGCCGCAACGGCGTCGTGCAGCAGACAACGCTGCGGGCTGAGGCCGCGCTGGAGCTGCCTGGCATGGTCGGGACACGCGCGAGCCTGCGGCTCGACTCGTCGCTGCGCCGCGCTACAGCGGCGGAGCTCCGAGAAGTGCGCCGCCGCTTGCAGGCCTCCGCCCCGCTCATCGCCGAAGCGACACAGGCTGTCGCCGCGTTAACCGCATCCGTGCGCGCCTTCTACATCCAGAACGCACGCTTGCCCGCCAGCCTGGAGGCGCTGGCCAAAGACGCGCGCCTGCAGGCGCCCACAGATCCATGGGGGCGGCCGTACGCCTTGGTGGTCGGCGCACTCTCCGGTGATTTCACCGTGCGCAGCGACGGCCCAGATGGCCAGCCCGGCACTGGCGACGACATCGCCTCGGCGCCGAAGTGACCAAAAGGCGCCGGCGCGAGCAGTGCGATGCGCCATCGCAAACGGTGACGCGACCGTCAACCTCTGCGGCGAGTTGAGGCGGCGTTTTCTGAGAGCGTCGTCTCGCGCATCGACGGCTAAGCGCCTGCCGCGAGCTCCAGGCGCTCTTCGAGCCAGCGGCGCGCGCGCAGTAGGTCTTCAGGCTCATCGCGCGTGTCGACCCATAGCCAACGATCTAGCCAACCCCGGGCTCGCAGCCAGTCGAGCTCGGCGCCGGTCGGGCTGTCGTCGACCCACAAGAAGGGCTCCTCTTCCTTGGGCAGCGCCTCAGTCTTGAACGTCTCAAAGCGGGTCGGCCGCACTCGCGAGATGAGACCGAGCAGCCGCTCCCGCTCGCTCTGCGGCGCGTGCTGGACAAGGTGCCGGGTGACCGGCGCGATGCTTCCCCGACAGTGGGTCGTGAGCCAGAAGACTTCACAGTTCGCCAAGGCGAACTCGAGGAAGTCACACGCGTGGCGCGCCAAAGCCGCCCGACGGGTGCGCCCATCGTCTAAGCCCAGCATGACGCCGTCCACGTCGAGGAATAACTTCACGGCCATACCGTAGAAAAGACTACGTAGGAGCGGAAGCTTGATTCGTGCAACCGTCAACTACGGGGACGAAAGAGTCGATCGACGTAGCGGCTTGAGGCGAACTTCTCAGCTACCCGCTCCGTCAGGCGCATCGCCTCGCCGACCGGCACGAGCACCGCGCCGTCAGGAACAGGGAACCAAACGGCCTGTTCGCGACGGTCCTCGATCAGCTGGTCGAACGCCTCGACGCTGTCGGTGGCCTCCAACTCTCGCAGCAGGTTGAGGTCCACGAGGGCCGTGCCGACAGCGGCGTATTGACGGCCCCTCCCCAAGAGCTCGTCGATGCTGACCTCGAAGAGATCGGCGAGCGCGACCAAGTCCTCCCCCGTAGGAAACCGACTGCCGCTCTCCCACCGGGAGACAGCGGACTCGTGGCACCCAAGCCGTTTTGCCACTTGATCCTGCGTCATTCCCTCGCGCGCGCGGTGCCCGCGCAAGCGCTCGGCCAGGCGCTGAGCCAGCGGCCGGGACGGTTCCGCCCGCGGCGGCGCTGCGTTGTCTTGGTTGTCGTTCATCGCGATCGGTGCGTAGGCCCACCGTTTTACGTGCCGGTACGTCATCTCGCCAACCAGACTGTCAACCAAGGATACGCTCTACCGGAATTATGATCCTGCCCCACGAGCTTGTAACTTGACTATACGTCATGAAAATACGCGATCCGGCAACCCACCATCGTCAAGACGCGTTTTCCTCCTCATGAGCTTCGCCATGCCCTTGGACCCTCACTCTCTGCTGCCCATCGCGCTCCGCGCTGCCTCGCAGGTCGTTCGCAACCCGGTTCTCGCAGAGGAAGCGTCTGAGAGGGCCATCTACCAGCTCACGGTAGCGCTCCTCGACGGCTCCCCGCCCGATTGCCCCGAGGCGTGGCTGCGCACGGTTGCGAGGCGCGCAGCCTGCGCGATCCTCCGCTCGGAGTGGGCCCGCACCAAGACGGCCGACCTCGACGGGGTGGCCTCGGCGCCGCGCACCAGCGGAAAGCGCAGCGAAGTCCAGAGCGAGTGGATCCGCGACAACCTCGCGGCAGCCCTGACGCCGCGACAGCGCGAGGCCCTGCAGGCCGCGATCACCTGCAACACAACCCGCGCTGCCGCTCGGACATGCGGCATGGAACCCCGAGACTTCCGCCGCTCCCTCCGCTCAATCTCGCAGCGCGCGCGTCAGCTGCTCGATCACCACCCCTTGCTCGGCGACCCGCAGCTGCCAGGCGCCGAGCAAGGCAGAGCGGTTTAGCCAAAGCTACCTAGGCTGGCCTCGGCGAGCGCGAGCGGTCATTCTGCTCTCATGCACAAGCTCAACACCGCCGCAGCGGCGCTCGTCATCGCGGCCACCCTGTGCAGCCAGGAGAAGAACCCCGGCTACACGGACACGCCGATCCTGCCCGACGGCTTCCGCGTTCACGACGCCAACCGACCGCGGCCGCCCGTCGTCGACCCGGGCCCGGGCGCAGAAACCCCGGCCCGAGCCCCGAAGGACGCCATCATCCTCTTCGACGGCAGCGACCTGAAGGCGTGGAGAGGCCGCAAGGGCGACGCCGCGTGGAAGCTGGTCGAAGGCGGCGCCATGGAGGTCGCGCGCACCGGCGACATCCAGACGCGCGAAGACTTCGGTGACTGCCAGCTTCACCTCGAATGGATGGCGCCGCCGCCGAAGGGGCACTCCCAAGGGCGCGGCAACAGCGGCGTGTTCTTCTGCGGCCGCTACGAGGTGCAGGTGCTCGACAGCTTCGAGAACCCCACGTACGCCGACGGACAGGCGGCCGCGATCTACGGGCAGAAGCCGCCGCTGGTAAACGTCACGCGCCCGCCAGGCCAGTGGAACGTCTACGACATCGTCTTCGTCGCGCCCCGGTTCACAGACGACGGCGCGCTCAAGTCGCCCGCGAAGCTAACCGTGGTGCACAACGGCGTCGTGGTCCAGCTCGACGAGGAGCTGCTCGGTCCGACCTCCCACAAGTCGCTCCCGAAGTACCGCGCCCACCCTCCGCGCGGACCGATCAAGCTTCAGGACCACGGCAACCCGATGCGCTTCCGCAACATCTGGGTGCGGCCGCTGCGGCTCGAGCGCCCTGCGGCCTCGACGCGGTCCAAGTAGACAAGCGTGGCGGCGGCGGGATCCGCCGCTGCCGCGAAGATCCGCTCAGGAACCGAACGTCGTGTGCAGACCGTCGGTCACGACGAACGGACACGCCGGGTTGGCGAAGTCGAGCCAGAACCAGTGCCACCCCTGCGTGAAGCCGCAGAAGACCGGGTTGTTCGGCACGTTGAGCGACACGACCGCGCCGCCGTCCGCGTTGGTGAACGAGGGAAAGACCCCGTCGAGCGTGATGATGTCCAAGTTGACGGTGCAGTTCAGGCCGAACGGCACCGGGATGCTCACAGGCGCAGGGAACCCTGAGATCAGCGCGACCGGCGCGCTCGCAGGGCCGCCGCGCAGGCGCAGGCTAATCGGCGCGGCGATCGCGGGCGGCGCGCCGCCGTTGAGGATCTCGCCACCGGCCGACGTGCCGACGTTGACCGCAGCGCCGAGCGAACCGCAGCCCGAAGGCGTCGAGACGCGGAAGTTATCGAGCAAGCCCCACTGAGCGTCGGGCGAACCGCTGATCGAGCCAAACGGGTCCTCGTAGCCGATCATCGCGTGGCCCGGCAGCGCGACGCCGCTGGGCTCGTTGAAGAACTCGACGCCGTTGAAGTAAACGCGCGTGCCGTTGGTGTCCTGGTCAATGTCGACGCGCACCCAGGAGTTGCCGGCGCAGCCGTTGGGGCCGCCAAACGGGTTGCTGTCAAACGCAGCGTTGAACGGCGCGCTCTCGCCTGTCACGAGGTCGCCCAGGTCGGCGAGCTCGAGGTCGCCGTCGTTGATGCACGCGTCCTCCGTGCCGTAGCCGTTCTCTCCGCAGATCCAGCCGTAGATACCAGCAGTGCCGGCGCCACGGTTATGACGCGCTTCGATCGGCGCGATGTTGTCGACGCCGACGCCCCAGAGCAGCTGCTCGGTGCCGCCGCTCGGAACCGGGATCGGCACGTTGATCCACGCGTCGAAAGACAGGCGATAGCGCCCGCTGAAGACGAGCGGGTTGTTGGCGCCTGCGAGCAGGTTGGTGCCCGTCGCGAAGCCCTGCGTGTTGCACTGGATCAGCACGCCGCGCGTCGGCGCCGATCCGGGGATGCGCCGCGGCGCCTCGGGGATCGAGAACGTCGACGCGCCGACCGTCATGTTGGAGTAATCGACATAGGTGACGGTCGTGTCAAGGTCGGACACTTCCGTGATATCGGCGGTTGCCTGCGAGTCGAACGGCTCAGCGAATTGAGCGCGAAGGCTAGGGGCGACGAGGACGACGACAGCGGCTGCGGCGATGCGCGACGTTTGGAGAGTCATGGTGTTGGATCGGGAAATACGGAAGCGCGCGGCCGGCGCAAGCTGAGCCCCAGCCGCGCGCATCCTACATTCCTTTGTCGCCGCACCATCGCCCGCATTTGACCGAAGCGCGGCCATATGATCGGGTCGACACGATGCGAGGTCGCAAGTGCGCCCGACCGAAAGTGAGTGCCAAGAATCGGTATCGGCCGAAACGCGGAGGTTGCGCCTCGATACGCGCAGACGAGCGTCGTCGCTGCGTCAGCGCGACGCCGTGAAGGGCTCGCCGCGCACCTCGTAATCCAGCCCCGAGCTCGCGGTCGCCGCACCCGTGAGCTGTGTCGTCGCCGTCCCGTCCCAACAAAACAGGTCGCGCGTCACAGCGCCTCCGATCCGTCGCTGGAAGAAGAT
>NYVR01000108.1 GCA_002684655.1 Planctomycetota bacterium | reverse complement strand
TTTTTTTTTGAAATAATTCATAGATTCACTTTAATTTTTTTTGCGACTTCCGAAAATTTTTATTTCCTAAAATGTTTAGTTTCTTTTCTCTTCATCAGTCGTTTTGCAATGTGGCGACTTTTTGCCTTTCGAAAAGGTTTTCGTCTACCTTTAGCAGATCAAGATGTGCCTTTGTCTTTTTTTTTTTTTTCAGTTTTTTAATCTATTTTTAACTTCTTCTCAATTTTCTTTTCTTTTTCGTGATTTCTTGATGGGAATGCGATATTATCTTTTTTTTGTACTAACCTTATATGAATTAAATATAGATGTATAATGTGTGTTTCTAATCAGATAAAACTTTTGTTTTCATCATGTGTAAAAACCAACCAAATTTTCTATTAGACCAAAGTCTAATAAAAAACTCATTTGATTCGGACAGACCTGAGTAAATAAATTAAGTTTATTCGTCAGTTTGCATCAGCATAGCTGTACCTGAGAGGACCCATTTAGAAACGTGATCTGCTGTTTTCATTGTTGCTAAAAAGATATAAGTAGGACCCCGCATAGAGGTTAAGTAAACTGGGCACTCATAAACATCAGGTTTATGTCTTAAATAACCAACGGCTGATGGTTCCCAGTCGGGTTGAACTTGTACTGCTTTTACATAAATAACAGGCAATTCTGGTAAAAGATCTTTAAGTTTTGAATCTACCAAAGTACCACCAACTTCTGTCGTACCTATAGTTTCTGTTTCAGCTATTTCTTCTCCAACAGGCCAGCGAGCACCTTCAATAAATAAACCATGAACAAAAGCTCCATCAACAGGATAACTTGAGGGTAGAGTAGGATCTCTCATAGTGGTAATATGTGTTTCGGTGGTCATCTTATCCAAAGGTAACCCACTAGCTCGAGCAGTGACTTGCATGACCGCAGTCAGATATGCAGTTGGATTGAATAAACCGGGTAACCATAAACATACAGGGGTAACCAAATCATCAGTCCATAAATTTAATTGTTCAATTCTTTTTAACATATCAAGAAATTGAGACATTAAGTTCTTCTTAGATGGCCAAGCAAGTTTTTCCCATCTACATAATGAAAATGGATTGCGGCCTGGCCACTCGTTTATACTTAATGCTGCAGATAGATCTTCCATTTTTTGTGACATATTCAACTGTCCTTTCAGTCCCTTGTCAAGTTCAGACAATGAAAGTTTCATTTCAAACAATAAGGCGTTCATTCGAGTACACTCTTGAACTGCAACCACGACAAAAGGACCAGATTCTCCATCAATCAATGGTTTTGCCCTTTCATTGATAATGGGCATAACATATTCTGGAGGTAACTTTTCATCAATGGTTTTCATGATTTCCTTGACAGCACTTCCAGCTCCTCCTCCTCCTGATCCACCAGAACTTCCCGAAATATTTACGATAGTCGTGAATAAGCTTATAGAAGAGTTAGTTAAGTATCCTATTTCTGCATTTGGATGCAAGCCGAAATGAGGTGGAGATTCAGCAGGTAAAGAATTATTGATATAATCAATCATATCGTTATAATTCTTAATTGCATTGGGAGCCTTAAACCCTGGGCAGAATTCTTTCTCTGGATTTTTTCCTCCTTCCCCAAGTATTCCAGGTTCAAGAATAACTGATAAATAAGTATTACATGTACGTCTATCCCAAGCATCGGTAATATGTCCACCATACATAATTTCCCCAAAAATATATCTCAGATCATCCCAAGGCGTGCTAGGATTAGCATCTAAGTAAGCTCGTAAAACATTACCACAGATATTTAAATCTCCTACATTGAAAGAATAACCACGAGACCAACCCTGTTGACCAAAACGTTTCCTTCCTAAAACAATAGAATGGAACCAACATAGCGCAAAGGCACATGCTTTATATTCAAATTGTTTCGAACACTCAGAGATACGAGATTCAGGGAAAGCCGACCATGAACGCAACATATTCGATTTAATATCGGCAGGTGCTTCATTTGCAACTTTAATACAAGATTGCATCAATGATTCAGGCATATTTTTCATACCCTGCATTGCAGGAGGCTCAGCGGAAATAAAGCAACGGAAATCTTTATGAGCCTCTTCTCCTACAACTTCTAGTAAACGTTCCAATTGAGGAACCCAAGTTTGCATTAAATGACAGTTTTGTAACATAACCCATCCTCCTTCTTTAGCAAATTTTTTCACAATAGCTTCAGCGGGTTTCTCTTGTCCTTGTCCCATTGAAATGTTTTTAAACTTACCAGTTTCTGCAGAAATCCCCATGGTAGCTCCTAAGTTTTCAACCCAAGGAGTCGGATCAACACCAGGAAACAAGACAAAAAAGACGGGTGTTGTAGGAGATGTTTCTACATAAGTTGCTGGCATATCAAAAGGTTGTTGTAATACATATTCTTGTCCCATCATTTTACCAACATACCTAGATAGTGCTGTCGTAACACGATCTGGACGTAGTGCTCGAAGTAAAGCTAATCTTTCAAAATCATTTAATTGCTTCTCATAATCTCCTGGTAATTTAGCATTCTCTGGTTGTTCATTGTCAAACCATTTTAACCAATCATCAGAGTCTGATTGCATGTTGTCACCAAGTCCTTGGAAACGTTTTAAACCTTCCAGAGCTTTAACTTTATTCCATGTAATATCAGGCATCCATTCTCCTAATGGTCCCATATTTCCAGGGTCCAAAACTGATTTACCTAAAACAAGATAATCAACTTCTTCTTGTGTTAACAAACCATCATTCACAGCAATACGAAGAGTTAATAAGGAAGATACGGTAAGTTTATCTCTTTCAAATAGACCTCTTCGGATGAAGAGGAAAACAGTTTTCGTTATGGACTCAATCAAAACCTTAACACGTGTTGCCATTTCTTCATCAGTCATTTCAGGTACTTTCGATTCTTCTCCTTCTTCAGCCTCTTCTGTTTCTTTCACTTCCATTGGCACCAAATCTATACCACGATAGAAGACCTGAGTAAAAGCAGCCAATGAGTAAATATAGTATGTATGAATTTTTACAAGCTCATTCATCAAGAAAAATAGTAATGAAGAGCGATTTGCAACTGGTCTATACTTTTCCGAAGTGAACTTAATATTTGCTTGAGTCTCTCGAGCAAGTTCAGCTTTAGCATTAATCTCGTTTGCGACACGTTTTGCTTCCTCGAGGCCTTCAATTAACACAACATCCTCTGTAATATCTCCTTCTGCGGTAGCTAATTTAAATAAAATATTATCTTCAAGTTCTTTCATTTTAATCTTGAATCCATTTTGCTGGATAAGTAATTCTTCACCTAGTTTTGCAAGATCTGCACGTTCTTTACCTACAACAAGAGCTAGAATTTGATCTTCCAGGCCCTTTTCAGTAACGGTGAAGTTCACTAACGTAGTTTCAGCTTGAATTTCTGGTGGATAGTGGGGATTTGATAATTTTGTGTGCAGAAATAAACGGAAATTAGGGTGCAATTCAACCTCAGCATCTCCAATTTTCAAATATTGTTTCTTTCCTCTTTTGATAGCAGCGCGCTGAATAACAGGATTTAAGACTGCATCAATCGACTCTCCAATATTTTCGATCAAAATGGATTGGCCATTCTCTAAAGCGGCAGTTAATTGCATAATGAGTCTCTGTTGACCCAAACGAACAACTTGTAAATTACGCTCTGGTCCAGCTTCTTTGTTACGAATCCAATTAATCCCTTGTAATTGTGGATCAATCATCAGCGGCCAACGAGCTGAATTACATACAATACAACCATTTTCAGTTGAGACTTGATCAGCTGGTAATCCATCGGTATTCCACTCAGCAACTAGAGCATCATTTGTTAAAATAGAAACAGGATCCGCACCCTCAGAGATTGGTGGGACACCTTCTTCCCCTACAACTTGTCTGAATTCCCTCATCAGGTATGGAGCAAAATTCTTATCCATTAACTCGCTACGGAAAGGTTTCGTGAAGGGACCAACATACGAAATGAAGGCAGATGCCAAGAGGACATCTCCGGTAAGCAACTCTTTTAATCGTCTAAATTCTTGTACGTTAATACCCCATCGTTCATTTTCTGCTGCTAGAGCATTTGTTAACCTTTGTGCAAGATTAAGTTTTTTCTCACCACGAGCGACTGAGTCTAATGCATCTTGTTTGTCCTTATTGGCAGCTGCAAATTCTTCGTTAAGTTTAGCAAGTTTCTCCTCAAGCTCTTTAACAGTTGCATTTACAGCGTCTAACCTTGCATTTGCGGCAGCCAACATCTCATTAGCTTCTTTCAATGCTTTTCTTTTCGGTTCAACAGTAATAACAATATCATAATAATTAACAATATTAATAATGAAAGTCACTAAACCAGCAGCAGCCGAGTTTTTCTTTGCAATAACTTCAGGAGTAAAATGTTCAAGCGCAAGGTACGGTCGAATCTCTTTCCAATTTATAAGAGGGACAGTATTTTGGTCAGCCATATCTTTAACACTTTTTAAAATATCAATATATTCCCCAGTGTTCAATAGTAATGATTTTTTTGCAGCATCCCAGGAAACATCTTTTACTTTTCCAGCCTTTGTGACAACAACATTTGGATGAATTCCAGCCAAAAGACACATTGTAGAAGCAAAAACATCATCTAAACCTGGAGGTGGTTTCGCCATAGTTCTACAAGAGTCTAGATCCTTTTTGTTAAGTGTATCTAATGCAGCCATAGCAGCATGAACTGCAGGTTCTGCTTTAGCAAGATCTGCCTCGGTCGATTGCTGCTTTTCTTGGACTTCGGCTTGAATTTTAGCTACCTCAGCGGCTTCTACAGCAGCTTTTGCAGTCTCTACTTCAACAACGGCTTTTTCCTTTGATACATTTTCTGCTATTCCTTCGGCAATAGTCTTTTTCTCTTCGGCTTGTTCTAAAGATATCTTTAAGTTTTCTTCTATTTCAGCAACAGATTCAGCAGTTTCCTTAAGCTTTTGTAAACCGTTGTCGAGACGATCAATAGCTACATCAGACTCCATTCGCTTTGCAACTAGAAGAACACGATAGAGTTTAAGTAGTTCCAAGAAAGACTTAGGTGTAGTGTAGACATGCCTTCTTTCTTTGTTTTTAAATCCTACTGCTACTTTGTTCACCATTTCAAAAGAATAGGGCAAAAATCTTTCAATCGAAGCGCGTATACCATCAGACCCTAAATCTAATCCAGTTAAAAACTTTTTACCAACTGAAAATAATGCATCCTTAGGCCATGGCTGAAACCAGTCAATAACAGTACAGTTTACCAACGCAGGAAATTTACGAGCCCGACTCCTGAAATCTTCACCTACAGGAGAGAAAGCAAGACAACAATGTAAATTTTCGCGAATTTTAGAAATAAAGTAAGACCAACAATTTTTTTTATCGGGAATCTGTCCAAGTGCTTTTACTCGACTAGTCACTCCATTTACAATTGTATCAACTTCTTCAGGTGTGAATAGATCGGGAATGTTTCCCGATGCAAGCAAATCATTGATAAAGATAAGAAATCTTTCATTGGTAATTTGCGAGTCTGTCAACAAGAAAGTGACCCCTTCTTCTTTCATTCCAGCTTTATTATACATCCATTTCAAATCTTCTTTGAGATCATTTATTCCATAAGTTGAAGAAATCACAATTTGTTTGACAACATAAGAGCATATGAAAGATGCTAACCGAGCAAGAGATTGTTTACCCATACCTCCGACACCAACTAGTAAAGCATGTCCACCTTCATTCAAAATAATACGAGAAATTCTTGCCACATGTTTCATAGCATCTTCGAAAAGAACTAAATCCATTGTCGCATTCACTTCATTGTATTCTCGTAATGCATCTTCTAATATAGAGGACATCTTGTCAATAGATGATATTTGATCATAAAGTTTATCTTGAATATTCTCAGCGAAATGGCAAAAGACAAGTGGTACTGCATTTTCATTCGCATAAAATTTAGACATGTTAAAAGAACCAAAAAGTTTTTTAGCTTGCGACTGTGCTAGTTGATTGTATTTAGATAGATCTTCTAACGATACCAAACGGTCACCATAAACTCTCTCGGATTCATGTAACCAAAGTTGCACAAATTTCTCACCTGATTTAAACTGTTCAGGCTGAGAAACAAGTAGTCCTTGAAAGACATTCGATAAATGACGAATATTAAATTCATAATGAAAGTTTGCAGCAGTTTTACGGAAATTAGATGCAACTTGCTGATGCAAGCCATATGCTGCTTTGATGATGTTAGAGCATTGCGCACGAACTTCTTCGTCAAAGTATTGTAAATGTCCCTCCAAAAAGGTAGTGTAAATAGTTAACAAAGAAGTTGGACCTGGTAAACCAATTGCGAAGGTGCAAAACCATCTTTGTAAACGGGGGTTTACCATAAAAGAACCAGCTGTAGGATTCATACATGCTACGACTTGTGTGTTGATAATATTTTTTTGTGTCATTTTGGATAAATCGTATGTATGTCCATACTCCATCTGTTGACGTAAGAGGGCAATTGCAGATTGTGTATTGTAAGGATCTACTTCAGGCAAGTTCAAATCATCTACAAAATATACTAAGCGTGCATTACCTGGAGGACCAAAAGTCGTACCTACCTTTTTCTCTAATGGTAATGCCATCGTATTGAATAATACAGACGATGTTGTATAGAAATTAAAATTTATAGTACTAGAAACGCATTCTTCAGTTTTTTGTTTTCCAAGCATACCGAAAACTAATTGTGTTTTACCAGTACCAGCAGGGCCAGCCATCATAACTGGTCGTTTCATGTCGACAAGAGTCTGCATCCAAAAGGAGACTGAGCATGTTTCTGGCGTTGGTACTGTAACTTGAGTCATAGGAGTAGTTTTTGAATCATATTCAATTTGATAAAAATAAGGAGATTTGGTCCATTGATCAAATTGATATGTTTCTGGATCTAACCAATAATCAAAGACTGTTTCCCGTGATGGAATCTTAACTTTTTTGAATTCGCTTCTCCAAAAATCAGAAAGCATTTTTTTGTAGTCTGTACCGTCATCTGCTAGAGTAAGAGTACATCCAAATGCCCATACAGCACAATAGACAAAAATGGTTTCGATAACCGTGGGTTCAACAGTATTGGATGCATTCAAGTTACCATCAAGCATAAACAATAAATTTTGGATTACATTGACTTCGGTAAGAGGAATAAGTTGCTTAATATGAATTTTCATGTATCTTAAAGTTGGTGCACAATAAGTCTGGAAGCATTGATCAAGTACTTCAATAGCCTCAGGTTGAAACCCGTCTTCATTGTTTTCAACTTTATTATTATTCAACCAGGATTGGATCAAGCAACGCCATTGAGTACCTTCATCAGCAGAAATATACAAGATACCTGCTCTTGATACTGTGGCAGGAGAAGCGAAAGCTAAATCGCGAATTTCAAAAATCATCCTCATATAAGGTCTTAATGGAATTCTCTCGTTTGATGCAAGTGTCAACATTCGATTATCATCCATAACGGAATTCATTGATTCAATCCAGTTGGCATCCAAATCCCCATCTAATAAGATCCATTTTGGATTTTCATTAGGAATTAAACCTAAATCTCTCATAATAGATGATAAAAGTCCATCTTTCCATTCACGAGTTGCCATCGAAATAAATCCATAAAGTTCTTCGGTTTTCACTGCTTTTGGATTAAGATCAACTACCTTTGTAGGAGCCTTAGGATTTATAATTTTCCTTGCCTCGGCTAATGTTTTCCAACATTGAGATTTCCCACAAGCAGAAGGGCCCATGACAAAAACACAATGTCGAATTGCTAGAAGCTCTTCAAGTTGAACAACTTTTAATCTGAAGTATTCATCAGGATGATTCTTAAGGTTAGCACAAGCTTGTTCTACAGCATCTTCTAACACAGGATCCTGTTTACGAGGTGGGTTAATATTAGGGAACAAGTCACCTAATAGACCATAGAATACAACCAAATCCTCTGATACAATTTTAGGAATGTTAAAATCTCTTAATGCTCTCATAAGAAGTTCACTTTCCTCTAAATCAGGCTCTGCTCTTTTGAAAGATCCAGCTACAACTAAAACGGATTTTACTGCTCGAAGACCCCAATCATAGTGCATTTGCTTAGACAAAAGTTCCCTTAGAAGAGAATACAAACCATAAAATTTGGATGCAAGAACTTTTGCTGTAACGAATCCTTCAGCCATTAACATGTTTTCGCAAATTAAAACTAAGTCAGGTACCATCACTGTCATTGGCCTAAATAAAGCTTTCAGACCTTCAGGTAACTCTGAGCGACCTAAATAACCAGGATTCATTGTAATGTAAGCACCGCATGTTGGGTCCAACTTTACCTCATCTCCTTCAATGACTACCCGAGGAGCGTTTGCCTTACAACCATCACAAACAGATTTAAATTGTACTGAACAGACAGAGAGTACCTCGGGTACTAATCGATTAAACTCATCAAAACAGCCCCATGCCCCAGAGGATGCCAACCCCTTAAAAATATTACCTAAACCAAGATAATCCATCTCTGGTGAACAGTTGAAAACATAACAACATTTTGCCAAAGCACTTGCTAGATCCTTTGTTGTTTCTGTCTTTCCAGTTCCAGCTGGCCCAGCTGGCGCACACCCCATCTTTAAATTTAATGCTTGAGTAGCTGTTACATAAATTCTATCCGTCAAAGGAGTGATGACCAAACGTGGACCATTTCCTAAATATTCATAGTCGTATGGTAAAACAGCATCACAAATTGCTACCTCTGCTCTTTCACCTCCATTACCACGTAAGTGTGTATCTCGTTCTACAAAAGAAGCATGAGAAGGGGGAATTCGCCATTTATGTTTTAATTGGGATTGCCATTGAAAACAAGAAACGTCGTCACATTTTTCTCTACAGAGTTTGTCGATAATATCACGTGAGTGAGCATCCATCGTAATACAAACCATCACTCTTTGTCGATCACCTTTGGTAATATTCGATTGAGTCAATTTAATTAAATCCGCCAATTGATCCATTGTCTTTTCATGTTGATCTTTCATAGCACGAGGATTTGTAGGAAGACTTGCAAATGCTTCTTCTACTTGCTGAACGTAATAAATAGCTACAACCAATAGAATAATTTGGGCTGGGTCTAAAGGGCGACCAGTTTTCTTTTGCTTCTCCATAAGCCAGTTTTCACGATTTGGATCATTTCCATATCTTGCAATAGAACGTTTTAAATTGTT
>NYVR01000107.1 GCA_002684655.1 Planctomycetota bacterium | reverse complement strand
TGACGCCTTCAGGCGCGCGGTTAGCCGATCGGCGCGCGGCGAAGACCTCGCAGCCTCGCGAATGGAGCAGCTCGGCCGCGCGGCTGCCGACATACCCGCAGCCCGCGATCAATACGCGCGCCTGCGCCTTCAAGGTCGGCTCCCCTCGTTGGCCCACTGACCGACGACGGAGATCTTCTTATAGCCCGATCCCATGAGCGACAGACCCGGGTGTTGAGTCAGCCTCGCAGAGATCGTGCGCATGCGCGCGGTGTGGCCTCGAACGTATTGGGGGATGGCCGCGCGCGCGCGAGAGACGAAGCGAAACGCTGGCGGGTGATCGATCCCGAGGAGTTCACGCAGGACCTCTCCGGCCTGATGCAGCAGCTCATCGTCCGGGCGATCGATCTCGTGCGGATACGCGTGTCCACCCGACATGACCCGGAAGAGCTCGTAGCCGTCGGGCGCTTGGTGCGGAAAGACCGACGAGGTGTAGATCGAGCCGAGCACGCTGCCGAGCTCTCCTTGCGGCGCGAGGAAGCCGAAGCCTTCGACGGACTCTGGGACCGCCGCCTTCTCGAAGCCTAAGTAGCAGCTAACCGCGGAGACCGTCGGGATCTCTGCCAGGCAGTCACCCAGCGCGCGGTCGAGCGGTCTCAGCAACTTGGCGGCGGGCCCGGGCGGGGTGGTCACGCACAGCTCCGGCGCACGCAACTCGAGTCCTTCGCAGCGCGCTGTGTAGCCAGCGTCGGTGCGCACGATGCTGTGGACACGCGCGTCTGTGTGGACCGCGTCGCCGAGCAGATCCGCGACGGCTTGGGCGCTGCGGTGCATCCCGCCATCGAACGTGCAGACCGCAGGTCGAGCTGCCGCGCCGGCGGCCGCTCGCTCTCGTGCCCGCGCGCGCATCCCGCGCAGCATGCTGCCGTAGCGCTGCTCGATGTCCGTCGCGAGAGGCAGCGTCGCCGCGACCTCCAGCTGGTGGGCGTCGCCGGCGAAGATGCCGTGCATCATCGCCTCGGCTACGGGCACGGCCGCGCGACCGAACCGCCTTCCGACAAACGCTGCGACTGACTCGCCGACGTCGCTCGTCGACCGCACGCGGCCCTCCAGCATTAGCCTGATCTTGGCAGGCATAGACACGAGCTGGGAGCGAAGCAGCGCGCCCGGCTTCGCCGGTAGTTCGTGCAGCTTGCCGCGGCGCACGACGAAGCGGCGCTGGGCGCTGGGCGCGCAGGTGACCACCTCGTCGTGGATCTCGACGGCTCGCAAGAACGCGTCGGTCGAGTCGTCGGCGCGGAATCCTTGCGGACCGTGCTCCAGCTGGAAGCCGTCTTGCGACGTCGTCTGCAGCCAGCCGCCGACGCGGTCTGCTGCCTCTACGACTTTGACCTTCAGGTCTGGTTGCTCTCGTCGCCGCCAGAACGCGTGCGCGAGCCCCGCTGGGCCGCCGCCGACGACGATCAGGTCGCAGTCTGTCATCAGACTGTGCGCGAGAACTTCGGACCCTCGTCGTCCGACTGCTGGCCGGGGAGGTAGGCGTCGAACGCCATCGCGAGGTTACGGATCAGCAGCTTGCCGGTCTCAGACACCATCAAACCGTCGTCTGAGATGGACAAAAGGCCGTCGCTCGCCATCACCTGCAGGCGCTCTAGGGCGTCGGCGTAGCGCTGCTTGAACATCTCGCGGCCGCCGTGGTCGGCGTAGTCCAGCCGGAAGCGACACATCAAGTCTAGGATGATCCGTCGCCGGCGGTGGTCGTCCTCGCTCCTGCGGTGGCCGCGGTGCGTCGGCAGTTCGCCGTTCTCGACAGACTGCCGCCACGTCTTGACGTCTTTGATGTTTTGCATGAACGCGCCGTCAACCTCTCCGATGGAGGTGACGCCGAAGCTGAGCATGTCCTCGGCGACTCGCGTCGTGTAGCCCATGAAGTTGCGGTGCAGGCTGCCTGCATGCGCTGCGGTGCAGAGCTCGTCGGTGCTGCGCGCAAAGTGATCCATGCCGATCGGCTCCATGTCTGCGCCGATCAACGCCTCGAGGGCGAGGCGGAATAGGGCCTGCTTTTGCTCACCAGTCGGCATCGCCGACTCAGGCATCAGCTTCTGGTGCTTCTTCAGCCAGGGGACGTGCGCGTAGCTGTAGCAGGCGACGCGGTCCGGTTGCATCTCGCCGACCAGCTCAAGCGTCCGCGTAAAGCTCTTTTCGCCTTGGTACGGCAGCCCGTAGACGAGGTCTAGGTTGACCGAGTCGAAGCCCAGCGCGCGCGCATCTTCGACCAGCTTGCTGGTCGTCTCAAACGACTGCACGCGGTTGATGGCCTCTTGGACCTCGGGGTCGAAGTCTTGGACGCCCATGCTGATCCTGTGGAAGCCGACCTCCGCCAAGACCTCGAGGTGTTCGCGCGTCGTGACCCGCGGGTCCACTTCGATGCTCACCTCGGCGCCAGGCTCCAGCGGGAAGCGTTCGCAAAGGCCCACGAACAGGCGTCGGCATTCGGCTGGAGGCAGGAACGTCGGCGTGCCGCCGCCCCAGTGGTGTTGCAGGATCCGTCGCCCCGTCTCACCCAGGTGGCGAGAGACGATGTCGGCTTCTTGCAGCACTGTGTCGACGTATCTCCTCGCCTTCTCTGGGTCCTTGGACACAACGACGCTGCATGCGCAGTACCAGCACATGCTCTCGCAGTAAGGGATGTGCACATACAGCGAGAACGGCTCTTCGTCTCGACGGCCAGCTGCTGCCAGTCTCGCTTCGTAGTCTTTCGGGCCGAAAGAGTCGGCCCAGACCGGCGCGGTCGGATAGGAGGTGTAACGCGGCCCGGGTCGGTCGTATCGCTCCAGCAGTTCGCGGTCGATCGTCACCATGCGTCTAGGTCTCTGTCCGGGCGGCTTCGAGGGCCACGTGCAGGCTGTCGGGGTCGGTCTGCGGGAGTACGCCGTGACCGAGGTTGAAGATGTGTCCACTCCGCCCTGCGCCCGAGCAGATCCGTCGCACTCGCTGCGCCAGGTCGTCGCTCCGACAGAACAGGGCTGTCGGGTCGAGGTTACCCTGAAGCGCCCGCTCTGTGCCGACTCGATCTCGGAAGCCTCCGAGATCGTGGCGCCAGTCGACGGCGAGCACATCGGCGCACGACCGCTGCATGGCGCCGACGTGCTGATATGCGCCGTTGACGTAGTTGATCGCGACCGCGCCAGACTCCTTGGTGGCTTCGAGGAGGCGTTCGCTCGCGGGGGCGGCGAAGCGCTCGTAGCTCTCCTGGTCCAGCACGGACGCCCAGCTGTCGAACACCTGAATGCCGTCGCAGCCGTTGTTGACCAGCGCGCGGGCCAGCGGCGCGAGGCAGTCTCCGATGCGCGCGAGCAACCGCTCAAAGCGCTCGGGCTCGCCGTGCATCATGCGCCGAGTCTTGCTCCAGTATTTGCTGCCGCTGCCTTCGATCAGGTAGCAGGCCATCGTGAACGGCGCGCCGACGAAGCCGAGCACGGCTTTGTCTGCGGGGAGGGCGGCGCGCACCTTTCGGGCCGTGGCCAGCATCGGCGCGAGGTCCGTCTCGGGGTCAGGGATCTTGAGCGCGTCGACGTCTGCCTCGGTCTCTACGGTTCGCTGCAGCACCGGCCCCGGGTTGTATTCCAGGCCGAACCCCATGGGTACGACTGGCACGAGCAGGTCGGTGAACAGGATGGCAGCGTCCAGGTCGTATCGCCGCAGCGGCTGCAGGGTGACCTCGCAGGCAGCGTCCGGGGTATTGCACAGCTCCAGGAACGACATCGTGCTCCGGAGCTCACGGTATTCAGGGAGGTAGCGACCTGCTTGTCGCATGATCCACGCTGGGCGCCGGGACGGCTCGTCCCCGCGCGCCGCGACCAAAAACGGCGCGTCGGCTGCTGCGCGCTGCCAGCCGCTGTCCGTATAGCTAGGCGGAGTCACGCGAGCGCCTCCCGCAGGGAGGCGGTGAACACCTCGATAGCCAGGTCGATGTCCTCCTCGGTGTGCGCGGTCGAGAGGAAGCCGACCTCGTAGGCCGACGGCGCGAGGTGGACGCCTCGCTGCAGGCACGCGTGGAAGAACTTGGCGTAGGGCTCAGCGCAGGAGGTCGGGATCTCGTCGGCGCGACGCGGCGGGTCGCCGGCGCTGAAGGAGAACCAGAACAGCGAGCCGATCCGCACCATCCGCACGGGCAGGTCCTCGTCGCACAAGACCTTCTCTACGCCCGTCTGCAGGCGCCTACCGAGCTTCTCGAGCCGCTTGTGGGCCTCGCCGCTTGCGAGCTCAGAGATCTGGGCGAGCCCCGCGGCCATCGCCAGCGGGTTCCCAGATAACGTGCCCGCGTGGTAGGCCTTGCCGAGCGGCGCCAGGTGCGACATGACCTTCTCGGGGCCTCCGAAGGCTGCGCACGGCAGGCCGCCGCCGAGGATCTTGCCGAAGGCGACCATGTCGGGCTGCACGTCGTAGAGAGCCGCCGCGCCGCCGGGGCCAACGCGGAAGCCGCTGATGACCTCGTCAAACAGCAGCATCGCGCCGTATTCGTCGCAGAGATCGCGGAGCAGCTGGAGGAACTCTTTGCGCTGCAGCAAGAGGCCGTTGTTTGCCGGGACAGGCTCGATCGCGATGACCGCGACTTCGTGGCCGTGCTGCTTCATCAGGTCGCGGATCGCGTCTTCGTCATCCAGCGGGACCACGCTGGTGAGCTCTGCGACCTCGTTGGGCACACCGGCAGAGGAAGGCTCCCCGAAGGTGATCGCGCCCGAGCCTGCTGCGACCAACATGGCGTCACAGTGTCCGTGATAGCAGCCGTCGAACTTCACGATGCGCGCGCGCCCGGTCGCGGCGCGCGCGAGCCGCAGGGCCGACTGGGCCGCCTCCGTCCCAGAGGACGTGAAGCGCACGCGCTCAGCTGTTGGGTAACAATCGCGGACGAGCTCGGCCAGCTCGAGCTCGGCGACGTGCGGGGCACCGTAGGTCGTGCCCCGGGTGACCTGCGCGGCGATCGCTTCGGTGACTTTCGGGTATGCGTGCCCCAGGATCAGCGGCCCCCAGGACATCACGAAGTCCAGGTAGGTGTTGCCGTCGGCGTCGGTCAGCCTCGCGCCTTTTGCGTGGTCGACAAACAACGGGGTGCCGCCAACGGCGCGGAAGGCGCGCACCGGGGACGAGACGCCGCCTGGCATGGCCTGCAGCGCGCGCTCGAACAGCTCGGAGGAACGGGAGGTGGCTTGGGTCATCAGCGGTCGAGCCAGCCTTCGCGCAGCGCGCGGCGGGCGTGATAAGTGATCAGGATGTCGGCTCCGGCTCGTCGGACGGCTGTCAGGTGTTCGTGGACCAGGGAGGCGCGGTCAGCCAGCCCCTTCTCAGCGAGCGCCTCGACAGCAGCGTATTCGCCGCTGACCAGATAAGCCGCGACCGGTCGATCGACCACAGCTCGGATGGATTGGATGACGTCCAAATATGCGAGCGCTGGTTTGACCATGATCACGTCAGCGCCTTCCTCGACGTCTAGGAGGGCTTCGCGCACCGCTTCGCTGCGGTTGCGATAGTCCATTTGGTAGGTCTTACGGTCTTTCGGACCGCTGCCGCCCTTTGGCGCCGACTCAGCAGCCTCCCGGAACGGGCCATAGAAGTTCGAGGCGTACTTCGCGGAGTAGCTCATGATCGAGCATGAGCTGTGACCAGCCTCGTCCAGCGCCTCGCGCATGGCCAGCACGCGGCCGTCCATCATGTCACTCGGCGCTACCATGTCGGCGCCCGCCTCGGCCAGGGAGGCGCGGTCAGCCAGCCCCTTCTCAGCGAGCGCCTCGACAGCAGCGTATTCGCCGCTGACCAGA
>NYVR01000106.1 GCA_002684655.1 Planctomycetota bacterium | reverse complement strand
CCAGGCGGTCGAAGAGGTGCTCCAGGCCGCGACCGCGACCGCCGCGGCCGCCGAGGCGGGTCGCGTGAACCCCGCATCTACACGGTCGAACCTGCGCGCGAAGTCGAGGAGCAGCGCTCCGACAAGGGCGAGGTCACCTCGCTTTCGAGCCTGCGTAACCTGCTCAACCGCGGCGACGACGACCAAAAGAAGGACTAGCGTCCGTGACGAGACAACGCGTCTTCGTGGTCGACAGGGCCGCCTTCTTCGACGGCGACTGGCCACAGGGTTACCACCGGATCGACGACGGCGACGAGCTCTTGCGGCAGGCCCTGCGCGAGGGCCGCTTCGTCGACCGAGAGCAGGCGGAGCGCACGCCCGCCTGGAAGCAATGGATCCCCTACTGCATGCTGCGCTGCGGCGACTGGAGCCCCGAGGGGGACCCGCGCCAGCGCGGCGTGCTCTTGGTCCAGCGCACCCGCCGCGGCGGCGAAGCCAGGCTGCATGGCTCCTGGACCGTCGGCCTAGGCGGGCACATCGAGCCGGTTGACGCCGCCCTCCCCGACGGCGCGCGTGTCGACCCCAAAGCGTTTTTCCAACAGGCCTTGCAACGAGAGCTCGACGAGGAGCTCGCGCTGCCCGACGCGCCCCTGCCCCCCGCCAAGCTAGTCGGCCTGATCAACGATGACAGCACGGAAGTCGGCAGCGTGCATGCCGGCCTCGTCTACAGCCTCGACGTGGGCATGCCATTGGCCGATGCGCAAGCGTGCTTCGCGATCCGCGAAACCGACAAGATGCGGGGCGGATTTGCCCACCTTGTCGATTTGGCCCAGGTGTGGCAGACTAGGTCGCAGTTCGAATCCTGGTCACAGTTCCTCATCGAAGCTGAGATCGTCGTTGCCATGGGCGGTAAATCCTGGAGTGGCGCGACAGCAGCGAGGCGCGAAGCCGGAGACGAATCCTAGGCCCGCCGGGACGCTGTCCCGGCGCCGCCGAGGAACGTCAAGACGTCGGGTGGTAGTTGGCGCGCTGAATCTCAGCACCGTTTAGGGACGGGTACGCGCAATTACTAGCAGGCGTCGGGCGTCGGTCTATTTCCCACAAAAGTCCAGGGCTCAACCTGGGCGCCACACATGCCACGCAGCAGGCCGCCAGGAACTGCTGCTTCGGAGAACCAATTCATGCCCACACGACCAGCCGCTCGCCCTACGCGCGACGAAGTGTATGACCTGCTGATGAATGCCCGCCAAGCAGATTGGGTGGAGCTTTCCCTCGAAGACGGACGCTCCATGTCCGGCGCGATCATCTTCAACGAGTTCAAAGGCACCGGCCGGCTTATCAACGTCGATGAGGAGTTCAGCTACGACTTCAACGTTGACCAGATCGTTAGCGTGAAGCTCTAGAGCCTGCGACGAGCTAGGTGCGACAAGCGCCTGACCAAGGCTGCGCCGAAGAGCTCGCCGGCGCTGATGGCGCCAACTGATGATTGCCGAAGAGAGGCCCGCTATGGCGGGCCTCTTGCGGTTTTCGCGAGGGACCGAAGCGTCGACGCTCCCGCGTGATGAGCGACGGCTGACGCGACGCCCAATCGCGCGCGCGCCGAGGCGCTGCCAGCGATCATCATGGACCTACGAAAAAGCGCCGCTGGCCGTGAAGCCAGCGGCGCCCAGAAACCTCAGGACTCTGCCCGCCGGTCATCCTGGTGACATGGGCGCCCTTGCCGTCAGACAGGAGCACCGCAGCAACGTCAGTCGCCCGCCACCAGGCCACCTGCGAAGCAAAGTGACCAGAGTCGGATCACCCGAGTGCCTACGTCGAATGACCCGTGCTGTCGGTCCCTCCCTTGGTGACCGCCCAACACGTCCGGGAAGATACCCACGCTAAAAGCAGATGGCAACCGATTCTTGACGACCGCAACAACACGTAGTTGTCCACAGAATCTTAAGGCGCCACTGGTTGGGCTATTCAGGATGAAGCTGAACAGCAGGCAGCACGACCGAGAAGCGCGTGCCATCCTTCGCGTCGCTCGCTACTTCGATGCGCCCTTGGTGCCGCTCCACGATGCCGTGGCTGATCGCTAGGCCTAAGCCGGTCCCCTTGTCTACGTCTTTGGTCGTGAAGAACGGGTCGAAGATCTTCTCGCGCACCTCGGCCGCGATACCTACGCCGCGATCCTGAACCGTCAACGACACTTCGGCGCCGCGCAACGAGGCCGTGAGTTCAACGCAGCCGCCGCGCGCCGAGGCGTCCTTGGCGTTGATCAGGATGTTGATCAGCACCTGGAGCAAGTGGTTCGAGGAGCCGCGCACGCTCACGCCTAGCGCGAGATCTGAGCGCACCGTGAGCGCGACCTCGGCTTGCTGGAACGGCACGCGCACGAGGTCCTCTGCTTCGCGGATCAGCGCAGCCAGATCGAGCGGCTGCAACGCGAACGGCGTCTCACGGCTGAAGTGCAGCAAGCCGTCGGTGATCTTCGAGATTCGGCGTGTGTGCTTATCGACCACGTCTAGCTCGGCGAGCAGCTTGTCTTGAGCATCGCCGTCCTCGACCCGGTAGCGCAGGATCTGGACCTTGTTCTTGATGACGCCGATCGGGTTGTTGATCTCGTGGCTTACGCCAGCGGCCAAGGTGCCGACCGAGGCCAGCTTTTCGCTGAGGGCGAGGTGCCGCCCCAAGCGCACCAGTTCCTGCTCTTGCCGCCGGAGTTGTGCTAGGACCGTGGAGACAAAGTAGATCGAGGTCGCCAGCGTCGTCGCGTAAGCGAAGACGAGCAGCCACAGCCCGAGCGCGTCGATCGCGAACAGATCGAACATGCCCACTCCGAGCGGGTGGTGCTGCAGCCACCCGAGGCGCTCGGACAGCCCGAGCATCACCAACAAGAAGATGCTGGCGCACGCGACCATGACCGCAGCCCGAACCGACAGCAAGAGCGCCGCGATGAAGGCGTGGAACAGGTAAAACAGCGCCAGCGGATTCGTGACCCCGCCGGCGAAGTGCAGCAGCGCAGTCAAGATCAACAAGTCGACGGCGATCTGCAGATACACGTGGCTCCGCACGGCCCACAGGCGGCTGCGCTGCAGGATCCGGTAGCCGACGATGTAGAGCCCGTCAACGACAACGATTGACGCGCCGAGCGCATAGAGCGGCAAGGGGTCACGGATCAGGCCGAAGGCATGGGTCGCGAGGGCGCAGAGCCAGATCACCCCCGCAGCGACGATCAGCCGGAGCTTGTTGAACCAGCGGATCTGCGAGAGGAGGGACGCGCGCTCCTGCTCGTTCTCCGGGGCCAGCAGGCTCGCGCTTGGAGACGACGACGGCGCGCTCAATCTCGACTCCTCGACTCGTATTCGGCGCTGGAGTACTTCCAGCAAGCCAGCGCGAGACAGACGACGGTGATGATCGCAAGATTGATAACCGGGCTGCCGATGTCGTCGACGGAGATGACCGTCTCCGATGGCCACATGATCCTGGCCAGCCGGCCGTCGGGCTCGATCCAGTCCAAGACGACGCGCCGCAGCGGGTCCGTCACCGTCAGCTGCCTGAGACCCGCCGAGACCGGCAGGTTGGCCACGACAATCTGGACCCCCACGATGAAGAACGCCGACCAAGCGAGCGGCCGTCGGAACATCGCGCCAAACAACACAGCGATCGCGCTGTAGGCGAGCGCGCCGAGTCCCATCGACCACCCGAACGCTGTCACCAGCTCCCACTCGACGCCGTCAGGCCAGCGATCGAGGTGCTGAGCGATCCCCGCGAACAGCGCCAGCACGGCGGCCACCGTGACCAAGACCGCTAACAAGGAGACGGCCAACCACTTACCCAAGAGCAGCGGCGCCCGAAAAACTGGGCGCAGGAAGAGATACTGGCTGGTGCGATCTTCGAGTTCGCCGTGCACGGATTGCACGCCAAGAAATGCAGCGACCCAAGGAACGACCACCGTGCTCAAACCCCACCACGCGAAGACGCAGTAGACAGATCTCCCGCTGACGGGGTCAGGCGCCCGCAGTCCCGCGACAAAGGTCAACACAAACAGCGCCGCGCAGCCTGGCAGAGACCACCAGAGCGTACGACGAAACGCGAGCAGATAGATCGTCTGACGAGCAGCGATCCACAGGGCGCTGAACGAGTTCGAGATTCCCAGGGATTGCGACACAACGGGATCGCTCATTCGACGAAATACCCAAAGACGGCCGCGAGGTCGTCGTCCAGCGGCACGAGCTCTTCGATGCCTCCCTGCCGCTCTGCGGCCAAGGCCGTGAGTCGATCATAAAAGCTCACCTCACCTGAGAGAGACACCTCGAGGCCTTCTTCCGTAAAGGCGACGCCGCGCACTTCGCTCCAAGACGAGAGGTCTGCAGCGAGCTCCCGCAGTCGCGCGCCAGTGATACGCAGGCGGTGCGGGCGCTCGGGCAACTTGTCGCGGAGCTCTCCGACCCGGCCCTCGGCGAGCAACCGACCCTGGTGGACGAGCACTACGCGGTCGACGACGGCCTCAAGTTCGTGCAGGACGTGGCTCGACACGAGCACGCCCACGCCCTGACTAGGCAGCGCGCGGATGCGCTCGGAGAGGTCCGCTCGCGCTAAAGGGTCCAAGCCCGTCATCGGCTCGTCCAGAAGCACGAACCTGGGGCGGTGCGCGAGCGCTTGGCCGAGCCGAACGCGCTGACGCATACCTTTGCTGTATTCGCGGATCGGTCGCCGCATGTTCTCTTCCAGGCCGAGATCGACCAGCACCTCTTCGGCGCGGGCTCGGGCGGCGCGGGCGCCGAAGCCGTGATAACGCAGCATCCACGCGACGAAGTCCACGCCTGAGAGGGGCTCGTATAGGCGGTCGAAGTCGGGACAGAAACCGACCGCAGCTCGCGCCTCCCGGCTCCCCGCGACGTGCCGACCGATGGAGATCTCACCTTGACTCGGCGAGAGCAGCCCGACGGCGAGCTTCATCAGCGTTGACTTGCCGACGCCGTTCCGCCCGACGAGCCCGACGACCTCGCGGTCGACCCGGAAGGAGACGTCTAGCAGGGCGCAGACGCTCCCATACCACTTGGTCACGTGTTCAAAACTCAGCGCGAGCGACGCCGCGCCGTCTGGAGACGAGTGCGTCGTCACTGCAGCGCCTCCTTCACCCGCATACGACGTCGCGCCAACAGCATCGTGGTGATGAACAGTACGCACATGGTCGCGACCGCCCCTCCCAACCACGTCCGCTGTTGCGGCAGATCCGCGATGCTGCGCACGATCACGCCGCCCGCTTCCCAGAAGGACAAGCAGGACTGCAGCTCAGGATCTTTGAGGATCCCCGAGAGGATGCCTCCCAGCGCCCGCGTCCCCACCAACAGCACGCACCAGATGACCATCGCGCCGTTCGCGCTGCCCGCGCTGGCCGAAACGAACGTACCGATCATCGTCCATAAGCCGGTCACTGCGGCGATCGCGCCGAGACCGATAAAGAATTGCGCGAAGGTCTGCTGGAACAACGTCCAGTCGTCGGCCAACAAGCACGCGCTGACCCACAACAACAGCGGGAGAGCGACCGTCATCGTCGCCGTGATCAAGTAGCCGCCCCACCACTTGGCGAGCAGGTAGCCCCACGGCGAAATCCCGCGAGTCCAGTAGAGCTCTAGGGCGTTCGTAGCGCGGTCACGAGCCACCGATCGCGCGACGATCATCGTGGTCAACAGCATGAAGAAGACCATCCCCGGCATCACTTCGAGCGTGCTGTGCAGATAGAAGGATGCGTCGTTTGGATTGAGGTGACGCATGCCGGCGGGCATATTGCCATCGAATCGGTTGGCCAACGGCACCGGGCCAAACTGGATCACGCCGAACATGATCAGCAACATGATCAACCGGCCGATGCCCGGCATCAGGCAGAACAGGTAGAGCGCGACACCCCACTTGGTTCGAAACACCGTCAGCGCCTCCTGGCGAGCCAGCGGCCACAGCCGCGCGTAGCCGGTCGTACGCTCACAGCGAAGTTCGCGGTAGTGCAGCGACTGGGTCACTCGACGACTCCCGGAGAGTTCGACGGCGAGGATGGCGCCGCGCGCACCGCCGCCACGAACACCTCCTCCAAGGTCCGCTTTTGCCTCACGATGCTGCGCACGTGGCCGCCGGCCGCGGCGACCGCGGCGAAGATCGGCCCGGTCGACCCGGCGTCGTCCTCGGGCAACTAGACCGCGTAACGGCCGTCGCCGAGGCTGTCTGCGCGCATTCCCAGCTGTAGCTGCTCGATCAAGCTGACGGTGCTCGGCTCGACCTGAAGATGATACTCGCGGGCCGCACCCTTGGTGAGCTGCCCGAGCGGGCCCTGAGCGACGACGCGGCCGCGCTCCATGACCACGGCGGCGTCACAAACCGATTCAACGTCTTGCAGGATGTGCGTCGAGAACACGATCGACTTACCCAGCTGGGTGCTGAGCTGTCGCACGAGCTCGAGCATTTCTCTTCGCCCGTCTGGGTCCAAACCGTTGGTCGGCTCATCCAAAAACAAAACCTGTGGGTCGTGCACCAACGCGGCCGCGAGCTTGACCTTTTGCCGCATGCCGGCGCTGTAGCTCGACACCAATCGGTAGCGTTGTTCTTCGAGCCCGACCAAGTAGAGGACCTCGTGCGCCCGGCGCCAGGCGTCCAGCCGCGGCAGCCCGCTCAACATGCCGAGCAATGCAACCATGTCGAAGCCGGTCGCCTGCGGGAGGTGTGCGTCGCGCTCGGGCATGTAGCCGACGTACGCCCGAATCTGCTCGGGCGTAGCGTCCGCCGGTAGGTCCGCAAATCTCATGACCCCGCACTCGGGCTGCACCAGCCCGAGCAAGGCCTTGAGCACAGAGCTTTTGCCGGCGCCGTTGCGCCCCAGCAAACCGATCGAACCACTCGCGAACGACACGCTGAGGTTGTCGACCGCGATCAGATCTCCGTAACGGATCGTGACGCTCTCTAGGTGCACGCTCATGGACAAGTTGTCGTTCGAGCGTAGCCGGAGTCGAGGATTCAGGAGAACCCGTTTGTGCGTCGAAGCCGACCGGCGTCTAGCCATGCATCGAGCGCCGCACGGTCTGCGGCGATCCAGGTCAAGCGCACGTCCGCGCATCGGTCCTGGATCGACGTCCGCGTGGACGTCGTCGCCATCGCATGGGTGCCCGCGAGCATGGTCAGAAACTGGCTGGAAAGCTCGCGATGCGGATCTGCGTGCAGCGCTGCGCCGCCGTGCTCGAGCGCTTTGGTGAGGTGGCGACGGAGCGGCTCGTGGTGCTTGTTGTGATAGCTGACGTCCGAAAGCACGATCAGATCGAACGGTCCTTCGACAAGTTCGCGCGACCAGTCGATCAGCCGCGGCTCCGGCTCATGAATGCAACCCGGCTGTTGCCGCGCGTTCCACCCCGCGAACGCCAGCGCGTCTGGCTCCATGTCCGCGAAGGTGACGCGAGCGCCAGCACCCGCGGCCGCGACCCCAGGCAAACCCACGCCACAGCCTAGGTCCAGCACGCGCTGTCCACCGAGGCCACGCAGCCTCACCAGGGCGCGCGCCGCGGCTAACGCCGCCGGCCAAATCCGGACCCAATACGGTGGCTCTTTGCCGCGCACGACGTCCGGCGCCCACGTCCCCTGACGTCGCCAGACAACCTCGTCCGGCACGACCAACGATGCCTGCTTAGCGCCGATCGGAACGCGCAGACGTCGTAGAGGAAACCTTCGCAAGCGAGGGTCCTGACGCGCTTCGGGCACGCCCGCCGAACGCGGCGCCTTGCTCATCGAGCGGGAGACTATTACCGGCGCGCATTTTGGGAAACGAAAACAGCTCCGCCGTCCCATGGGACGACGGAGCTGTTGGAAGAATGACCCGGCACTAACCTACTTTCGCACGTAGCACTAT
>NYVR01000105.1 GCA_002684655.1 Planctomycetota bacterium | reverse complement strand
GTGGCCCCCTGCACTCCCCGACGGCCGGAGTCGCATCCGGCCCAGCGGTAGGTTCAGGTCATCGACGATTACAAAGAGCGCATCCGGCGAGCGCTTGCTGAACCGCAGCAGCGGTGCAGCCACGTCGCCGGTCAAGTTGACGTAGGTCTGTGGCTTGGCGAGCAAGAACGATCGTCCTTTGCGGCGCCCTTCGCAGACCTGCGCCTTCACTTTCCCCGAGAACCGTTTGGAGCCGTCCGGCCCCTGGCGCTCGAGTCTGGCGAAGGAGAGCCCCAGCCGCTCCGCCAACAGGTCGAGCACCATAAACCCGACGTTGTGTCGAGTAGACGCGTAATCGGAGCCGGGGTTCCCGATACCGAGCGCGATCCGATGCCAACCCATGACGGTGCTGGAGGGGCGAAAAGACTACGCAACCGGGCACCTGTGGACAAGGCCCAAGGTGCCGGGCCGCGAACGAAGCCCGCCTACTTCCCGCCCGTCACGCGGACGACGTAGAGTTCAGGGTCGACGGCCAATTCGACGCCCTCGGGCAGCGCGATCTCCTTCGTGCGAATCGAATCGCCGGCGTCCAGCTTGCTGACGTCGAGTTCGAGAGCCTTGGGCAGGGAACGGGGCATCGCCTTCACCTTGATGACCAGGTTGTCCTTGATCAACGTGCCCCCCTTAGAGAGGCCGACGGGGTGGCCGAGCAGCGCGATCTCGACCTTGCAGGTCCACGGCTGATCAAGGTCGATGCGCAGGAAGTCCGCGTGCAGCGGACGGTCGGTCGTCGCCTTCCATTCGACCTCCTGCAGCCAAACCGACTCCGACTTGCCGTCGAGTTCGATGTTGAACACCTTTTGGCGCTTGCCGATGTGTTGATCCAATTCCCACTCGGAGATTTGGATCGAAACCGGCTCGCGGTCTTTGCCACCATAGATGACGGCGGGCATCCAGCCCTCCGTGCGCAGCTTCTTGATCTGATTACGTCCGAGGGCGCTACGGCGCTCGGCCTTCATGCGGACGACTTCCATCGAGGTACCTCTACTCTGGTCGGTTGCAGTTGGTGATTTGGAAAGGGGTGCAGGAGGGCATCTAGCGTTCAGATTGGAACAACTTGCTGACGCTCTCGCTGCGGTGGATTCGGTCGATAGCGCGCGCGAGCAACTGCGCCATCGAGCAGACTTCGAGCCGATCCAGCTTCTTGTCGGAGAGCGGGATCGTATCGGCGAGCAAGATCTTCTCGACGTCGGCGTTGTTGAGGCGCTCGACGGCGTTCCCTGCCAGCACGCCGTGGGTCGCGACCAAGAACACCTTGTTCGCGCCCTTCTCCTTGACGATTCGGGCCGCGTCGACGATCGAGCCGCCGGTCGAGACCATGTCGTCGACGAGCACGACGTCGTGGCCTTCGACCTCGCCGATCATGTTCTCGATCACCGTCTTCTCGCCGCTGATGCGGCGCTTGTCGATGATGGCGAGGTCACACTCCAAGTCCTTCGCGTATGCGCGCGCGAGCTTGGTGCCGCCGATGTCCGGCGAAACGATCTTGATGTTCTCTGCGCCGAGTTGGCGGACGCGCTCGATCATCACCGGCCGCGCGTACAGGTGGTCGACAGGGATGTCGAAGAAGCCCTGAATCTGGGCTGCGTGCAGGTCGACGGTGACCACGCGGTCATATCCCGCCGAGATCAGCATGTTCGCTACCAGCTTGGCGTTGATCGGGACACGGCCCTCGTCTTTACGGTCCTTGCGGGCGTAGCCGAAGTACGGGATCACCGCGGTGATCCGATCCGCCGAGGCTCGACGCAAGCAGTCCGCGAAGGACAACAACTCGAACAAGTTGCCGTGAACAGGCGGACTGGTCGGCTGCACGACGAACACGTCTGCGCCGCGCACGTCGCACTCGACCTTGAGGTTGATCTCGCCGTCGGGGAAGCGCGCGAGCGACGCCGCCCCGAGCGGTACTCCCATGAAAGAGCAAATGTCTTGCGCCAGGCGCGGGTGCGCCGTGCCGCTGAACACTCGCAGGCGTTCTCCGCGCATCCTCATGTGTCCTGTTCTCCCTTCTCAGATGGCAGCTCACGCTGCTTCAGGTAGCGGGCGGGCACCCCCAGCCAGAGCGCTCCGGCTTGGATGTCGGTCCCAGGCTTGACGATCGAACCAGCCGCGGTCATCGCGTCGGCTCCCACGGTCGCCGGCGCGCACAGCACCGTGCCGCTGCCGATAAAGGCCCGGTCTCCGATGACTGTGCGGTGCTTATTGACGCCGTCGTAGTTGGCCGTGATCGTGCCGCACCCGATGTTGGCGTCAGCGCCGACGGCCGCGTCGCCAAGGTATGTCAGGTGCTTGGCCTTCGCGCCTGGGCCGAGGTGCGCCTTCTTGGCTTCCACGTAGTTGCCGACTGCCGCGCCGTCCGCCATCACGGTCCCGCCGCGCAGGTGCGCGAAAGGTCCCACCTCACAGCCTTCGCCGATCTTGCAGCCTGCCCCGATCACCGATCCAGGGAGGATCACGGTGTCACGGCCGATCTCGACGTCGGCGTCGATCCACGTCGCGGCAGGGTCCACGATCAGGACCCCGTTCGTCAGGTGCTCAAGCAAGATCCGCTCCTGCATCACCGCGCGGA
Source organism: Planctomycetota bacterium (assembly GCA_002684655.1). GTDB lineage: Bacteria > Planctomycetota > UBA1135 > UBA1135 > UBA2386. Next base: position 6,678 of record NYVR01000105.1, on the reverse strand, counting down.
CGATCGCGAGCTCGACGAGCGAGTTGACGCCCTGCACTTCGGCGAGGTCCTCTGCCTCGAGGGTCGGGAGCGTCTCGCCCTGCTCGACAAAGTCCGCGACCACGTCGGTCAGGTAATACTCGCCCTGCGCGTTGTTCGGTTTGAGGCTGGCCAACGCAGGACGCAGCTTGGCTGCGTCAAAGCAGTAGAACCCACAGTTCACTTCCTCGATATCGGCTTCTTCCGGCGTGCAGTCCTTCTGCTCGCGGATCCCGACGAAGTCGCCCGCGTCGTCGCGCAGGATGCGGCCGAGGCCGGTCGGATCTTCCGGGAACGCCGTCAGCGCGGAGCACGCAGCGTCGCCGCGGAGCGCGCGGAGATCCGCGAGCGTCCCCGCGGTCATCAGCGGACAGTCTCCGTAGATGACGACGACGTCACCGTCAAAGTCTCGCAGCGGCTCCATCCCCGCTCGCACAGCGTGTCCGGTTCCTTGGGGAGCGCCTTGGTCGACGAAAGTCAGCGAGTCGAAGGTGTCCGCGTGGTCGCGCTCTAGCGTCGCCTGCACTCGCTCTCTTTGGTTGTGCAGCACAACCACCACGCGCTCGGGTTCGAGCTCTGCGACCGCCGCCAACGCTGCCCCCACCAGGGTGTGTCCGCAGAGCGGCAGCAGCACCTTTGGCATGGTCACCTTCGTGCGCGTGCCCATGCCGGCGGCGAGGCAGATCACGGCGAGCGGGCGCGACATAGGGAGGTTCGGAGCGGGGAGCGGCGAAGAGAAAGGGGGCGAGGATTGTGCGGATCGGCCCGTGGCCGGTCAAGGCCGGAGCCCGTCCTCCGCTCCATGGAGGGACGCAAACCGGCAGATCCACGATGCCCCCCGGCCGCATCCCTGGCTCCCGCAGCCCAGAGCGCCTGAACGGCCGCAGAGGAGGGCCGCGGGCTCAGGCTCGCCGCGCGCGACCCAGGTCGCGCGCGGCCGCCGACCCCGCGAGCAGCGGGGCGCGTCCGCTCAGAACTGCTCGAGCTCGCAGTTGGTCCGGAACCAACCGTCGACCGGGTCGAGTCCGAGGACCTGGAAGCGCATCAGGTTGCCCTGGAAGATCCAGTTCGGCAGACCTTGGTAGAGCCAGGTCTTGTTGGGGAATCCGACCCCGCCGGTCCCCGAGTACGAGATGCCACCGTAGGCGCCGACGCCATCTTCGATCGCCAGCGTCAGGAAGTAGCTGGGGTTGGTGCAGATCGGGCCGATCGGCGACGGCGCGGGGGTCACCCCCGGGAACGACATCAGCACGATGTAGGGCACGTTGGCAGGGATGGCGTCGGTCTCGTTGATCACGCTCAACACGAGCAGCGTCGATGCGCCGACCACGCCGGTCGCCGTCAGCTTGCGCGCAAACAGGCGGAAGGTCCCGTTGGTCTGGCCGCCTGGGGTGCTGGCCGTGACCGTCAGCGGGCCGCCTGCGGGGCCGCTGGCCGTGACCGTCGTCTGGGCGTAGCCGTTCGCGTCTGCGATGACCGGGTTGGTCGTCGAGAGCACGTGGCCGCCGGTCACCGAAAAGTTGACCGTGCCGCCTGGCAGCGGGTTGCCGCTGGTGTCGAGCACGCGGGCTCGCACCGGCTGCGGGAAGGTCTCTCCGTGCGGCTGGCGCTGATCGGCGCCGCTGACTGCGATCACGCTGTTCGTCGGACCTGTCGAACGGATCCGCTTGAGGAAGCCGCCGTTGGTCGCGTAGGTGTTCGGGTGCTGCAGGAAGTAGATCGCGCCGTCGGGCCCCATCCGCATCGCGGTCGTGCCGTTAAAGCCCGTGCCCCACGACTGGGAGCTCGGCTGGCCGGGCACCTGCGGCGCGATGTTCCAAGAGTTGCCGGTCTGCTTGATGCGACGGAGCACGCCGCCGAAGTAGTCGAGGTAGAAGGCGTCGCCTTCGTAGCTGGTGCCAAAGTCATAGGCCGAGCCAGCGTTGCGGTACTGCGGGCCGCCGACGATGGAGTTCCAGGAGCCGCCGGTCTCCTGGCGGAGCGGGCCGACCAGTCCGGACGGCAAACCGCCGCCGCAGCTGGAGTAGCTCAGGTTGCCTTCCCGCCACGGCCAACCAAAGTTGACGAGCTGCAGGTTCGATTGACGGACGTAGAGGCTGTACTCCTCGGCCGCGTTTTGTCCGACGTCGCCGATGAAGCAGTTGCCGGTGACTTGGTCAACCTCCATGCGGAAGGGGTTCCGCAGGCCGTAGGCGATAACCAGCTGCGTCCAGTTATTGGCCGAGCTGTTCGGGTTGTCGCCCGGGTCGATCGAGTTGTAGCTCGGCTCGCTGCTGCTCGGGCCTGTCGGCAGACCGGAGACGTCCATCCGGAGCAAGCAGCCGCTCTTAGACGTCAGGCTCTGCGCCGTGCACGCGTTGGCGTCGTCGCCGATCGACAGGTAAAGCATGCCGTCCGGGCCGAACCGCGCGCTGCCGCCGTTGTGGTTGAAGGCGCTGTCAGGCGAGCTGTTGATGATCGTGCGGCGGGACGCCATCGAGAACGAGAGGCTCGTGCTGGCCGCGGTGTTCAGCGCGCCGGTGCACGTCAAGCGGTCCAGGTGCATGTAGGCAGTCTGGCTGCTGGAGTACCACACGTAGATGTAGCCGTTGGTCGCGAAGCCAGGGTCCGCCTCGATGCTCAGCAGCGCGCGCTCGCTGCCGGTCTGGATCGACGAGACGGTGCCGACCTGCTGCAGCCCCACGCCCTCGGCGAACACGTGCACCGCGCCAGCGCGGCTGGCGATCAGGATCCGGCCGTCGGGCAAGAACGTGAAGTCGTTGCCGGCCTGCAGGCCGGACGAAACCAGCGTGTCTAGGTTGAAGCCGGTCGGGATGTTCTGCGTCGACACGGTCGCGACGATCGAGAGGCCAGCGAGAGCGGCCGAGAGGAGGTTACGAAGCATGATGGTGGGACCTCAGCGGGAGGATCATGACGCCAGGGGCGGACAGCGCGTTGCGTTCCCTGATAAGGCTAGCCCATGAGGACCTAGTGGTCACGAAAGGCTGCAGAGATCGCACCTTCGGTGGCCCGTAAATTGACGGCCATCGCGCTATGCCAAGTTGGCTGACGTTGCACCTTTCTCGCTCCCGCGAAGGATGCCCCGCGCCGTCTTCGCATCCCCTGGCGTCGGGAGCTTTGCCCGGGCCGCGTTGTTGCAGACCTAGCTTCAGCGGCGCGATCACCGCGCATCCACCGTCGACGCCAAGCAGCGCGACGAGCGCTTCTGGCGCGAACCGTGCGCCGCAGCGAGCGGCCGCAGCGCCGCCCTTAGGCAGCGCCGCGCCGCGCGAACCCTCACTGGGCGATCGCGTTCTTGATGACAGCGCTCTTGGCCACCGGCTTGTTGCGCGGCTTACGCTGCGCCAACAGTTCGCGCATCAGCGTCTCCTCGAGCTCATGGTCGGACGAGCGTTGGCCTGCGGCGAGGCTCTCCTCAAGCTCGCTGGCGGCGGCCTGGTTCGGACAGGTCATACGCTGCGCTTGGGCGGCCGCATCGTAGTAGCGAACGCCAGCTTGGACGGCGACCAAACGGACGCCGTCGTGCGTCGTGACCATGGCCCCCTCCGGGACCTCCATCCAGTCGCCTCGGGCGATGACGTTCTCGCGCTCGGTCCATCGATCGCGAGCGCGCGGATCGATCGGGCGGTCGTCGTCGAGCAGATAGGTCGGGGTTACGTCGTAGTGCTGACAAAGCGCGAGGAGCATTGGCAGCGTTGGCTGCGAACGACCTTGCTCAAGGTGCGACATGGTCGCTGGACGCACACCGAGCGTCTTGGCGGTCACGCCTTGGGCTTCGCGCTTGATGCGCGTACGAAGATAGAAAAGCTTTAGATGCAGACGCCGCATGGCGGTTGGGAGGGGCGAGGTTTCAGGTGAAAGAACGAACGCGCTGCAATACCGCGGATCGGTATCGCCATCGCGATCTGCGAAAGTCTAGCACCCAAGTCGAGGTGTGGACTTTCTGTGGGGAGTTGTAGATTCTCACTGCGGAACAACGCGGGCCAGGCGAGCCCGTGTCATTGGACGGATACGGCGCCGATTCTGTTCGGTTGCAGATGAAAGCCGCAGGACCGAAGCAGGATCAGCACACCCACATGCTCGAAATACCAGAAGTGACGCTGGCTCCCGGAGCGTGTGATTCCGACCTGCTGATAGCGGAACACTTCCTGCTCAAAGTGGCAACCACCCCCCTCCCCGAGACTTGGCAGCTGTTGCGCCACGGAGGAAGGATGACCTTACAGGCCCCGGCCGATGCTGGCGGCTACCAGCTGGAGCTCAACTTGACCGAAGGTCCGATGGCACGGAGGGTTCGCACGGCGCGCCGTACCGATTCATTGCCGCGTGCCATTGGTATGCACCGCCGCCGGGTGGAGCGAATTATCGACGCGACAGCGGGGCTCGGGAGAGATGCCATGGTGCTCTCAGCCTTAGGGTGCGCCGTAACGGCGATCGAGCGCGTGCCAGCGCTCTGCTTCCTGCTGCAGGTCGCCGTCGAGGAGTCGGCAGCCAACATCGACGTCGTCCGCGGGGACGCGGTCGAATGGCTGCGCGCCCACGCCGAGGGACCAGATCCTGCGGCGGTCGTCTACCTCGACCCGATGTTCTCCGACCCCAAGAAGGCGCAGGTCAAAAAAGAGATGCAGGCCTGCAGGGCGCTGGCGGGTCCGCCAACCGACACCTCCGCGCTGCTAGCCGCCGCGCGCGCCGCGGCGCGAGATCGCGTGGTCGTGAAGCGCCACCCGCAGCATCCGCCGCTCGCGGACGACGTCTCGTTCGAGGTCCGGGGCGACCGCGTGCGGTTCGACGTCTACCTCACGAGCGGAGCCAGCTAGCCGACGTCTGGCGACTCAGCCGCCGCGGTGTCGCGCTCCTCGGGGCCCAACAAACCGCTGAGAGCCAACGGGCCCGCGGCCCCCTCCGAGCGCCAAGTCGAATCTATCGACGCTCAGGCGACCCCTAGAACGGCGCAGATCCGCTCCAGGATGGCCGCTGGTTCAACCATGCGACCGATCGCGTCGTAGCCCTCGGCGAGGTGCCCTTCGACAGGCCCGAGGACCTCGACGCCGCGACCGCGCACGATGGCCGCAGCTTGTTGCACCGAGTCCTTCTGCCACATGGCGTCGTTCATCGCTGGGCAGATCAGCACAGGACAGCGCACCGTGGTGGCGAGCAGCGCGACGGGGTCGTCGGCGGCGCCAGACGCGAGCTGCGCGAGCACGCCCGCCGTCGCTGGCGCGATGCAATAGATCCCCGCGTCTCGCGCGGCCTCGATGTGCGGCACCGTACCATCCGCGTCGACTTGCGTGGAGGACAGGATCGGCTGCGAGTTGGTGAGGCCACCAAACGTCGCCGGCCCGACGAACTGCAGCGCCGAAGGCGTCATGGCGACGCGCACGTCGACGCCTCGCTGCACCAGACCGCTGGCGACGATCGCGACCTTGTAGGCAGCGATCCCGCCGGCGACTCCCAGCACAGCCTTTGGACGGGCAGCGCTCACGACCCGAGCAGCTCCTTGACGTGACCAATGGTCGCTTCGAGGTCCGAGTTCTCGACGAAACGGTCGTACAGCGGCGCGCCGTCGACCTGCTCACGGGCCGCGCGGATCTCGTCCTCGGCGATGCGTACGCGCTGGTCGATCTCCTCGGCCCCGTTGGTGCCGCGGCGCAGCAGCCGGCTTCGCAGCTCGGCGATGCTCGGCGGCTCGATGAACACGTAGAGCCCGCGGACGCCGCGGCGACGCAGCTGCCGGGTCCCGTCCACTTCGATCTCCACCAAGAAGGTCTTACCGCGCTCCAGCGCCGCGTCCATGGGCCAGCGCGGCGTGCCGTAGAGGTTGCCGTTGTATTCGGCGTATTCGAGAAACTGATCTTCGGCGACGCGCTGCTCAAAGGCCTCCCGCGTCAAGAAGTGGTAGTCGATGCCGTCTTGCTCGCCTTCTCTCATCGGCCTGGTGGTCGCGCTGACCGAAAACTCCACGTCCGGATCCGTCTTTAGCACGCGGCACACCGAAGTTTTGCCCGCACCCGAAGGTCCGGAGATCACAACCAGCTTGCCTCGCTTCTCTGTCATTCGGTTCGTCACTCCAGATTGGCCAACTGCTCCTTGATCGTGGCGATGCAGCCCTTCATCGCAACAACGGCATGAGCAGTCTCGGTGTCCGGCGACTTTGAGCCGAGCGTGTTGGTCTCGCGCAAGAGCTCCTGCAAGAGGAACTCCAGCCGCCGCCCCACCTCGCCGCCTCCGCGCAGCGCCTTTCGGATCTCCTGCTGGTGCGACCGCAGGCGCTGCAGCTCTTCGGCGACGTCTACGCGATCGGCGAAGACCGCCACTTCGCGGACGAGATCCACCGCCGGCGGCGGCTCAGGGACGTGGTTCGCGACGAACTCCTGCACGCGTTGAAGGAGCCGCTCACGGTAATGGTCGACGATCGCGGGCGCGCGCTCGCCGGCGGCCACCGTTAACCGCTCGAGCTCGTCGAGTTGCGCAAAGATCGCGTCGCCGGTTCCTGCGCCGTCGGCGCGGCGTCGCTCGACCAGTTCGTCCAGCGCCCGTTCGAGTAGGCCCGCGAGCCCTGGCGGGAGCGGCTTCGAGGTCGAGGACTCGGAGCGACTGCCGCTCACGGCCGTTTGGATGACCTCGGCGAGGCTCGGCTTGGCCAGCCCGAGCTCGTCCGCCAGC
>NYVR01000104.1 GCA_002684655.1 Planctomycetota bacterium | reverse complement strand
TGCGGCCGCGTCGTCCGCCGGCCGCGCGCCGCTGGGCGTCGAGGGTGTCCGTTGCGATCATGGCGACGCAGAGCGATGCCAGCAGGGCAGTTGTGCGCATGTTTATGTCCGTTCTCGGTATGGGTCGTCTGTTGTTACGTCGAGTTCGACCGAATCCACACAGTAAGGGTGCGGACGGCATGCACCACGTTGGTATCAGGTCGCTGGGAAAAGTCGGTGTCACCGCGCACACTGGCGTCATGACGACCTCGCTCCGCTTCGCCATGCTCGCGCTCACTTTTCCGGCTGTCGGGCTCTGTCAGGGGGCCGCCAAGCGCGCGCCTGAAGGCACGACCTACGTGGCAGTCGGTGATCACCGCTACGAATGGGACGCGCGGTGGGGGCGGCCGCTGCCAGCGGCCTCGCTTGGCGTGGACGGGGACGGCACGGTGGAGTTGGGCAACACCCACGGCGGCATGGTCGTGGACGAGGCCGGCCACGTCCTGGTCAACACCGACAAGGAACACGCGGTCGTGGCTTTCCGGCCGGACGGGACCGTGGCGCGTCGTTGGGGCAAAGAGTTCCGGGGTGGTTTGCACGGGATGTGCCATCGGGTCGAGGGCGGGCAGGAGGTGCTCTACCTTGCGCACACTCGTCGCCACGAGGTCGTCAAGGTGACGATCGCGGGCGAGGTCTTGTGGACCATCGGCTGGCCCGAAGCGTCGGGGATCTATGAGAACGCTGGGCAGTATGCGCCGACCGCGGTCGCCGTCGCGCCCGACGGGCGCATCTACGTTGGCGACGGCTACGGCAAGTCGTGGGTGCACTGCTACGACAAGGACCGCAACTACGTGAAGTCCTTCGGCGGCCCAGGGGCGGACCCTGGCAAGATGCGCACGCCGCATGGCCTTTGGATGGACACCCGCGGCGACGAGCCGCTGCTGCTCGTTTGTGACCGTGAGAACCACCGGCTGCAGTGGTTTACCTTGGATGGCGCGTTTGTGCGGATGGCAGACAAGGACCTCCGGAGGCCGTGCAACGTTTGGCCGATGCCGGACGGCGGCTTGGTCGTCGCGGACCTCGTCGGTCGTATCAGTTTCCTCGACAAGTCCGACCAAGTGTACGGCCACATCGGCGACAACCCCGACCCCAAGCTACGCGCGCGTAACGGCATCCCGCGCGCGCGGTGGAGAGACGGGGAGTTTTTGTCACCGCACTCTGTCTGCGTGGACAAGATGGGCAACGTCTACGTTATGGACTGGAACTCTTCGGGGCGTATCACGCGGTTGACGCCGGCGCCGCGCGCCAGCGAGAAGGGGGCGCAGCCCGAGCGCGGTCAGTAGCGGCAGAGGTCATAAGCGGGGGATATATGCGCTGCTGCTCGCGCGCGCTGCTGCAGCAACGCCCTCCCTCAGCGATCGCGCCCTGGCGCTGCGTGCCGCGTCAGCAACGACGGCGCGACCGCCGCAGACACGACCACGCCGTCAAATTTTAGGTCGCCGTGTCTCCCGGTCGTCCATACCTCGGCGCCAAAACGGCGCGCGGCGGAGCCTTGTGACGTGTCTCCGTCGGCGCTCGACGCGGAGGCGACGCAGGCGCGCGGTCGCACCCGCGCGAGCAGCTGCGGCAGGTTGTGGTTTGTGCGTCCGTGGTGCGGCAGCAGCAGCACGTCGGCGGGCGCGGCGATCCCGTCGGCGAGCGCGGCGGCGACCCCGAGCTCCTGCGCGTCCCCGCAGAGCAAGACCTCTGCGTCCCCGACATCAGCGCGGACCCACAAGCTCTGGTCGTTGGCGCTGGCTGCTCGCGGAACGTTCGGGGCGTAGACGATCAGCTGGTCCACGCAGAGCCGCTCGCCTGGACGCAGTAGGTCCACTTGGTCGGCGTGCTGGCGAAGGAGCTGGTGAACCGCCGTTTCGGCCATCACCGCTGGAACGACCCCGCGCGCTACGCGGCTCGTCTCTAGCAGCCGCGCCAGCCCGTTGTGGTGGTCTGCGTCGCCGTGGGTGATGACGAGCACGTCCACGCCGCGGCGGGCCATACTGTTGGTGAGGGCGCGCGCCGCCCGCGCGCCGCCCTGCAGGCTGCCGCAATCGATGACGATCTGCATCTTGGACGGCGTCGTGAGCAGGGCCGCTTGCCCGTGCCCCACGGCGAACAGCTGCAGCGAAGGCGCCTCGGGTCCGCGCAGCGGACAGAACCACGTCGCGCTGACGGCCAGCACGCCGCCGATCAAAGAGCGCCGTCGCGGTCGCCACGCGATCCCCGCCGCAGCGGCGACGCCGACGGTGCTCACCAGCCACGCCGGGGGCGCGCAGCGCGCCGGGATCGGCGTGCACGGGAGCGTGTCCGCGGCGTAGACGATGGTCGCATACACCGCCGAAAGGCCGTGCAAGAGCGGCGCGATCCCTTCGGCGAGCAGTGGACACACGGCAGCGGCGCTCGCCGCGATCAGGCTGAAGAGGAGCAGCAGCGCGACGATCGGCGCGCACAGCGGGGTCAGTAAGATCGTGCTTGGGGCGACCTGGCCGAAGAACCAGAGCGTCAACGGCGTCGTTAGCAGGGTCGCCCAGAACGACGCGCGCACAGCGTTGGTCAACCACGCAGTTGCCCCGGCAGGCTTTCGACCGCTCGCGGCGACCCCGAGCCCGATGACGGCCGCGTAGCTGAGCAAGAAGCTCGGCCCAGTCAGAGACTCTGGCTCGATAGCAGCCGTGACCAGCGCCGGCGCGAGCAGACCGCGCGCGAGCCCGAACGGGCGGCCTGTTCGCGAGGCGATCGCAGCGAGTAAAAACGCCACGACCGCGCGGACGACGGGCGGCTCTGCGCCGGCGACGAGGCCGTAGACCGTGAGCACGGCCAGCACGCTCCATAGCTGTAGGCGGCTCGCGCCTAACCGCCTCCCGCGGCTCCCGAGGCCTAGCAGGAAAGCCAGCATGGCCGCGTGCGCCCCGCTGACGGCGAGCAGATGACTCAATCCGGTCGACCGGTGCGCCTGCGTCAGCGCGACGTCGGGCCGGGTCGCGCGTCCCAGCACGAGCGTCGCGAGCATGGCCCCGTGCTCGCCCGGCACGAGCCGCAGCAGCGCTCGCTCGAACGAACGCCGCAGCAGACCGCACGCTCGTCGAATCCCCCATGCGCCGGGCCGGACCTCGACCGTTCCCGCAGCCGCCTGCAGAGGCGCAGGCCAGCCAGGGGCCGCGGGGAGACCTGCGAGCGCGAGCACGGACAGTTGATCTCCTGCGACCACCTCAAGCTCCAGCGGCAGCCGCAGTCTGGGGCCGTCGACAAACGAGACGTAGGTTTGCCCTCGCAGCGGCGCGCGCACGACGTCGGCGACGACCCCATGGAGCCGCACCGGTCCGGGGGGGACGGCGGGTGGTGGAGGCTGCCGGCCGGGCATCGCCCCGAACAACATCGGCAGGGCCAGCAGGCCTGCGCGCCGCAGCGGCCAGCTCGTCAGCAGGCACACATACACGCCGGCTGCCGCCAAGATCGCCGCCGCTGGGAGACAGCGGGTCGCCAACACGACGGTCGGTAGCGACCACGCGACCGCGGCGGCGAGCTTGTGCTGGGCAGCAGGAACCACGTCTGCACCGTGCTCCCGGCTCGTCAACGGTTACATTTAAGAGCATGGTATCGGCCTTGTATCCGGGCAGTTTCGATCCGGTGACCCACGGTCACCTCGACCTCGTCGAGCGCGCGCTGCCGCTTTTCGATCACTTGACGGTCGCGGTCGGGGTCAACACCCAGAAGCAGCCGACGTTCTCGACCGAAGAGCGCGTCGAGATGCTGCGAGAGGTGCTCCCGGTCAGCGACAAGCTGGAGGTCGTGACGTTCAGCGGCCTCGTGGTGGACTTCTGCCGCGCGCGCGGGATCGGCGCCATCCTGCGCGGGCTCCGCACCGTGTCCGACTTCGAAGCCGAATACCAGATGGCCCTGACCAACCGTCACCTCGCGCCGCAGATCGAGAGCGTGTTCGTGATGCCTAGCGCGCAATACAGCTACGTCTCCTCGTCCCTGATCCGCGAAATCGTGCGCAACGGCGGCGATGTCAGTAGCTTTCTGCCAGCGCCGGTCGAGCAGCGCCTGCGCGAACGCCTCTCGCGAGACTGAACATGACCCTAGAATCCTTTCACACCGACGCCGCCCCAGCCGCGATCGGTCCATACAGCCAGGCCGTCAAGGTCGGCAATCTGTTGTTCTGCTCGGGCCAGATCCCGCTCGACCCTGCGACCATGGAGATGGTCGGGGAGACGGCGGCGGCGCAGTGCGAGCAGGTGATGCGCAACATCAAGAACCTGCTGGAGGCGGCGGGCCTCGGCATGGATCGCGTCGCTAGGACGACGATCTTTTTAGCCAGCATGTCGGACTTCGGTGACGTCAACGAGGTCTACGCGAAGCACTTCGGGGACCACAAGCCCGCGCGCGCTTGCGTCGCAGTCAAGGAGTTGCCCAAGGGCGCCCTCGTCGAGATCGACTGCATCGCCGCGCTGTGACGCCCAGCGCGGCGTCGGCAGGGAAGAGCCTGCGGGTCGCGGCGCTCTGCTGCAGCGTGCTCGTCCTTCTGCTGCCTGCCCTGGCAGCGCTGACGGCGATCGGCGACGACGCCGCTCCCGGCGAGTTGTCGCGGCTTGAGCGCGTCGTGCGCGGACAGCCGCCGGGCCAGCAAGTCGACTCCAACGGCGCTCAGCTGCTGTTCGGCGCAGCGGTCCTCGGCGAACGCTGGCCGACCGACGCCCGCGCGCAGCGCGCGTTGCTGGTTCGCGCTCGGACCGCGCAGGTGGTCGGCGTCGCGTGCATGGCGCTATTGCTCTACGTGGTGGTGGCGCTGGCGGGAGGCCGCATCCAGGCGCTGTTGTCGTGCGCTGCCTTCGCGCTACTTCCGCCCGTTGGCGAAGTCGGCTTCGTGCTCCGAGGAGAGACCGTCGGCGGCGTCTTCACCTTGCTTTCGGTCGCTTTCATGCAGGCCGGCGCGAACCCACCGCCCGCGCTGCGCGGTCGTCGACCGCGTCACTCCGCGGCGATCGCTTGCGGGCTGTTCCTCTGCGCGGCGACGGCGATCGCGCTGGGATGCGAGGCGGTGCCTTCGCTCGGCGAGTCGCTGCTCGTGCCCGGCGTCGTGTTGCTGACGGCGGCGGCTGGGTTGGCGCTGCGCGGGCGGCGGGCGTGGCGGCGTCGCGGCTTGATGGGCCTGCCGATCCGGGCTATCAACCGGCGCTTGATCCCGTGGACGGCGCTCGGGTTCGTCGCGCCGGCCGTCGCCTTGTTTGTGATAACCAGGAGCTACACCGTCTCCGTGGACGCGCTCGAGGTCACGACGCCGCAGGGTTCCCTGCTGCCGGCGAGCGGGTTCGGTTACGCGGGCCTCGCGAGCCTCACGGCCGCCGGCGCGCTGGCGCTGACGTTCCGTGTCGGCGCGCGGTCAGGCCGCGGCGCGCGGATCTCGTCCGATCTGATCTTGTTCTCTTACTGCGCCGTCTTCCTGCTGGCCGCGTTCACCGACGAGGTGCCGCGCGATCCGCTGCCGCTCGCGCCCGCTGCCGCAGCGCTGGCAGGCATCGGGGCGCACGCGCTGTTGGTCGCGATGTCTGGCTTGCGGGTTCGGCTCCGCCGTTGAGCGCTCGCGAGAAGCTCGCAGGCGCTCACTTCAGGGCGCGCCCGACCGCGTCGGCGAGCTCGGCGCGGCCATCGCTTGTGCCGACGTGCAGGCCCAGGCCTGCAACGCGGCCGCTCCGGTCGATCACGTGGACCACGGGTCCCTCGACGAACCACCTGAGCGCGACGTCTCCCTGCGGGCCCTTGCCGTCGGCGACGACGTCGAAGTCGCCGCTGAGCTGCTGAATGACGCGCGCGATCTCGGCCTGTGTAGGGTCGCGGTCGAGGCAGACCGCGAGCACCGTTAGTTCCTCGTGTTTTTGCCGCAGCTCTTTGAGCGACGCTGTGAGCTGCGGCGTGTCGTAGTCGGCCGTGCTCCAGAACGCGAGGACCACGACCTCGCCGCGGTGGGCCTGCAGCGACCATTGCGCCCCTTGCCAGGTCTTGGTCGTGAACCCAATCGCTTCGTCGCCGACGCGGAGGCGGGTGGCGCGCAGGCGGTCCTTCGCGACAGCACCCCAGTAGGTGTCGGGCAGTTCCTTCGCGAGCGCCTCAAGCGCGTCGAATCCGGTGTTCTCGGGGAGGTCCTCTCGGTCGCGTAAGGCGTCTGCTTGGTGCCAGCGTACGAAGGCGCGCTGTTCGTCGTCGGTCGCTTCGGCCAGCGCCTGCGCGATGATCGCTTCGCCCTTGTCGACCTCTCGCAGCACCGTCATCAGCAGCCTGGCCATCGCCATGCGGTCCTCGATCGGCGCGTCCTTGGCGACGGCGGTCGCCACGAACGCGTCGCGGATCTTTTGCAGCCCGACGTGCTGGGCCATCGCTGCCGCCGTCACCAAGACCATGGCTGGCGCGGCGTCTGCGTCGATGGCCTGCAGCGCCTCCACAGCGGCTTTGCGGTTGCCGCGGATGAGCTCGAGGTCGGCGAGCATTAAGCGACCGTTCCAGCGGTCGTCGCCCTGCGCGCGTTCCTGCACGAATACGCGCAGTTCGCCGACGTGGCGGTCGAGCTGCTGATCCTGCTCGTCTCTGCTGGGAGATTTCTTCGACAGCTGCTGGACCTCGCTCCGGAACCGCCGCTCTAGCTCCGCGAGCGTTGCTTGCGCGACAGCGACATGGCAGGAGAGGGAGAGGGCGATGAGGGCCGCGAACCGATTCATGCCGAGCAGCATAGCGATTTCCGTGCCAGGGTGATCGTTCGTGGCCTTGCAGTCGCGCTCCGGATTCGCTGCGATGTGCCGCGGGCGGAGCCGCGTCGTGACCTGTCTCCAGGACGCTCTACGCTGCTTTCGTCCTCTGGACAGGACGTCGGCTCCGCAGTCCGGGCGCCGCGTGGCCCCCGGTCCTGCGGAGCGCGGGCGCTGTCGCGCGAGGATCAGACGCTGGGAGGCCGTTGGTGCGAAGCTGGATCTTGCTGTTATGTGTCGTCGCCGCGTTTGGCGCGGCCCCCGTGGCGCAGTCGCCTTTCACGTTCCGGTCGGTTGAGGGGGCGGCCGCGACCGCGGTCGGCGTCTTGTTCCCGCGCGGCTTTTACGACGATCCGCCGGGTCGGTCCGGGCAGGCTGCGGTGACGGCGGCGGTGCGTCTTGACCTCGGGCTCGCCGCTGCTGGCGCCGCGCTAGCCAGCGGCTCGCGCGTCGGAACAGACTACGCCATCGTCTTCGCGGTCTTCGGTCCTGACGAGCGGGCGTCTGCCGCGCGCTTCCTCGGCGCGGTGACGGGTCGTGTGAGCGAGGTGGGGGACGACGCCCTGCGGCTCGCCGCTGCCCGCGTCGCGTTGGCCGCAGACGACGCCGAGCACCTTTACCCTGGCGACGTGCTGATGACAGGCGCTCGCGCGCGCCTCGGCGCCGAGACGCCGCTGTCCCGTCCCCCGTCCGGGGTCGCCTCCGAGTGCGTCGCGATGACGCCTGCGTCGCTGCGGCGGATCCTCTCCGAGCCACCCGTGGCGCGCGCCGCGGTGTTGGGGGCCGTGGATGACGCTTGGGTGGAAGCGATCTCGGGGGTCTCGTGGCCGCGCGCTGCGAGCGAGGTGCGCGGCGACGTCGTGTGTCCGCAGGGGTTCTTAGCCCACGAGATGAGCACGCGCGCCAGTCAGCGTTCGGACTCTCCCTACGTCGGCGTCGCGTTCGCGGCGTCGGGCAGGGAGGATCGCGCGTCATTCGCCCTGGCCGTCGAGGTCGCTAGGTCTCGGGCGTTCGCCCGGCTAAAGCTGCGCGGGCCTGAGTTGTTCGCGCGCGCGCCGTTGGTGCGTTGGTCGTGGCTGCAAGCAGACCCGCTCCTGCTGTTCTGCCGGCGCGGTGAGAACCCAGTACAGGTATTTCCAGGGCGGCGCGCTGAGGCATCCATAGACCAAGAGGTGACCGCCACGAGGCGAGACCTGGAGCATCTGCTCGAGGACCTGCGCACCCGCGCGCCTTCCGACGCCGAACTGCGCGCCGCCCGCGAGGCCTTGGCGGCGCAGTTCGCTGCCCCGCAGTCCGAGCAGGGGCAGCAGTGGGTGCGTGAGCCCGCGACCTATCCGGGCAAGCTGCAGCTGATGCTGCTGCGTCGGCACCACGGCGTCGAAACGGACCGCTTGGTCGATGTGACGGCGGAGGACGTGACGGCGACGTTGGCGATGTTCCTGGCGCCAGGTCGCGCCAGTTGGCACGCCGTCGTGCCGCGGCCCAGGGAGACGCTCGGTTATCGCCAGCGTTGAGCCGACGATGTCCGGCCGAGGTTGCTAGCATGCCCTCGACATGAAGTCCTCGGTTGCGTTGTTCGTGCTGCTCTCGGCGGCGTGCTCTGCCGGGTCCGCCTTCGCGCCTGCGCTGAAGCCTGGTTCATTCGACGGGTGGCACACGGCGCCTGGCGGTCATTGGCACTGGCGAGGGGACGTCCTGGTCGGGACCAGCCCAGCCACTGAGCTCCGCCACGGCATCCTAATCAGCGACGCGAGCTATTCGGACTTCGAAGCCCGCCTGGAGTTCCGCGTCCTGACCGGCGACAGCGGCTTTTACTTCCGCGTCGCAGAGGAGGGCGGCCGCGTCGCCGTGCACGGCTTTCAAGCAGAGGTGGACACGACGCTTGAGACTGGCGGTCTCTACGAGACAGGTGGGCGAGCCTGGGTGGTCAAGCCTGACGCCGAGCGGCTGCGCCGCGTCTACCAGCCAGGCGCGTGGACGTCGCTTAGGGTCCGCGCCGTCGGCGCGGACATCGACGTATGGATCAACGGGCTTCTCACCGCGTCGCTGCGCGATGACCCGGGCCGAGCCGAAGGTCTCTTCGGCCTGCAACTGCACGGCGGACAGGTGATGCACGTCGAGTTTCGAGCCTTTGAGGTGCTCGATCTCAGCGCATCTGCGCGTCGTCAGCGCAGGCCGTAGACGGCGTCCGCGAACGCGACGCCGATCTGGGCCATCGTCTTGGCGCAGCCAAGGTAGTGATATCCGCCGTTCGACGCGCCGCGCTTATAGGTGGCCTCGTCCTCGGCGCCGACGACCTCGGCGCGATACTTGTCGAGGTAGTCGAGCTGCGCGCGCTTGTCCATCTTGCCGTCGGCGTTGGGCCCGCGCTTATTCTCGGTGCGGAGCAGCTTCGCCATCTGCTTCACCTTCTGGATCCTCGCCCCGATCTCCTCAAGCTCGCGGGGCCAGTACGGCGCGGTCGGCACTGCCGCGACGTTGCCTCGGAACTCGCGCAGCGAGGTCGGCGCGGCCATCGCGTCGCGGAAGTTCGCGTGCACGGCGCGCTTTTGCCCGGGTTCGATCGGGCCGCCGACGCCCATGACACCGATGACGAAGGGCAGCTTCGGCGCGTCTAGGTCACGGCGCACGTCCCGAATGAAGTGGGCCATGCACTCGCTGTATGCGTCGTATCCACCGCGCGCCTCGCGCTGGGGGTAGGTGCCTCGATCGACCATGTCGTTCCACCCCTGGAACCAAACGAAGCCCGACAGCTCATGCCCTGACTTGGAGTCGTAGTCGGGGTGATATCGCCGCAGGTCTCCCAACACCTTGTTCACGTACGCGATGGTGTTGCGGTAGTAGACGCCGGTCTCGGCGCGCCGTCGCTCGCGCTGTTGCTGGACGTCCTTGCCGCGCTTTTTCATCTGCGCGACCTGGTCGTTGGAGAAGGCGTATGCGCCTGCTGAAGGCGGTCGGAAGTCCGTGTGGAGCGACTTGCCGCCCCACGCGCACTTGATGAGCAGCACCGGTCCGTCGTGCAGCTGGGCCATGCGCAGGCCGAACGTGAACTCAGGACCGATCTTGTCGTCAGAGCGCCGCACGCTGCGCCGGGCCCCGTAGCCTGCGGTCAGCGGGCCGGTGACCGCGCCGTCCGTGTCTCCGTCCTGCGACAGGTAGGCGATGAAGACGTCCTCGCAGACGACGGGATCGCCCGCGGCGTCACGCATCTTGTCGAGCAGCGGCGCTGTCTGTGGGTCTTCACCGATGTAGTCGAACGTCTGCACCTTGGCGTGGCCTTGCATGTTGGACTGGCCTACGAGCACGTAGACCTGCAGCGGTCGTTGGGCGTAGGTGCTCGCGGTGAGCAGCGAGATCGTCGCCGCGATGGCGATGCAGCGTCGGAGGTCCGTCATGCTGGCATGTTATCGGCGACGCCTACGTCCCCGAAAGCTCGCGGTCGGTCCCGGTCACGTTCGCCGGATAAGCAAAAGGCCTGGCTGCAAGCAGCCAGGCCTCTGCGTGTGGTACCTCCGCTAGGGCTCGAACCTAGGACCCGCGGATTAAGAATCCGCTGCTCTACCGACTGAGCTACGGAGGCCCGTTCGGGGCGCAGACGGTAGCGACGCCGTCGGCTTCATGCAAGCTCGGACTTTGTCGCCTCGTGCTTGTTGCTTGACCCCGAACGACGTCGGCGGCACACTCCCTGCCCGCATCTCGGCTCGGCTCGTCCGGTCGAGGTCATGGTGGCTATAGCTCAGTTGGTTAGAGCACCAGATTGTGGTTCTGGAAGTCGCCGGTTCGAGTCCGGTTAGCCACCCCATCCTTCCCGCGGTGTTCGCGCGCATTGGCGTGCGCGCGCCGCCGCTAAGCACGCGGGCTCTGCCCCGAGCGACCATGCGGCGCCAACTCGCGCGCCGCGCAAACCGTCAGCGCGTTTGCAGGAAGCGGAGCAGGGCGCCTTGTCCGGCGCGCGATCCGGGGTGGTAGCTGCTGAGGCGCGCCGTCCGCGCGCGCGCCGTGTCTCGTAAGTGCGGGCCGAAGGTCGCGAACGACATGTTCGGATCGATGTCCGCCAGCGCGTTGGAGACCTTGCGGGCTAGTCCCGGGGAGACGCCGGGCCCGATCACGAGGCAGTCGTGGCCGCCCGCGCCGAAGAACGCTGTGCGGGCTTCGGCGAGGTCCGAGGCTCGGTCCACTGAGAGCCCTAGCGTCTCAAGCATGGCGTGCAGCGGGGCCATCGACCCGGCCTCGTCCAGCAACAGGATGCAGGTGTTGCGATCTTCGTCAGCCACGACTCTAGGTTCTTCGTCTCATGGATCAGCCGAGGTCAAGTGGTCGTCTCATGCCAGCCGGTGTAGCCGGTGCCATGGGGCGCATCTCTTCACGGCCCGAGGCGCTGCTCTCGGTTCGCCTCCAGTCCTCGCCGTCGCCGTCGCGCGCGGGTGCTCTTTGTCGATCAACATCGACGCTCCTCGCCGCGGCGTCGTCGCGTCGGACGGGAGCCTGACCCTTTCCCGTCGTGACCTCCGACGAGCCGTCGCTGCGCGGAGCGCGGTTGCCGCTTCACGCCGCCTCTCTGGACGCTGCCGTCAACTCCGTGGGTCTCGTGACCAGTCGGGCGCCGAGCCTACAGATCCGCGGCCGTGAGCTGGTCGGCCAGGTTTGGTCGGTCGACGTGTCGAGCCCTTGGGGAGCCGCCCCGACGGGCTCCGCGGCGGTCGCTAGGTCTCTTGTGGCCTCCTGACGCTCGCTGCGTCGGGAGGTCCATGCGAGCGAAGATTTCGAGGCTCCTTCAAGGTCGGCAGCGCCGCTGCCGATGGATCCAGGGATACGTGCGCGGTCGTTCGGGGGGATGACCGCTGCGTAGCGTGGACTTTGCGGGATCAGGTGGTTCGCGCGCTGTTGTCTTTCGGGTGGGGGCCCGGAGGCAGCAGTTCGGCACCGCCGCAGCCATGGGGGTGGCTGCGGTGGTCGGGCGCCCGCGGTGGCTCGCAACACCGTGGGATGCCTTTTTCTTCTCGCTGAGGTCCTGCCCGCGCAGGTATCAAGGTTGGATGGTGACCGCGCTGCGTGCAGGCCTGCTGCTCTTTGCTTTGGCTGCCTGCAAAGCGCCCGGTCCAGGGCTGCCGCCGGAGTCGGTCGGTGGTTTGCCGTGGGGGACTGCCCCCGACGACCGCGTAGCTTGGTCGGCGCGTCAAATGGTCGAGCGAGGTGAGGTGGCCGCGGCGCGCGCTGAGGTCGCCGCGGTGCTCGTCAAGGCTCCTCGCCACGTCGACGCCCGCAGGTTGCGTCAGGACATCTTGCGGCAGCGAGGTCGGCGCGGCCTGCTGCTTAGCGAGGCCCGCGCCGAGGTCGCTGCGCGGCCGCGCGACGGGCACGCGCACTACCTGCTGGCGCGCATCACCGAAGATCGTGACCAGAAGCTGGCTGGTTTTCGTCGCGCAGCAGCGCTCGCGCCCGGCTCTGTATGGCCATGGTTGGGGTTGGCCCACACGCTGCGGTCCTCGGATCTGAGCCGCGCCGTCGAGATCTACGAGCGTCTGTTCGACGCAAGCGGGCGGCATCCGCTCGTCGGCGTCGCTTACGCAGCTGCGCTGCGCGAGGCGGACCGGCAGGTCGCAGCGGGGCAAGTTTACCGATCTATCCGAGGCGACGCGCGCATCCCGGGCGTCGGCGACCTGGGGATCGCGCAGGTCGCGATGCAGCGCGAAGAGTTCGACGTCGCTTGGGCTGCGTTGCTGGAGGCCTTGCGCATGCGCCCTTACGACCCTGGCGTGCGCGGGCTGGTAGCTGCGTGGCTGGAGACCGGCGTCAGCCGCGACCAGCGCCGGCAGGTCGTCGACATGCTCCGCGAGGAGCCTGGCCGTATGTCCGCCTTTGGCCGCGGCGAGGGGGCTGGCGTGCTCGCCGAGCTGCTCGTCGGCGAAGGCCACCTCGTCGCGGCGCGCGCCGTGTTGGAGCGTCGCCTCGCGGACGGCGCCAGCTCGATGCTGCAGCGCGCCTACCGCCAGGTCTTGCTCGGTTTGGGGGACGTGCGCGCGTTCGTCGCGTTCCTTGGCGAGGCGATCCCGCGCGACGTCGTCGACGTCGAGGACAACGAGCTCCGCGGCCGCTGGCTGACGCTGTTAGAGGGGCCTTGGACGTTCGGCGACCCTTGGCCGAGCGGCGACCAAGCGCTCGCGCTGGTGGACGCGCTGCTAGCGGTCGGCATGCTCCGCGAGGTTGAGCTGATGTGCGATGCCGCAGCGCTTCGCTTCCCCGCGCGCGCCGCGGACATCCAACAGCGTCAGGACGAGGCGCGGCGGGAGTTGGCGTTCGAGTCGGGGCTCCGCCGGCTGCTCTACCGCGGTTATCGAGACGGCGACGCAGCGTCGCTTCGTGAGGTCGTCGAGCGGCTGCGCGCGCTCTCAGAGCGCGTGCTGGGCTTTGACTGCGTGGGCGTGCCGAAGACGTTCTCTGCGCCTCTGGTGGGAGAGATGCTCGACCCATTCGCTGGCAGCGGCCTCTGCGAGCACCTCGCGCGCTACAACCGTCACTTGGTGTTGGGGCGGCGCGCAGGTGGGACCTGTGAGGGGCTCTTGGTCACGAGGTTGTCGGTGCGCGAACTGCCGAGGGAGGAATTGCAGCAGCTGCCCGGCCGCTGCTTTGAGGTCATCGGCGCCGACCGTGACGTGCGCGCGCTCGGCGGCGTGCTCGGCGCGGACCTCGCCGGCGTCGCGCTGCTCAATCACTACTTGGTCGACTATGACGCGATCGTCGACTGGGCGCTCGGGCTGGTCGAGCGTCGGCGGGTGGCGAGCGCGGACGATGTCGCGCTGGCGGCAGACGCGGTGCCCGATGGTGTCGGCCTGGACCCGCTCGACGCCGCTTGGCGCTTGACGCTGCAGTCGTCGGTCTCCGACGAAGCGATGGCCGCAGCGGTGCTGGGCACGATCCGCGACCACGAGCGTCGTCACCTCGTTGACTCGTTCCACTACATGCCGATCGAACAGAACCTCGCGCGGGGCGCGGGACTGCTGTTCCGTTTCGGGGTGTCGCCCCTAATGATCGAGGCCGAGATGGAGCGCCGCGCCGAGCTAGCGGCGCTGGCCTTGTCACCGCACACCGAGCTGGTGCTCGCGCACATCGTCGACTTCTACGGCAGCCCGCCGCGTCGCTCCCCACACCACATCGGCTTCACTCGGTTGCTCCAGCAGCTGCGTGATGAGCTGGTCGCGGCCGGGGTCCCGCCGGCGCTGGCGGCTCCCTGCAAGTGGCACGAGCTCCAGATGAGCGACGTCCGCGGCGCGGCGATGCGCTTGCTGCGGCGCCTGCCAGGCGTCGAGTAGGACCTGAAGGTGCCGTGAGGATGCGCGCTCGGCACGGTATTTGATACGCTTGGGCGAACGCGCACCTGCTGTGCTGCTAGCGAGACGTATGCGCTGCGGCTGCGCCCTACCTTGCGCCGATAACCAAGGGACACACCGATGACCAAGACACGCAACCTAATCTCTCTCGTCGCGATCGCGCTGGCGCTGACCGCGCCTGTGGCTGCACAGAAGAAGGCCAAGATCCCCTCCGACCCGGAGGTGGCGACCAAGCTAAAGGCGCTCAAGTCGATCGCAGGCGACAAGAAGTTCACGCAAGACGCCAAGGGCATCGAGATCATCGACGAGTTGATCCAAAAGCAGGAGAAGGGCCTCAACGCCCAGGATCAGAAGAACGTCGCGAAGGGGCTGGACAGCTTGCTCAACAAAGGTCGCCTTCGCCCGGCGACCAAGGCCCAGATCTACAACGCGACCGCCGAGGCGCTCGGTCGTCACGGCAAGGCCGGCGCCAAAGCGCTCAAGTCGGCTTATGAGAAGAAGCGTTTCCCGAAGAAGCGGGAGTGGGTCTCGTTGCGCGAGAAGCTGTTGATCAACATCGGGCGCACGAAGGAAGAGGCCATGGTCAAGTTCTTGCTCGACGAGGCCCGCCGGAGCCCGGAGGCTGCGCTGATGGCGGCGGCGGGCAAGGCGCTCGGAAACTTTGCAGAGTCCAAGCAGAAGCTCCGTCGCGAAGTCGTGAGCGGCATGATCATCAAGTGGGGCTCGCTGGCCGAGATGGGGTCGCAGCTCGGCGCGAACGTCGAGGCGCAGAACGCGAAATACCGGCTCTCGACGATCTCGGGTCCGTGGAACGACACGATGAAGGCCTTGACGGGGCAGAACTTCGACACGTTCCAGAAGTGGCAGAGCTGGTACAACAAGAACAAGAACGCCAAGTGGTAGGCGTCGCGCTGGTAGGCTGACGCCGTCTGCGGGAAGGCTCCCGCGGCGCCTTCGTCCAACGGTCTATGCGCTGGCCTCACTATTTGCTCCTGACGATCCTCGGCGGCTGCGTCGCTTTGCTGCTGTGGGAGACCGCCGCGCTCGCGGAGCTCGCCGGTGACTTTGAGCGGCGCGCGGTCGCGGCCGAACGCGCTGCAGGGGCGCGCCGGCCAGCCCCGGAGGAGCGGCCAGCGCAGCCAAGCGCAGGCGGGTCTCGCCGTTCGGCGCCGGCCAAAGGCGCGGAGCCCGACGGCGCTGGCCCGGCCGGATCGCTGGCGGATTACAGCCGCCTCCAGCTCGAACTCCACACAACGCGTGAGCAGCTCGAGCGCTTGCGCGAGCTGCTTGCCCAGCGCAATGAGGAAATTGAGCGCCGCGCCACCGCCGCGAGGGAGCGGGCCGAGGAGGCGCTCCGCCCGATGCCGCTCGGGGTTCGCGAGTGCCTAAACGCGCTGCACGAGTGCCTCCGGCGCGACGGGTTCACAGCGCAGCGGTTCCTGCGCGCGTCGGTGATCGACGCCGACGGGCTCCACGACGTCGAGCTGCTCGAAGCTGCCGCCGACGGCCTGAGCGCGACCTTCCTGACGGCTGCTCGCATGACCGCGCGCCTGGACCGCGCCACCGGCAGTCTAGAGCTGCGCTTCTTTGAAGGCCGCCGCAGCGACGGCGGCGAGCGCGCAGCGCTGCCGGAGGCGGGCTTCGTCGTGTCGTTCGACGACGTCGACGGCAGGCGGTTCGAGGAGCGCTTGCCGTACCTGATCCGTGCCGAAGGTGCCTATCCGGTGCCGCAGGTCGGGCCGGCGGTCGAACCAGGCAAGCTCGACCCAGGCTCTCGCCGGCAGTGGGCAGCTCGCCTGACGCGTTTGCTTGCCGCTGCGCGCACCGACCTGCGCTGGAGCACCGTGCGGCTCCGGGGTCTCTTGGAGGGGCGCTTTTTGGCGGTGGAGCTGGTCGCGACGAACGACAAGAACAGCGTCTTGGGCAGCGCACATTGCGCCCGGGTCGCGGTCGAGATCGATGCGCGTCGCGACGTCGTTTCGCTGCTGCTTCAGGACGGGGTGATGCGTCGCGAAGGCGTGGAGTCGCAGGTCGACGACCAGGGGTTTCGGATGTTGTTGCCAGGAGTCACCTCAAAGGATGCGACGGACGTGATGCTGGGTATGGTCGTCAGCAGATGACCTCTTCTTCTCGCAGCGGCGCATTCCGCGCGTTCGTCGGCGCTCATCGCGACGCCGTCGAGGCCGCGCTTGACGAACTGTTGCCAGCTTCGGAGTTGGCCCCGCAGCGGCTGCACGAGGCGATGCGCTATGCCATGTTCCCAGGCGGCAAGCGGCTGCGGCCGATGCTGACGCTGATCGGGGCCGCCGCGACCGGCGGGCAGACGGAGGACGCGCTGCGGCCGGCGGCGGCGTTGGAGTGCCTGCACACCTACAGCCTCGTCCACGACGACCTCCCTTGCATGGACGATGACGACCTCCGGCGCGGTCGCGCGACGTGCCACAAGGTCTACGGAGAGCCGCTGGCGTTGCTCGCGGGGGACGCCTTGCTCACGCTCGCGTTCGCGGGGTGTGCGGCTGGCGGCGGCGAGGCGGTCGCGGCGCTGGCGAGCGCGGCTGGCAGCGTTGGGATGGTCGGCGGCCAGGTGGAGGACCTCGCGGCCGAGGGCTCGCTCAAGGGAGGTGGGTCAGGTTCCTTGGAAGAGTCGCCAGAAGCGAGCATGGCCAAGCTGGAATGGATCCACGATCACAAGACGGGGGCCCTCATCACGGCCGCCCTCGTCGTCGGCGCGCACGCCGCTGCTGGGCCCGGCGGCGTGCCGGCGGATGTTCTGGAAATACTTTCAAAATATGGGGATACGGTTGGTCGGGCGTTCCAGATCGCCGACGACTGCCTCGACGTAACGGGTTCACCGGAAGAGTTGGGCAAGAACCCGGGCGCTGATGTCGCGCTCGGCAAGCTGACCTGGCCCGCGCTGCTGGGCCTCGAGCAAAGCCAGGCAGCGGCGCGAGGCCTCGCTGAGCAGGCGTCTGCGCTAGCGGTTGAGCTCGCCGCGGCTGTTGCGGCGTGGCGAACAGTCGCGCCGACTTGTCTGGACGAAATGGTCCTGCTGCTGCAAGATGTCGCGTTCTACGCCGTCGAGCGCCGCACGTGACCTCTGGTTCTGCTTGAAGTCCTTGGTGCTGAGGCCGACCGGTCGTATCTACTGACGGTGTACCGGAGCAGACAGTGGATCCATCTTCGCCAACACCCATCTTCGACCAGGTCAATGTCCCCGCAGATCTGAAGAAGCTGTCGAGAGACCAGCTTCCAGATCTTTGTGCCGAATTACGCCAGGTCATCATGGACACGGTGACCGTCACGGGCGGCCACCTGGGGTCTGGTATGGGCGTCGTCGAGCTCACCGTCGCGTTGCACTACCTCTACGACTTCGCCGACGACCGCCTAGTGTGGGACGTCGGTCACCAGTGCTACCCGCATAAGCTCCTGACCGGCCGCAAGGACCGCTTTCATACGCTGCGCCAAAAAGACGGCCTGAGCGGGTTCTCGAACAAGTGGGAGAGCGAATACGACGCCTATTTGATGGGGCACGCGGGCACGGCGGCCTCAGCTGCGCTAGGCGTTGCGATGGGTGACAAAATGTTAGGCAACACGTCTCGCCACTCGGTCGCCGTGGTCGGCGACGCGGCGATGGGGTGCGGCGTGGCGTTCGAGGCGCTCAACCACGCGGGCTCGCTAGAGAACACGAAGCTCTTGGTGATCCTGAACGACAACCGCTGGTCGATCGCTAAGACGGTCGGAGCGCTGTCGCGGCACCTCAACAAGCTCCGAAGCGGGACGTTTTACAACAAGGCCAAAGAGTCCCTGCACCACCTGATCCAGTCGATCCCGGTCGTAGGTAAGGACCTCGACCAGCGTCTCGGCGACGCCGTCGAGATGGTCAAGCACATGGTGGTCCCCGGGCACTTGTTTGAAGAGCTCGGCTTCCGCTACTTCGGCCCGGTCGACGGGCACAACATGCAGGAGACGCTCGAAGCGGTTGAGAGCTGCAAGCAGCTCGACGGCGTCACGCTGCTGCACGTGCTGACCGAGAAGGGCAAGGGCGTGCCCGGCAGCGAAGAGCGCTACGACCGCGCGCACGCCGCGAAGCCGAAGCCAAAGGCTAAGCAGGAGAAGGTCCACGTCGAGCCAGCCGTGATTCAGCCGATGGTGCCGGAGAAGCCCAAAGGCCAAGCGTGGACCAAGTGGTTTAGTCAGAGCGTCGAGCAGATCGCTCAGGCTGACGACAAGGTCGTCGCGATCACCGCGGCCATGCCGGACGGCACGGGGCTGATGGAGTTTCGCGATCGGTTCCCGACGCGCTTCGTCGACGCAGGCATCGCCGAACAGCACGCCGTCGCGATGGCGTCAGGCATGGCGACGGCGGGGATGAAACCCGTCTGTGCCATCTACTCGACATTCTTGCAGCGCGGCTACGACCAAGTGTTCCAAGAGGTGGTGCTGCAGCGCTTGCCTGTGGTCTTCGCCATGGACCGCGCGGGCCTCGTCGGTGAGGACGGCGCCACGCACAACGGGCTCTATGACATCGCCTACCTGCGATGCATGCCAGGTATCACCTTGATGGCGCCGATGGACGGCCCCGAGCTGCATGAGATGTTGCAGTTCGCGCTGACTCTCGACGGGCCGAGCGGCATCCGCTACGCCCGCGGCAACGCCCCAGAGCAGCACGACCTCGTCGGCTGGGACGGCGCGCGTGAGCCGGTGAGGCTCGGTAAGGCGCAGACGCTCAAGTCAGGTACGCAAGGCGCCATCCTCGCTTATGGCCACATGGTTCAAACCGCGCTCGAGGCGGCCCAGCTGCTGGCAGCGCAGGGCATCGACGTCGAGGTCGTCAACGCGCGGTTCTGCAAGCCGCTCGACGAGTCGTTCGTCGTGGACCTTTGCAACCGGCATGACCGCGTCGTCACCCTGGAGGATCACGTCAAGGTCGGAGGCTTTGGCAGCACGGTGCTCGAGTGCCTCGCGGCGCACGGACCAGTCCGCGCGTCTGTGCAGGTGATGGGCGTGCCAGACGACATCCACGTGCATATGTCGCGCGCGCAGATCATCTCTCACTGTGAGTTGACAGCCGAGGACGTGGCTGCGCGGTTCCGCGTCGCCGAGGACGCCGCGATCACGTCGTGAACGTGACGCGCGATTGAGCCGCGCCGCTGGCGCGCAGGAGGACGGTGATGGCGGAATCCAGTATCCGACGCGCGCTGTTGATCGGTGACGCCAAGAAGGGCGGCACGGCAGAGCTCATCAACCGCCACGCGGAGTGGTTGGGTGAACGCGGCGTCGAGACGATACAGATCACCGATCGCGACGCGTCACTCCACGACCTGGACGGCGACGTCGTCGTGGTCTGGGGTGGGGACGGTTCCCTGCTGGCGGCGGCGCGGCGCATGGCCGATCGACAGCGGCCGACGCTCGGCATCAACCGCGGCCGGTTGGGTTTCCTCACGGCGTTTGAGGACGAGCAGAGCGAGGTCGCACTGCAGAAGCTGGTCGCCGGCGAGCTGGTCGAAGAGACGAGGCTGATGTTTCAGTGCCGTGTCGACGGCGCAGCCTCGGAGGCCAAGCAGACCTTGGGCCTCAACGACGTGGTCGTCAGCCGAGCTGGCGCCGGCGGCATGATCGTCGTGCGGGTCCGGCGCGCCGGCGCGGACATCGGCACGTATCGGGGCGACGGCGTCATCGCTGCGACTGCGACGGGTTCGACCGCCTACTCCATGGCGGCGGGCGGCCCAGTCCTGGCCCCCGATCTGGACGCTGTGGTGCTGACGCCGTTGGCGTCGCACTCCCTGAGCGCGCACCCCGTGGTGCTCTCGATCGGCGATGGCCTTGAGCTGGAGGTGCTGGAGACCGGCGACATGCCATACGCCTACTGCATCGTCGATGGCCAAGTGCAGACGCGGGTGCACGCCGGGACCCGGATCCACATGCAGACCGCGCCGACCCGTTTCCGGCACCTGACCCAGAGCCCCAAGCAGTTCTTCGACGTGCTGGTCGCCAAGTTCGGCTTCGCCGGCATGGCGCGCGCGCGCCGCTAGCCGAGCTCGAACTGTCGCTTCGCGTCGACGGCGTCTCGATTGACCGAGACGATCGCCTCCTCAAGGCGGGCTCCCAACTGCTCGTGCTTGCCTACCTGTGTGGCGACCTGGCGCATCATCTGGATGGCCATGCGCAGCGTCCTGACGACGTCGCCGGCGTCGCCGTGCGAGAGCCGCTCAAGGTCGTCGATGTCGCCGCCGCGGCTCCAGCAGTCTACCGCCGCCGCGATGCCCCAGTCCGGCTCCTTGATGGGGTTTAAGACGCCTTGTTGCGACTCGATGTCGCGGAAACGCCTCACCGCCTGCGTGGCCTTGCGCATCAACGGTCCCGGGTCGCGGGGTGTTTGTCGCGGGTCGGCGCGGCGACGCTCTTCATGGATCAACGACGTGAAGGTCGCCGCGAGCTGGTGGATGTCCATCTCCTCGAGGACGCCGCTGAACAGCAACTCGGCGGCTTGGATTTCATAGCCGTTGATGCGCTGCGCGACGCGCCCGCGCGGCTCGAGGCCGTCGGGTCCCAGGTACCCTGCGGCCCGCAGCACGTTGACTCGGCTCGCCAGCGCAGCGTGAGCCGCCGCGCGCTTCTTTTGGCGCGTGGCCGCCGAGCCCTTCATCGCCTGGTACGCCGAGAAGGAGCTGTCATACGCCTCTTGCAGGCCTTTGCTGCCGAGGCGGTCGTAGAGGTTGAGGATCGTCGAGTAGGAGAGGTTGAACCGAGACGTGATGCCCTCGACCTTGCCCGAGTGGTAGCGCGAAAGAGGCGCTTCCATGAGGTCTTCGTCCTCAAGGATCGAGATCACCAGCCCGGTCTTATCCAGGCCTTGACGGCCGGCGCGGCCCGCCATCTGCAGGTAGTCGCGGGCCTTCATGTAGTTCATCTGCACGCCGTCGTACTTGCGGAGCAGGTCGAATACGGCCGTGCGCGCGGGCATGTTGATGCCGAGCGCGAAGGTCTCGGTGGTGAACAAGAGCTTCAGGTGCCCAGAGGTGAAGAGCCGCTCGACGACCTCTTTGTGGATCGGCAGCATCCCTGCGTGGTGGTAGCCAACGCCGACGAGGGCCCGCCCGAGCACGGCGAGCAGGGCGGGGTCCTGGGAGGGGTCGAGCTCGAAGCGGTCACAGATCTCGTGGAACAACTCCTCGACCTGACCGCGCTCTTTTCGGCTCAGGAGTCGCCTCCCCATGCTCCGCTCAGCTTTGATCTCGCACTCCTTGCGCGAGAAGCAGAAGTAGAGAGCGGGCAACAGCTGGCGGCGTTGGAGCTCGTCGAGCAGCATCACATACGGGCGCGGCCCGAAGCGGTGACGCTTGCCGCGAGCGCGCTCGCGCTTGTCGCCCCACTTCGACCGAAGGCGCTCACGTTTGCTGACGCGATGGTCTCGTTCGTGGTGCCGTTGTTCGCGAGCGATCGCGCGCTCGTGAAACGTGATCGCGCGCGCGCGCTGTGAGAGCTGGAATACGCCGGCGTCGCGGTGGAACAGCCTGTGTGACAGCGGCACCGGTCGCTTCTTATGTTCGATGACCGTCAGCTCTTGTTGCCGGACCTCTCGAACCCAGTCGCCGAACTCATGCAGGTTGGCGATCGTCGCGCTCAGCCCGACGAACCGCACGTGCTGTGGGGCGAAGATCAGGCTCTCTTCCCAGACCGTGCCGCGCTCGACATCGTCGACGAAGTGGACCTCGTCGAAGATGGCGAAGTCTGTGTCGCGGAATCGCTCCGGGTCTTCGAAGACCGCGTTGCGGAAGATCTCGGTCGTCATGATGACGAGCGGCGCGTCGGGGTCGAGCGTGAGGTCGCCGGTCATCAGGCCGACCCGCAGGCCGTCCGCGCCGGCGTCGAGCAGGGCCTTGGCCTGCGCGCACGTCACGACGTTGCCGGCGAGGACCTCGACGCCCGGGTGCGCCTGCTTCAGCTGCTTCAGCGCGTCGACCTGCAGGGTCGAGTCGCCGTGGAAGGAGTCGA
>NYVR01000103.1 GCA_002684655.1 Planctomycetota bacterium | reverse complement strand
GCAGCACCTGCGCGCCGAGCTTCGCTATATGCAGGGCGACGGGCGCGCCTCCTTCGAGCGTCCGTACGGGCTCGCGTGGTTGCTGCAGCTCGATGCAGAGCTGCGCGGTTGGGACGACGACGAGGCGCGCGGTTGGGCGGCGGCGTTGGCACCGTTGAGCGGCGAGGTGCGAAGGCGGTTGATGTCGTGGTTCCCGAAGCTGAGTCACCCGATCCGCACGGGCGAGCACAGCCAGACGGCATTCGCGATGGGGCTGATGCTCGACTGGGCGAGGGCCGTCGGCGACGACGCCTTCGAGCGGCTGTTGGTCGCGCGCGCGGAGGCGTTCTACGCGGAGGACCGCGGCTGGAACCTCGCGTTCGAGCCAGGCGGCCAGGACTTCCTCTCCCCAGGGCTCGCCGAAGCGGACCTGATGCGGCGCGTGCTCCCGCGCGAAGCGTTCGCCCAGTGGCTCGGCGGGTTCTTGCCGGGCGTGGACGAAGACTTCGCGCTGCGGCCGGCACTCGTCACCGACAAGTCCGACGGCAAGCTCGCGCACCTAGACGGCCTCAACCTCGCTCGCGCGTGGATGCTGGACGGAATCGCCGTTGGCCTCGGTGACGACGACCCGCGCACAGAGGCCGTGCGGCGCTGCGCGCGCGCCCACCGCGACGCGGGCCTCGCTGCCGTGACCGGGGAGTATTACGAGGGCGGCCACTGGTTAGGCAGCTTCGCCGTCTACCTGGTGACCAACCGCGGTCTTTAGACCGCGGCGGACGTTTCTACGCCAACCGCGGTCTTTAGACCGCGGCGGACGTCCTATGTGATCATTGCGCTCGCGATGGCGGCTACGCCCACGACGTCGTCCGGCGTGCAGCCGCGGGAGAGATCCAGCCACGGCGACCGGAATCCCTGCAGGATTGGACCGTAGGCATCGAAGCCTCCCAGCCGCTGCGCCAGCTTGTAGGCGATGTTGCCTGCGTCGAGATCGGGGAAGATCATCACGTCGGCGCGGCCTTCGATAGGGCTGTCAGGGCACTTGCGCGCGGCGACCGATGGCACGTAGGCGGCGTCGAACTGCAGCTCTCCGTCGGCGGGGACGTCTGGATAGGCGCTGCAGAACGCCGCGCACGCCGAGCGCATCTTGTTCACCTTGTCGTGGGCGGCGCTGCCGTGAGTGCTGAACGAGAGGAACGCCACCTTTGGGTCTACGCCCGCCAACAGCTTGTGGTTGTGCGCGGTCGCTGCGGCGATGTGTACGAGCTGCTGCTGGTCTGGGTCTGGCAGAACGCCGCAGTCGGCGAAGGAAAGAACTTCGTCACCTCGGACCATCAGGAACATCGACGAGACCAGCGGCGTCTCCTCGGCCGTGCCGATGCATAAGAGCCCAGCGCGGATGACGTCGGGGGTCGCGTGCGAGGCCCCGCTGACGCCGCAGTCGGCGTGACCGAGCGCGCACAACCCCGCGCCGAAGACGAGCGGCTTAGCCGCGAGCGCGCGTGCGTCTTCTTCGGAGACGCCCTTGTGGGCCCGCCGCCGCTGCACCAGCGCCGCGACCTCGTCGAAGCGTGGGTCGCGTTCGGGAACCTCGACCCATATGACCTCGGCGAGGCCCTGCGCTTCGATTGCGCGCCGCGCCGCAGTCACGCGCTCGTCTGCGGTTTCCGGCAGCACAAGGCGCGCCTGGCGGCGTTCTGCGCGGTCGCGGAGAGCTTGTAGGACGTCGGTCATCTACGCATTCTGATCGCCCGGCCTGCGAACGTAAACAGATGCTGCGTCGTTGCGTGCATCGGTGCGGTAGAACATGTGTCCACGTATGCGAAGCCTCCTATCAGCGATGATCTTGCTGCTGCCGATGGCGGCGTGCACCTACGTCGACCAGCGCATCCAAGATCTGGGTGATTGCGTCGTCTGGCGCTGGCACGACAGCGCGTTCGGCGCCAGCGTCGAGGCCAAGGTCGGTCCTTTGGCTGCTACCGCGGGCGGGTGGTTCGCTGACGGCGGGGTCGGCAAGGACTCTTGGTGGCAGCGCCCCGGTAGGACCCTGACCAACCACGGCTACGGCGTGCCGGTTACGACCCTGGGCCCGCTCGCCTACGGGCAGTCGTGGTCGCGGGTGCTGGTCACCAGCACGCGCGGGAACCATATCCAGGCGCCGGACGCCTTCGACGACGTCACGTCGTGGCTGCTCGTCAGCGACGTCTTGGACCTAGACATGGCCGCGCCGTTCATCCTGACTCCTGAGCAGCGGTTGGTCGATATGTTCGGCGTCGAAGTGGGCTTGACGCCGGTGTTCGTGCACGCGCACGTCGGCTTCAACGTGGCCGAGTTCGTAGACTTCACGCTCGGTCTGTTCGGGCTCGATCTCTTTGGGGATGACCGCGTAAAGCGCCCGCCGACGCTGCCGTTCGTGCCCGACGCCCGCTGACCGCGCCGTCGCCGAGTGCTCGTCGCGCGGCGTCGGGCGGGTTACGCTCGACGCGTGTCCAACGACCGCGAGGCTCCCGCTGCTGTCTATCACGCCCCCGATGGGTTGGTGGAGCCGGTCATCTCGGCGCTCGGCGACGCCGTCATCGAGGTTCGCGGCAGGCTGGTGCTCGCCGCCACGCCTTGCGCAGAGGCTTCGTGGTGGGCGGCGAACACGTGGTTCGAGCCCGCGTGGCGTCGTATCGAATCCATCGGGGACGGCGCGAAGTGGCTGCGGTCGATGCAGCGGAACTGGGCGTTCGCGGGAGACGCCTACCACCGTCGGGCAGCCTTGTTGACCGAGAAGCTGCCGCCGCTCAGGCCGAAGCCTCGCGAGTTTCCGTTCGACGTGCCGGGGTCGCCGATGGGGTCGTGGACTCTGTGGGATCAGGACTGGATGCTGGCCAGCCCTCGCTGCAGCTCGCCGTTCGCCAACGGGGAGGTTGAGTTCGTCGACCACAAGGTCGGGCCGCCCAGCCGGGCCTTCAAGAAGGTTTGGGAGGCGCTAACGCTGTTCGGCCGCCACCCAGTACCAGGTGAGCGCTGCGTCGACCTCGGCGCGGCCCCCGGCGGCTGGACGTGGGCGCTGGCCCGCTTGGGCGCCGACGTCGTCGCGGTCGACAAGGCGGCCATGGCGCCGGAAGTTGAGAGCTTGGACAACGTCATGGTGCGCAGCGAGAGCGCCTTCGCGCTGGCGCCTGCAGACCTCGGGCCGGTGGATTGGCTGTTCAGCGACGTCATCTGCTATCCGCAGCGGCTCCTCGGGCTGATCGAGCGCTGGCGGGCCGAGGGCGCGCCGCCGAACTTCGTCTGTACGATCAAATTTCAGGGATCGGATGAGCATGAGGCGGCGCGCGCGTTCGCTGCGATCCCCGGCGCGCGGCTCCTCCACCTGCACCACAACAAGCACGAGCTGACGTTCTTGCTAGAGCGCGGCTGAGCGAGCGGGCGAATCCGTCCGGTGCCCGGCGACGAAGGCACGGTCATGCTCAAGTGGATGAAGCGTCGGCGTCTAGAGAAGCTGCACCGTAAATTGCTCCAGGAGGCCCGCGACCTGCAGCGCCGGGGCGACATCGTCGGCTTCGCCGCGAAGACCGCGGAAGCCGACAAGGTCGAGCGCGAGCTGTCCGATCTGGACTGAGCGCCGCGGGCGCCCAGCCCTCGCAAGGTTCAGCGCTCGATCTCGATCTCGAGCAGGCCGAGGCCGTGAACCTTGCCCTGAGCGTCGGTCTTGAGGCTCTCGCTGCCGCCGCCGCCGAGGCTGTCTCGCAGCAGGAAGTTGAGCGCCAACATGTTGGGCGCCTCGTAGCGAACGACCTCGCCGAAGCAGATGTCATGGAAGTGCTGCTTGACGCGATCGACCGTCAGTTCGCGCTTGATCACCTCGTAGTCGGCCGCGTTGGTGACGAAGACGCCGACGTTGCTGCCGTCGCCCTTGTCGCCGCTTCGGGCCATCGCGAACTCCTTGAGCTTGACCTTCGCCATTACGACTCCTCGACGCGCACGCGCGTCTTGACCTGGTCCTTGTCGAGCAGCGCCGGCCAGTAGCCGACGATGTCGGTCGCCTTCGGGCGCCCGCCTGCGAAGCCGGTCACGCCGGGTGGGCCGGACGTGACGAGCGGCACGAGCTCGCTCCCGAAGCGGTTGACGCGCGCCTTGTCAGCGCACTTGACGCCCATGCGGAGCACGACCTCGGGCGGGTCGTTCGACTCGAGGATGCCCGCGTGGGTGACGCCCGCGCCGACGAACTCGACCATCTTCTCGTCCTCCGCGAACGCGCAGCCGTCGAACGCCAGCCGGCCCCAGACGATGTCGGCGCACAGCTTGGCCTTCTCGACGGCGTCTGGCCCGGCGATCGTTAGCTGCCCGGTCGCCTTGTAGCCGTTCTGGTAGCTCAACGAGACCTTGTAGGTGTCGGTCGGCGGGCCGCCCTTGACGCCTGAGATCTGCACGCGGCTCGGGCCGACCTCTTCGATCTTGGCGCTGGTGAAGTCGGCGGCGCAGTCCGGTCCGAGGTAGTTGTTGGGGTCGCCCATCTCGTAGAGCAGCTGCGAGACGACCGTGTCGCGCGTCAGCAGTCCGCCCGTGCCTTCGTGCTTGGTCACCGTAAAGGTGCCGTCGGGCGTCGCCTCGATGACCGGGTAGCCGATGCGGACGAAGTCTTCTACGTCTCGCCAGCGGGTGTAGTTGCCGCCGGTGCACTGCGCGCCGCACTCGCCGATGTGGCCTGCTACCGTGCTCGCGGCGAGCTTGTCGTAGTCCGTCGGCTGCCAGCCGAACTCGTGGACCATCGGGCCGCCGACCAGAGCGGGGTCCGTCACTCGGCCGCAGATCACGATCTGAGCGCCCTTCGCGAGGCACTCTGCGACAGAGAAGGCGCCGATGTAGGCGTTGGCGCTCAGCAGCGTGTCTTGCACGTCAGTCAGCGGCCGACCGTCGTCCATGTTCTTCATGTCGTGGCCGGCGGCGAGCAGCTCGGGCACCCTCGCCAGGATGTCGTCGCCTTCGACGATGCCCACCTTCAGACCCTTGACGCCCTTCTTTCGGGCGAGCTCGAGGACGGCGTTTAGACAGGCGTCGGGGTTGACGCCGCCGGCGTTGGCGATGACGCGCACGCCCTTGTCGGCGATCTGCTCCATCGTGCGGTCGAGCATGCGGACGAAGTCCGTCGCGTAGCCGGCGTCGGGGTTCCTGCTCTTGAGCTTCTGCATGATGCTCATCGTCACCTCGGCTAGGTAGTCGAGCGCGAGGTAGTCGAGCGGGCCTTCGTCGACCAGGCGTATCGGGCCGAGGATCGAATCACCCCAGAACCCTTGGCCGTAACCGATTTGGATCTTGTCACGCATGTGCTATTCGTCCGCGACTGCGGGGCAAGCAGGATAGCGATCTACCGCCGCGAGCGCCCGGCAAACTATGGAATGGCGGGGGTCGCTGGTTCTGCGCGATGCTACTTGCGCGTCGCCGCAGCCGCCCTGAGCATCGAGCACGTTGTGATCCGTTCGTTGACATCGACTGTTGTCCTCGCGTGGCTGTGCGCGTGTTCGACAGACACGCCGCCGGAGCAGAAGACGGCGCAGGCGAGCAGCGGCAGCGGTGCCGCCGCTGCCGCAGGCCGCTACGACGACTCGGACTGCAACCTCGCGACCGTCTTGGATCCTGAGAAGCCGGGCGCGCCCGGTCGACTGATCGAGTCACCGAGGAACCCGAACGGCGACAGCGAGCTGGCTGTGTTGATGCGGACGATGGTCGACCAGCTTCGAGAGAACCGCCTATGCCTTAAGAATCGCGAGGCGGCCAAGGACATGTGGGCGGTGCACCGAGTCATGCGCTGCGCGTGGCCGACCAACCCGAGAGAGCGCAACCCCGGCTACGACGCCAGGGCGCAGGTCTACCTCGGGACCGTGCGCGCCTTCGACGAGGCGCCGAGCCAAGAGACCTATAACGCTGTCGTAAACGGCTGCATCGCGTGCCATCAGGTGAACTGCGGCGGCGTGATCGACTTCCTGAGGACGCTACGTTGGGAGTAGACAAACAGATGGTGCGTGACCAAAGCGGTGAGGAGAGGCCCGTCGACTTCCCGTTCCTGATCCTGGCGGCCGTGTTCCTGTCGTCCCTGGTCGTCTGCAACTTGATCGCCAACAAGTTCTTGACGGTCGACCTAGGCTTCAAGGTCTTCACGCTGTCGGCGGGGGCGTTGCCATATCCGATCACGTTCCTCGCCACGGACCTGCTCTCCGAGCTCTACGGCAGGCGACGCGCTAACCAGGTGGTTTGGTCCGGCTTCGCGGCCTCGCTGTTCGCGCTGCTGGCGCTGTGGATGGGCGCGCAGTTCTCCGCGATCGCAGACAGCCCGGTCAGCGATGAGACCTACGCCGCGGCGTTCTCCAATACCTGGCGCGTGATCGCCGCGTCGATGCTCGCGTATCTGTTCGCGCAGTTCTTTGACGTGCGGCTGTTCCATTTCTGGAAGCGGCTCACCAAAGGGCGACATCTGTGGCTTCGCAACAACGCCTCAACGGTGTTCTCGCAGCTCCTGGACTCTGTCCTCGTCGTCTTGGTGTTGTTCAGCGGCGTCTGGGAGGCGGAGCAAATGGTGGCGACGATGTTTGACCTGTGGCTGTTCAAGGCGATGGTCGCGCTCGTCGATACGCCGCTGTTCTATCTGGGGACCTGGTGGCTCAAGCGCGCGTCGTCGCGGCCGCTCTGAGCTCGCAGGACGTCTGAGGATCAGCGCGGCCTTGGCGTCAGCGGTGCCGCTCTCGCAGCACGCGCTGCTTGTCCTCGCTCAGGCCCAGCATGCCGATCTCCGCCTCCAGCTG
Organism: Planctomycetota bacterium; assembly: GCA_002684655.1. GTDB lineage: Bacteria > Planctomycetota > UBA1135 > UBA1135 > UBA2386. The sequence goes on along the minus strand of NYVR01000103.1, from coordinate 15,794 downwards.
GCGCTGGCTTCCATGCCCTTCTAGGTAGCCGTTGAGACGCGCGGCGGCCGTCGAGTTGACGAAGTCAGCCTCGTCTCCGTAGATCTCGCGGAGCTCGTCGTAGATGCCCGGTTCGTGGCGGAGCCGATACTTTTGGTGGTAGTCCTCGGCGATCCAGAATCGGTCGAGCGCCGCCACCTCTGTGTGCACGGTCTGATCCTCGCCGACGTAGAGCTTACGGGTCCTCTCGACCGCCTCTTGCTGCCCCGCGTCTGCGTAGAAGACAGCGGACATATACTGTCGGCTCCAAGCTCGCCGGCAAGGGTTGTGCGTCGTCCAGAAGATCTCAAGCAGCTGGTCGTAGCTGACGCGCTTCGGGTCGAAGTCGATCTGGATCGTCTCAGCGTGGTCGCCGATCTTCCGGTAGGTCGGCGCTTCGGTCGTGCCGCCGCAGTATCCCACGCGGGTGCGCAGGACGCCGTCGAGACTCCCGAACCGGGAGTCGGGGGGCCAGAATCAACCGAGCGCGAAGGTCGCGGTCTGGAAATCAGCTGGGGCCTGCAGGTCGATAGCGGGCCGGTTGGGCGCGGTGTCGGCGTTCATCTCGGGTGTTGGTTGGTCCGCGTCGCGTGACGACTTGGAGTGCTGGTCGACTCCCCACCAGGCCGCGGCAGTAAGCAGCAGCGCAAACACGAATGGAGTGGGGGACATGTTGGACATAGTAACGGCCTGGAGCCTGCGTATGTGTCTTCGCAGCGCGAGCGCCTCGGATGCGTGGCGCTGCGGCCTCGCCGCCGGCTTCAAGGTGAGCCCCTCCCTGCGTCCGCCCGCGCTGCCTTGGACGCGCAGGATTTACGCAGAGCTGGTGATGCCAGGCGCCGTGCTGGCTGATTGTCCAGAGGTGAGCGCCGCGAACTGCGCGTGCAGGCTCCGGTAGCGGCGGCGCCAGTGGGTGATCGCCCGCGAGCGAGCACGGGCGGTGAGGAGGCGGTCATCGACGCTGAGCGCGATACACTCTTCGGCGCTCGCGTGGTTGCACTTCACGCCGATCGCCGCCAACGCTGCGGCGACGCCGCGTAGGACTTGTATCGACTCACGTGACTTTGTCAGCCGCAGTCGTTCGGCTGTCGCGGTGAGGCCCAGTCGACGGGCGCTGCCTTCTGCGATGTTGCGGATGGCGTAAAAGGTCACCACGTCGTCGCGCCAGTAGAAGGCAATTTCGAAGTGCCCGTCGCCAAAGTGGCTGGTAGCGCAGATGACATGGTAGAGCCATCGCGGCAGCGGTGAGCGGCGCAGGCGCAGGGAGATCATTCCTTGTCTGTCGTGCTTGCTTCGGCGCGTTGAGTGCGGGCGCGTGTGGACCCAGGCGTCGCACAGTACGCCGTCACCGACGGTGACGCTGTTGAGGCGCCTCAACCGCTCGTCGGGGAGACCTCTCGGCGCGCGGGCGCGGTTGTAGGCCGCGCGGAGGCCCGAATGCATCGCGGCGTAGTAACCGTAGCGGTAGAGGTCCTCCTTCAGCTTGCAGATAGCAGCCTTCATCGCAGGTCTGTTGGTCCGTCACATGCGCGCGGGCGCCGGGATCCCGATCAGGTGCAGCCCGGTCGTCAGCAGCTTGCGCGCGGCGTCGACGAGGACGAGCCTCGCGTCGCGGACGGCAGGATCCGCGCCGAGCACGTGGTGGTCGACGAGGTAGCTGTGGATCTCGCCCGCGAGCGCGATCGTGTAGTTGGTCACCACGCTGGGCTCGGATTGGTCTGCTGCGCGCTGCACGGCTGCGCCGAAGCCCATCATTGTGAGCAGCACGTTCTCGGCGTCCGCGAGATGCGTGAAGTCAACGCTTGCGACATCTGGCACATCGCCTCCGGCCTTGCGGAGGATCGAGCTGAGGCGGGCGCACGCGTACTGAACGTAGGGTCCGGTCTCGCCTTCAAAGTTGAGCATCGCGTCCCAGTCGAACTTGACGTCTTTGATGCGGCCGTTCTTGAGGTCGTTAAAGACGATCGCCGAGACACCGACTTGCTCTGCGACTTGCTGCGGGTCCTCCAGCTCGGGGTTCTTCTCGGCGATGACCTGGCGCACCTTGTTGACCGCCTCGTCGAGGATCTCGTCCAGGAAGACGGCGTTGCCGCTTCGTGACGCGAACTTCTCCCACTTTCCCTCGGGCCCCTTCGAGAGCACGAGCCCGAACGGCACGTGCTCGACGGCGTCGGCCACTGGCTCGTCCATCTTGGTCAGCACAGCCTTTAGCTGGGCGAAGTGCAGCTTCTGCTCGGCGCCGACGACGTAGAGGATCCGCGTCGGTCGATATTGTTGTTCGCGGTAGAACGCAGCTGCGAGGTCACGCGTGTGGTAGAGCGTCGTGCCGTCGGACTTTCGCAGCAGGCACGGGACCTTGATGCCCTGCTCCTTCAACGTGACAACTTCGGCGCCTTCGCTCTCCTCGAGCACGCCTGCCGCTTCGACGCGCGCCATCGCCGCCTCCATCTTGTCTTCGAAGAACGACTCGCCCGTGATGTGGTCAAAGCTCACACCGAGGCGCCCGTAGGGTCCTTGGAACGCCTGCAGCGACTCTTCGCGCAGCAGCTGCCACATGCGGCGCTGCTCGTTGTCCTCACCGCTCTCGAGCGCCTTGAAGTGCGCGGCGGCCTCGGCGTCGAGCGCAGGGTCCGCTTCGGCTTCTTTGCCATAGCGCTTGTAGAGCTCGAACATGTAGCGCATCGGAGATTCGTGCAGCGCTTGTTCGTCCCCGAAGCGCATGTAGGCCGTCATCATTTTGGCGAACGGCATGCCCCAGTCGCCGAGGTGGTTGATGCCGTGAACCTTCGCGCCGAGGTGCCGGTGAATGCGGCAGAGCGCGTTGCCGAGCACCGTGCTCCTCATGTGTCCGATGTGGAACGGCTTGGCGATGTTCGGCGAGCTGAAGTCAATGCATACGACCTGTCCGTTCTCAGCGGCTCGCCCGTAGGGAGCCGCGTCGACGCAGACCGCGGTCAACACCTCGCGCGCCATCGCAGCGCGTCGAAACCTAAAGTTCACGAACGGCCCCGCGGCCTCGGCGGACTCGATGACGTCGTCCGGCGCCACCTTCGTCGCCAGCGCGTCGGCGAAGGCTGGCGGCGGCTCGCCGGCGAGCTTTGCTAGCTGGAATGATCCCAGCGCTACGTCGCCGTGGTCGCGGTTCTTCGGCGGGCCGAGCCGCACGAGCGGATCAGCCACGTCTCGGTCGAGGCCCATTTCGCCTACGGCTGCGAGCACGCGCTCGCGGAGGTGCTGGTGGAGGTCGGTCACGGAGTTGATTTGCGCTCTCGGTGCGTGGGGTTGTGCTTGTCGTCGCAGAAGGGTTCGTGATCGGGCGGGGGGGGGGCGCCGCCACGTGCTTGGGTCAACGGCTGCGCGGCGCGTAGGCCCAACACTCGAGCTCTAGCCGCGCGCCGAGCGCGAGCGCCTTGACGCCCATCGCTGAGCGCGCCGGATAACGACCTGGCTCGAAGTATCTCGCGTAGATCTCGTTGAAGGCGGGCCACTCGTCCATGTTCGAGAGCATCACCGTGCACTTGACGATGTCTGCGTAGGTCAGGCCGTACTCGTCGAGGGTCTGTCCGATCAGCGCCATGGTGCGCTCCGTTTCAGCGACGATGCCGCCTTCCACGATGGCCTTTCCGTCATCGGTGAGCCCGAGCGCGCCGGACAGGTAGAGCATGTCGCCGACGCGCACAGCCTTCGAGAAGGGGTAGTCGTCGCTCCTCGGGTTAAAGAGCACGCCGGCGGCGGGGCGCCCTGAGGGCGGCGTGCCGCACGCGGTCATCAGGGTTAGCAAGACCAGGGCGGTCGTGGCGATCGCGGTGCGAAGCATGGTGCACGGGATCCTAACGCCCGGCGAGGCTGTCGTCGGTCCTGTTCCGGCCAGATCCTCGCCTCCAGGCGCGCTGCCGCCGCAGAGGCTTTAGAGCTGTCGCAGTAGGGTAGGCCTCGGCGTCGCGGGTGGACATCTGCTCCGGCGCGCTGATGATCAGGGGCGTCATGACCCTGCCCCGCGTTGTTTCGGTGATCCTCGCGAGCGCCAGCGCGATCGCCGCGCAGACGCCTACGTGGGCTGACGGGGTCGCAGCTATCGTCCACCGATCATGCACGCCGTGCCATCGGCCGGGGCAACCAGCGCCGTTCTCGCTGCGCACGTTCGAGGACGTCTTCAAAAAGCGCTCATTCGTGCTGGAGGTGATCGAGGACGGCTATATGCCGCCTTGGCAGCCAAGCCACGGCGACTTCGTCGGAGACCGACGGCTCGCGGAAGCAGACGTCGCTGCGCTTAAGGCTTGGGTCGCAGCGGGCGCGCCGCGCGGGGATCGCGACGGCGAGCCAGCTCCGCCTCGCTACGTCTCCGGCTGGCAGCTCGGCACGCCCGATTTGGTGCTCGAGATGCCTGACGTCCTCGAGGTGCCCGCCGCCGGCCCGGATATCGTGCGGAACTTTGTCGTGCCCGTCGCGCTCGATCGACGCCGGTTCGTCGCAGCGGTCGAGATCCTCCCGGGCAATCCGGCGGTGCACCACGCGGTGCTCGGGGTCGACCGGACGCGGAGCTCTCGTCGCCAGGACGCCCGGGACGAAGCGCCTGGTTTCCCGGGGATGACGCTCGGCGGGGCGTCTCCGCCTGACGGACACTTCCTAGGCTGGACGCCCGGGAAGTCGGTGCGCCGCAGCGCCGACGGCATGTCATGGCGGCTGTCTCCTGGCGACGACTTCGTGTTGCAGCTGCACGCGGTGCCCGTGGGCAAGGTGGAGCGCGTGCAGCCCAAGATCGGCGTCTGGTTCACCGATCAACCCATGCGCCAGCCGTTCGAGATGGTGATGTTGTTCTCGGAAGAGATCGACATCCCCCCAGGTGAAGACGGCTTCGTCGTGCGTGACCACCTCGTGCTGCCGGTGCCGGTCACGCTGCACGCGATCTATCCGCACGCGCACTACATTTGCAGGCGCATGCAAGCGACCGCGTCTTTGCCGGACGGCTCGACGCAGCGCTTATTCGCGATCGACGAATGGGACTTCGACTGGCAGGACGACTACCGCTACGTGCAGCCGGTGAGCTTGCCCGCTGGGACGCGCGTCGCGATGGAGTATGTCTATGACAACAGCGACGCCAACGACAACAACCCTAACCGGCCGCTGCGCCGCGTTCGCTTCGGGACCGAATCTGCAGATGAGATGGCCACGCTGACCTTCTCGCTCACTGTGCAGCGCCCCGCGGATCGTGAAGCCCTGGAACTGGCTAGCGTCGACCGTGATCTGGAGAAGCTGCCGCGCGCGTGGAACCTGCTGATGAGGAAGTCGCGGCTCGAGCGCGCCCGCGGCAACTGGGAGGTCGCGCAGCGATGCATTGATGAAGCCTGTGAGATCTCCCCCGGCGCCCCGGACGTATGGTTTGAGCGTGGCGTCTTGGCGTCGACGCGGCAGCAGCCCCAGCGGGCCGAACGCGACTTCCGCCGCGCGCTCCAGCTCGACCCCGACCATGCGATGTCGCACATGCAGCTCGGCACGATCTGCGGTCGCCGCGGCGACGACGAGGGCGCGCTCCGGCACTTCGGCGCGGCCGTGCGACTGATCCCCAAGGCTCCGGAGGCCCACCAGAACTTCGCGACGGCGAACTTCGCGTCCGGCCGCCTCGACGCCGCCGCGCGGCACTACCGGATGGCGCTGAAGCTCGACGACAGCTACTTCAACGCGCAGTTCAACCTGGGGCGCGTCTTGTTGGCGCAGGGCCGACGCGCTGAAGCGAAGCGCGCGCTGCAGCGAGCGGCAGAGCTGCGCCCCGGACTGAAGGTCGTCAGGGACCTCCTGAAGCAAGCCGGCGGGTAAGGGCGGCGCGTCAGCGCGTCCGCGAAGGCGCGCGGAGCTCGAGTTCGCTGACGCGGAGCTCGGGGCCCCAAGTCGCGATGCCGATCCGGGTTTTCCCCGCGATCGGTCGGATCGGGGCCTGATTGAAGAGGACCTGTGACCCGATCTGCACGGTCAAACGGTCGGCCCAGTATTGCAGCGTCAGGGGCGTGGGCTTCTTCGGGACCGATTCAAAGGGGACGACGTCGCTCTCGTAGACGAGCCGGTCGTAGCGCTCGATGCGCGCTTGCACCTCGCCGCCGCCTCTTGGGCTCAGGATCAGGGTCCACCCAGACAATCCGTCACGCATGCCGTCACCCTGGAAGGTCACGCACATCTTGGGCGCGGGCGCCGCGGCGGCGAGGTCGACGCGGAGCTGGAACGCGCCGAGGTCCTTAGTCGCCTTCTCGGGAAGCCACGCGAGGTTCGACGGCGAGTCCTTCGGGAAGCCGGGGCGGACCGTGTATTTCCGCCACTCGACGCCGCGGTTGATCGACGAACCCTCGATCGCCTTGTTGCGCACGCGCCACGCGCCCACGGTGCGGTCTAGCTTGCGGATCGAGCTCTTGGAGCTGCCCTTCAGCTTCAGGCGCTGTCGCCAGCGCTTGCCGTCGGGAAACTCGATTCGGTTGTCGACCTGTTTGGCTGGCTCGGTGTCGGTCACCCACCCGGGCAGCGCCGTCCCGTTGCGCTGCGCGATCGCGAGCGTGCAGCCAGAGCCGGCGTTGCGGTTGCGGACTTTGAGCAGCACCTTGTGGCGCCCTGGCTGCAGCGGCAGCCGAAAGCGCGCGGCGTCCGGGAGATTGATCGTCCAGTTGGGACGCCACGGTCCTAGACCGCGGCCGATGTTCGAGTATTTCCCGATCAACTGGTCATCTACGAACACCGTGACGTCGTCGTCGCCGCGCACGTGCAGCCACGCGTCCGTCTCTTGCTCGACCTTGACGTGGGTCATCGCGTAGATCGCGCTGTTGTCCATGTAGGAGAAGTGAAACTTCAACCACCCGCTCGGGTCGACCGTCACCGGCTTGCGGCCGGGCCGACGCCACGTCGGGTTGTTGTTGATGCTCTCGTAGCGAGCGTTCAGGTCGACCTCGAACTCTGGCGCGAAGCGATAGGCGTCAGGGTCGACGCCGCGCTTCTTGAACGGGCCGATGACCCACCAGTCTTTCACCACCCCGAGCTCAAACTCGTGCTCGTCCGGGTCGGCGCCGCTCCGCTGCAGCCGCCTAGCGGCGACGTCACGGGGGACCGGCGAGCCCGGCGCCTCTGCGAGGCCGCCGAGCGAGCGCGGTCTCCTCGCGGCCCGTTGCTCCTCGCGCACGGCTGCGAGATCTTGTTTTAGCAGGGGCCATCGAAAGGACAGCAGGTCGTCAAACGCTGCGTCCCCGAACGCTTCGACGAGGTGGAACGCGAACGCGCGCGCGAGCGTCGGCGTGCGGCCGTCGTTGACGGCGCGGCTGCGGTAGTCGCGGAAGAACTTGCGGTATCGGTGCCATTCGTAGCCGCCTGCAGCTGCCTTGCCGTGCTCTTGGATGAAGTGCAGGAAGAAGCCCGCGCTCGGGCCGTAGTTCGGTATGCGCCAATACTCGAGGTCGCGCTCGAGGTAGTCGCCCAGGAACGCGCGTCGCGCGGCGCCGATTGCGGCCCGCGCCTGCGCGACTTGACCGAGCTCGTGGTAGGTGAAGGCGGCGGCGAAGTCGGCGAGGCCTTCGCGGAAGCCCGGGTAGATCGGGTTGGTGTCGTCGACGCAGTGCGCGAGCTCGTGATAGAAGAGCCCGCCGTCGACGCGCTGCTTCTTGCGGTCTGGGTCGGCGCGTCCGATGTCGATCGTCTTGCCGCCGCCCACGCCGCCGCCGAACGACCATAGCTCCTTGAAGTAGACCGTGACGCGGTCGCCCATGGGGTTCGGGACGCGCCCGAACAGGTCGGTCTGGTAGAGGTAGGCGAGGTCGAACAGCAACAGGCTTTCGGCTGGGATGCCCTTCAGCAGCTTCTTCGGCCCGATCAGCACGAAGCGGTGGCTAACCCGCTGCGTCGTGCGCGCCCAGCACGGGTGCTGTAGGGCCTCGTCCGCCTCGCGGCGCTGGTCGTCTGGGACGTCCTTAAGCCAATCGCGCTCGAGCACGCGTCGCGCCCGCGCGGCCTCTTCTCGCAGCTCTGGCGTGAATTCGACCGTCCGGATCAGTTCGCGCGCGACCGGGCGGCGCGATTTATTCTTGGCGAGTTCGATCCCGAACGCGAGGCGCTCGGCTTCGTCCTTGTGCTCTTCGGCGAGCGCGTCGACCTCGCGCTGTTGTTCTTGGTCGACAGCGAACACCTTCTCGGCGATGCCATCCCGGTCCTTGGTTACGCGCCGCGCTTGGTCGAGCGCGCCGAGGACTGCGCGTTCCGCGTCCTGCTGCAGCGAGCCGCCGACCTCGTCGAGGAGCACGAGCGCCGCGAACAGACGCCCCCGGTCGTAGAGACGTCCAGCGACTTGGCGCAGATAACGTGCGCGTTCGCCGTCGACGCGGCTCTGCACGATGTCGACCTCTTCAAACGAGAGCTCTGCAGGCGGCATCTTGCCAACCTTCAGAAGGGCCTGCTGCAGCTCACGCTTAAGCGGATAGCTGTCGGTGCGTCGGAACGCGAACTCCAGCTGATCCCAGGCGGCCCGCGGGTCGGCCTTCGCTGTCGTCAGGGCCTCGTCTACGGTCGCAGCGACGGACGCAGCCGTGACCTCGGCGACGATCTCGGGGAATCGGAACGTCGCGACCTGCACCAAGCCGCCGCTGCTTCGGCGCCTGGACAGGGGCGGCAGCGGCTCGTCTTCGTCGGGGTCGAGGAATCCCACGAGCACTCGCACGTCGCCGTTGGTCTTTGGCGTCAGCGGGAAATACAGCGGCAACTCATACGCGACCTCCTGCTGCGGTCGCCACGCCGTCGTCGGGGTCGGCGGGGCGTGGTCTCGCCGCAGGATCCGTCGACCGCCCGAGGAGAGCTCGACGCGGACCGCGTATGGCACCTTTAGCAGCGTCTCGGTCGTGAAGCGCAGGCGCAGGGCCGCGCGGCCGGTCGTCGTGAGCGACCCGACGTCGACCGTCGCCTTCGCCTGGACCGGCAGCGAGGACTGCGCGGTCGCCGTGCCGGCCAGCGTGAGGAGCAGGGCGCGGATGAAGTCGGCGGGAGTTCTCGGAGTCATGGAGGCGTGCCGGGGATCGTAGCGGATCTGCTGCGGGGCCGTCGTCAACTGCGAGACTACTGCCAGTTCTCCCATTGGTCGTAGGCCTCGGCGACTTCGCGCTTGAGGCGCTGCTCGTCAGCCTGAAGGTCCCTCATCTTCTGAGCGCTCCCGTAGTTTTCGGGTTCGAGCATCGCAGCTTGCACAGCTTCGACCTCACCCTCCAGCTCCATGATCTTGTTCTCAAGCCGCTCGAACATCAGCGGGTTCCGGATTTTGCCGGTTTCACGCGCGGGCTTCGGCTTGTTCGCCTCGGCGACCTTGGTCGCCGCACGCTCCTTGGCGGCGGCGTCTGCGGCGCGTGCAGCAGAGCGCTCTTCGGCTAAGACGCGCTGACACTGCTCAAGACCTTGGTCGAACGTTCGCAGGCCGCCGCCTTCCATCCACAGCACGCGGTCGGCGACCTCTTCGACGAGCTGTCGATCGTGCGTGATGAGGACGACGGTCCCGGGGAATTCCTTGAGCGCCTGTTCGAGACCTTCGGTGCCGGCGACGTCGAGGTGGTTCGTCGGCTCGTCCATGCACAGCAGGTCGAACTGCGCACGCGTCATGCGCGCCAGGGCGAGCCGTTGCTTCTCGCCGCCCGAGAGGTCGGTGACTGGCTTCTCGACCTCGTCGCCGACGAACAAGAACATCGCGAGGTGATCGCGCAGCGTGCCGTCGTCGATCGTTCGATCTAGCTCGCGCAGCGCGTCGAGCACCGTGCCCGAGTGCGGCAGGTCGGTCTTCTCTTGACTGAAGAAGCCGATCCGCAGGTTGTGCGCGTGCTTGAGCGCGCCCCCAGCGGGCGCGCCGTCGCGCGCTAGCAGCCTCAGCAAGGTGGTTTTACCGGCGCCGTTGCGCCCCAGCAGCGCCGTCACCTCGCCGAACCAGACCCGAAAGGCGCCGCCCTCGATCAGCTGCTTGTGGCCAGCGCGCACGCGCAGGTCCTCTGCCTCGATCGCTGCTTGACCTTGTTGGCCGCGCGTGGTCTGGCCGAACGTCAGCTTCATCTGCGCGCGCTTGCCCTTTGGCTTGCCGATCAGCTGTAGCCGCTGCAGTCGCTTGAGGCGCCCCTTCGCCTGCGCGGTCTTCTGTCCGGCGATGTTGCGGCGGATGAAGTCCATCTCCTTGGCGACGAACTCTGCCTGGTTCTTAAACTGCCGTTGCTGCGCGAGCAGCGCCTGGTCGCGCTGCTTACGGTAGGCGGAGAAGTTGCCCTTGTAGCGCGTCGCGACGCCGTCGGAGACCTCGACGATGTCTTCGGCGACGCCGTCTAGGAAGCGACGGTCGTGACTGACCACGACGACGGCGCCTGGGTACCGTCGGACGAAGTCCTCGACGAACTCGATGCCTTGGAGGTCCAGGTGGTTGGTCGGCTCGTCGAGGATCATCAGGTCGGCGGGCGTCGTCATCAAAACGGCGAGCTGCACGCGCGACTTCTCGCCGCCGCTCAGCACGGCGACGTCCTTTTGTAGATCTTCGTCGCCGAAACCGATGCCGCTGAGCACCTTCTCGACCTGGTGTTTGCGGTCATAGCCGCCGCCCGCTTCGAATGCTGCTTGCAGCTCGCCATACGCGGTGAGCGCGGCTTCGTCGCCGGTCGCCATCTGCGTCTCCAGCGTCCGCATGCGATCCTCGAGGGCCGCGTGCTCGCCTGTGCCGTGCTGCACGAGCTGCTCGATCGTCGTACCCTGGGGCATGGCCGGCATCTGCGCGCCGTAGGCGACGCGCAGCTGTCGCCGGCAGTTGCGGTTGCCCGAGTCGGCGTCGTCGACGCCGGCCAAGATCCGGATCATCGTCGTCTTACCGGCGCCGTTGTCGCCGACGACGCCGGTGCGGTCGCCTTCGTCTACGCGCAGCGACAGCCCGTCCAAGACAGGGAAGTCGCCGAACCGGCGCGTGATCTTCTCGAGGCTCACCAGGGTCATCGGACCCAACAGGATACCGAACCACGCCGCGAAGTCCTGTCGCGGGACGACTGCTGGCGCGCGCGGCGTCGCCACGGGATCATGTCCGCATGTTCAAGTCAGGCTGGATGGCGTCCCTGTTTGTTCTCGCGCTCGCGTCTTCGTCGCGCTGTCAGGAGGCGGCGGAAGAGCCTGCTGCGTCGAACGGTCCGTGGGTGCGCGACAACGAGCTCAAGGTCGGCGGCGAGCGGCTCCGCTATCGGTCCATCGTCGATCATGTCCCGCTGCGCGGCGGCGGCGACGAGGTCGTCGCCGAGCTGTTCCACACGGCGTACTTCGTGCTCAATGACGACGGCGACCCAGACCCGTCGCGGCCGCTGATCTTCGCCTACAACGGCGGCCCAGGATCAGCGAGCTACTGGCTGCACATGGGCGTCATGGGGCCCAAGCGCGTGGTGACCTCGGAGGTGGGGCCGCAGGGCGCGCCGCCGTATCCGCTCGAGGACAACCCCGCGTGCCTGCTCGACGTGGCGGACATCGTCATGGTCGATCCGGTCGGGACCGGGCTGAGCCGCCCCGTGGGCGACGGCAAAGGCGCAGACTTCTGGGGCGTCGACGAGGACGCTCGCTCGCTCGCGGAGTTTGTGCGGCGTTTCCTGAGCCGTCACGGCCGCTGGAACTCACCGCGCTACCTGCTCGGCGAGAGCTACGGCACGACGCGCTCAGCGGTGCTCGCTGACAGGCTTCAGCGTGACAACCTCGACCTCAACGGCATCGTCTTGGTCTCGGCGGTGCTCGACTTCCGAACCATCCAGTTCGCGCAGGGCGACGTGATCCCGTTCGTGGTCACGGTCCCGTCCTACGCGGTGACGTCTGCCTACCACGGCGTGTTGCCCGGCGGGGCGCCGCCAGACCTCGCGGCCTTCATGCAGGAGGTGGAGGTCTGGGCGCGGACCGACTACGCGACGGCCGTGCTCGCGGGCAGCGCGGTCGACCCCGAGCATCGTCGCCGCGTCCTGGCGCAGATGCACCGCTACACGGGCCTCTCCAAGGCCTACCTCGACCGTAGCGACCTACGGGTCACGGCGTCGCAATACGAGCAGCAGATCCTCAACGAGCGAGGCCTCGTCGTCGGCCGGCTGGACGCGCGGTTCACGGGACCGTCAGGAGACGTGCGTTCGAGCCGGCCGTCTCACGATCCGCAGTCGACGGCGATCAGCAGCGCATACACGTCCGCGTTCAACGCCTACCTGCGCAACGTCCTGGGATACGACGGCGCGCGTGAATACGTGCCGGGCGGTCGCGCCGGGCCGTGGAACTGGGGACGCGGGGACGGCGGCTTCGGCGGCGGCGCGGTCAACGTGGCGCCTGACTTGGCGCGCGTGCTCCGCCGGAACCCGGCGTTGGAGGTGCTGTTGGTGAACGGCATCTACGACCTCGCGACACCCTACTACGCCGCTGTCTGGAGCCTCGACAACCTCAACCTGCCACCCACGCTTCGCGACAACATCCATCGCGCCGACTTCGCCGCCGGCCATATGATGTATGTCGAGCAGAGCTTGCTGCCGCAGTGGCGCAGCGCGCTGGCCGCGTTCCTGCAGCGAACCAGCGGTCGTTGAGCCGACCGTGGCGCGCGCGCGGCGCTGGCAGTACGACGATCAAATGCGCGCGACCCTGATCTGCTGCTGCCTCTTCGCCTCGCTGCCCAGCCAGGCGCCGCTCCGTTGGCTCGATCTGGACGGGGACACCTCACGGCAGGTGACCGTTCGGCAGGTGCCGCGGCGGTACCTCGGGCACCCGACCACGTTGTTGTTGCCCGACGGCATGACGATGCTGTGCGTGCACCCCGAGGGCCACGGCCGCGGCCCGATCGCGCTGCAGCGCAGCGCGGACGCGGGGGTGACTTGGTCGTCGCCGTTGTCCGTGCCGGCGAGCTGGGCGACCAGCAAGGAGACGCCCACGATCCACCGCCTGGTCGACCCGCGAGACGGCCAGGCACGGCTGGTGCTGTTTTCGGGCCTCTTTCCGATCCGCAGCAGCGTCTCAGAAGATGACGGGGTCACTTGGAGCGAGCTGCGACCGATCGGTCCGGCCAACGCGCCGTTTGGCGGGATCGTCGCGATGAGCAGCGTCGTGCGGCTCGCGAGCGGAGACTACGCGGCGTTCTTCCACGACGACGGTCGCTTCCTCCGCGAAGGAGGGCAGCGCGGCCGGTTCGCGATCTACCAGACCCGCTCGTCTGACGGCGGCCGGACCTGGGGACCTCCAAGAGCGGTCTGGGAAGGCGCGGACGTGCACCTCTGTGAGCCGGGCGTGATCCGGTCTCCGGACGGCGCTCGTCTGGCGATGTTGTTGCGCGAGAACCGGCGCGTTCAGAACAGCCACGTGATGTTCAGCGACGACGAGGGCGCGACCTGGACCCCGCCGCGGCCTTTGCCCGATAGCCTGACCGGCGACCGCCACGTCGGTCGTTACGGTCCCGACGGGCGGCTGCTGATCTCGTTCCGCGACATGGCCAAGGCCAGCCCGACGCGCGGCGATTGGGTCGCCTGGGTCGGCACGTTCGAAGACATCGAGCGCGGCCGCGAGGGCCAATACCGCGTCAGGCTGTCTCGCAACTGGCGCGGCACAGACTGCGGCTATCCCGGCGTCGAGACGTTGCCCGACGGCACCTTCGTGGCGACGACCTATGGTCACTGGGAGCCGGGCGGCGCGCCGTTCATCCGTTCGGTCCGGCTGCGGCTCGACGAACTGGACGCGCTCGCGCGGGGCCCTTCAGCGGTGTTTACGAAGGAGCCGGGGACCGTGCGTCCGACGCCGCGACCCGCGACCTGGTGGCGTGAGCGCGTCCCTGCGCACCTCGCTCAGGCTCGCCGCGGCGGCGTTCGCGTCGCCATGCTCGGTGACTCGATCACCGAAGGATGGGCGGGTCGCGGTGAGGACGCCTGGGCGGAGTTTTGGGCCCCTCGCGGCGCGATCAACCTCGGCGCGAGCGGCGACCGAACCCAGCACGTGCTCTGGCGGTTGGACAACGGCTTGCTCGAGGCGCTGGCTGCAGAGAACAACGACGTGCGCTGCGTAGTGCTGATGATCGGGACCAATAACAGCAACGGCAGGGACGCGACGGCGGCCGAGATCGGACACGGCGTCGAGGCGATCGTGCGCCGCTTGCGCGCAGGGCTGCCGCGCGCGCGCGTGCTGCTGCTGTCGATCTTTCCGCGCGGTGCGGCTCCGAACGCGCAGCGCGTTAAGAACGCTGAGGCCAGCGCGCAAGCTGCGGCCGCGTTCGCCGCCGATCCCATGGTCGTCTCCCGGGACATCGGCCAGGCGTTCCTCGGTGACGGCGACGTCTTGTCTAAGCAGGTCATGCCGGACTTGCTGCACTTGAGCGCGCCGGCCTACCGGATTTGGGCGGAGTCGATCGTTCAAGACGTGGACGCGGCGTTGGCCGCGCCGCGGTAAACGCGTCGGCCGCTCGCGCTCAGCGGGTGCTGAGCGGCCGAAGGTCGGCTCACATGATCCGGTATTCGATCGCGTGCGGCTTACCCTTCAGCACGTACTCGACGAAGACACGCGTCGGCCGCGCTTTGCGAGCGACCTTCTTGACGACCCCGAGCAGCCCCGCGGCGCTCTCGATAGGCGCGCCGTTGACGGAGGTGATCACGGCTTCGGCAGGGATCGCCAGCGGCGCTAGCTCGTCGGGCACGCGTGCGATTCGGTAACCGACGAACCACTCCCCGTCCGCGTTTCGGCCTCGGAAAGGGTCTCCGATGCTTAGGCTCTCCATCGCGCGGACTGCGGCGTCGACGATCGCGTCGCGTTCAGCGCTCGGATAGAGCTGCACGATCGCGTCGTTGAGGTTGCGGATAGGCGGGAACAAGCGCTTGCCCGCGCGATCAGCCCATGCTCTCAGGGACGCAGCCTCTGCGGGCGCGGCGGGTAGGTCTTCGGGCCCGATGACCTCGAACAGGGCGACGGCTTCGCGGCGGACGTCTTCGTCTCCGCTGAGCAACAGCTGCTTGACGCGCGGCAGCGCCGGCTCGAGCCACGCGCTCGCGAGGTCGATTCGGATCGCGAACACCTCTTTGAGGAACCAAAGCGCCTGCGCGCGGTCGATCGGGTCCTCGACGTCCAGCAACTGGAAGAACGGCGTCAGGCGGAGCGCGTGCAGGTGATCGCTGTCGCGGGGCGCGCGCTGGATCCCGCGAGATCTGGCGGTCGGGGAGCCGAGCTCGGGCATGTTCGCGACCACTAAGGCGCGCTCTTCATCGTTCAGGTCACCGAAGCGGCGGCCGAGGTGCGCCCTCAGAAACTGCACCGCGCGCGGGAACGCTTGCTCGCGGATCCGGCGGACGGGTTCGCCCGGGATGTGCGAGATCAGCTCGATGACATAGCCGATGTTGTCGCAGTAGAAGCCACCGAAGAAGGCGGTCTCGCGCTGGGCGCTGTTCCGGTGCAGGCGCATCATCTGCGCGAGGACTCCGGCATCGAGCCCGATCGTCTGGACGCGGGCGTAGGCCTTTCGCCAAGCGTCGTCGTCCACGACTTCCCGACCTTTGGCGTCGAACGAAGAACTCTCTGGGTGCCGCGCGGCGATGCTCGTCATCAGCCGCAGGTTGCGGAACAGCTCGTCGGGCGGCGCGGTCACGTCGGTCGGCGAGCGGAACGGCGAGAGGATGTCGCGCTCGGGGTAGCCGCAGCCTACGACGTCCTGGGACCTCGCTGGCGACATGACGCCGACCATCGCGGCGGCGAACATCAGGGTCTTGGTTACGAGAGACATAGGTGCATCGACTCCTAGTCGCGCGGGGGGGGGGGAGGTAACGCCGGCG
>NYVR01000102.1 GCA_002684655.1 Planctomycetota bacterium | reverse complement strand
GGGACATCAACTCGCCACTCTCGCTCACCACACAGGAGGGAAAAATCTTTTTGTCCTGGAAGTGTCGGGTTATTTTACAGAGTTTTCGCGCCGGTTTTTGGTTCGCACGACCTTGACTCGATCAACAGCCGACGCCCAGCAAATATCGGTCGCCTCACGCTGCCAAAAAAAGGCTACTGCGGATTTCATCGATTGGAGGCAGACTAGCCCGGCTGTATTGCAACGTGTTGTTGTCGAGAGGGACTGAAGACCTCGCAGGGAGTCTCATTCCCGCGGATTCCACCTAGATGTCAAGTTCTGTACAAGAGCCTGCTGCAGCGCTATCAGAACCACCTCCGGCCAAGAAAGCTAAAGTTGTGGAAGACGCAGTTGCAGCCGCTTCGACGACCGACGCCAAGGCTGAAGAGGGAGCCAAGACCTGCACCAACGGAAACAGCACCAATGGCTCCTCAAACACCACCCAGCAACAGGCACAGGACCAAGACAAGATGCAGACCAACGGTAGCTCTGCCAATGGCAAGTCCGCCAATGGCGCCGGTCCCAAAGAGATCGATGAGAGCCTCTACTCGAGGCAACTGTACGTGTTGGGTCACGAGGCCATGCAGAAGATGCAGTCTTCGGACGTCCTCATCTCCGGCATGGGTGGCCTCGGTGTCGAAATCGCCAAGAACGTCATTCTCGGGGGCGTCAAAAGTGTCACCATCCACGACGCAGGAAAGGTGGAGATTGGTGACTTAAGCTCACAATTCTACTTGTCCGAGGGTGACGTCGGCAAGAACCGTGCCGAGTCTTGCTTGTCCCAGCTGGCTGAGTTGAACAGCTACGTGCCCGTGACTGCCCACACCGGCGAGCTGACTGACGACTTTGTGCGCGACTTTGCCGTCGTCGTTCTGACAAACAGCCCACTGGAGGAGCAGCTTCGTGTGTCCAAGGTCACTCATCCTCATGGCATCAGGCTCATCGTGGCAGAGACCCGCGGTCTCTACTCACAGGTGTTTTGTGACTTTGGAGACAACTTTGTGGTGTCTGACACCAACGGGGAACAGCCCCTGTCCGCCATGATCTCCAGCATCACCAGGGACGCCCAGGGCGTCGTCACCTGCTTGGACGAGGTGCGTCACGGTTTCGAGGATGGAGACTCTGTCAAGTTCACTGAGGTCAAGGGCATGGATGAGGTCAACGAAAAAGTGTTCAAAATCAAGGTATTGGGACCGTACACTTTCAGCATCGGCGACACTTCCGGCTTCGCGTCCGACTACGCGTCCGGCGGCATTGCCACCCAGGTCAAGGTGCCCACCAACGTCTCATTTGCACCTTTGGAAAAAGCTGCCGCTGAGCCAGAGTTTCTTCTGGCTGACTTTGCCAAGTTTGACGCTCCTGCCAAGATGCATTTAGCCTTTTTCGCCATGCACGAGTTCATGGCCAAGCACGGCGGTCGCCTGCCGGCCCCTTGGTCCAATGACGACGCCGAAGCTTTCGTCGAAGCCGCCAAAGGAGTCTCCATGATCGGCACAATCGAGGATCTCGATGCAGACTATCTGCGCCAATTCGCTAAGATTTGCGCCGGCAACGTTAGCCCGATGAATGCTGCAGTCGGAGGAATTGCTGCTCAAGAAGTGATGAAGGCGTGCTCCGGAAAGTTCATGCCGATCAAACAGTGGCTGTACTTTGACGCCCTCGAGTGTTTGCCAGAAGACAGGTCCAAGCTGACGGAAGCGGGTTGCAAAGCCCTCAACACCAGATACGACGGTCAAGCCGCTGTTTTCGGCCACGACTTTCAGGCGCACATCTCGAAACAAAAGTTTTTCGTTGTGGGCGCTGGCGCCATCGGGTGCGAGTTGTTGAAGAACTTCGCCATGATGGGCCTGGGCAAGATGATTGTCACCGACATGGACACGATTGAAAAGTCCAACTTGAACCGGCAGTTCCTCTTCCGGCCGTGGGACATCCAGAAGCTCAAGTCTCAGACTGCAGCTAACGTGATCACCAAGATGAACCCCGGCGTTAAAGTTGAAGCAAGGCAAGACCGAGTTGGTCCCGAGACAGAAGACGTTTTCACCGACGACTTTTTCGAAGAGTTGGACGGAGTCATCAACGCCTTGGACAACGTCGACGCCAGAATGTACATGGACCGGCGTTGTGTCTACTACAAGAAGCCACTCCTGGAGTCCGGAACTCTGGGCACCAAAGGAAACACACAGGTTGTCCTTCCCCACGTGACAGAGTCCTACAGCTCGTCGCGCGACCCCCCAGAAAAGTCCATCCCCATCTGCACACTGAAGAACTTTCCCAACGCCATTGAGCACACCCTCCAGTGGGCCCGTGACCAGTTCGAGGGCATGTACACCCAGGCACAGGAAAACGCCGCCCAGTATCTCAGGGAGCCTGCCAAATTCGTCGAAAGAACACGGAAGCTGCAGGGGGCACAATCCCTGGAAACCATGGAGTCTGTCAAGGCAGTGCTCATCGACAGAAAGCCGTCCTGCTTTGAGGACTGCGTGGCTGGTGCAAGACTTAGCTTTGAAGAGTTTTTCTCCAACACCATCCGGCAATTGTTGTTCAACTTCCCCAAAGACCAGCTGACGTCATCCGGAGCCTTGTTCTGGTCAGGCCCCAAACGGTGCCCCGAAGCCATCAAGTTTGACTCCAATAACGACCTCCATCTGGACTACGTGGTGGCCGCGGCCAACCTCAGGGCCTTCAACTACGGCCTTCCCCCCAACCGGGACAGGGCTTTCATCAAAGCCTTCGTCGACAAGGTCACCGTGCCAGAGTTTGTCCCCAAGTCGGGGGTCAAGATTGCCGTGACCGACGCAGAGGCCCAGGCCCAGTCCAACCAGGGCGACAGCACCATGGGCGACAATGAGACCCTGGAGGAGTTGGTGTCCGAGCTGTCCAAGACGTCGTCGTCTCATCCGACCAAAATCCACCCAGCCGACTTTGAAAAGGATGACGACACCAACTTCCACATGGACTTCATCACAGCCTGCTCCAACCTGAGGGCCACAAACTACGGCATCGCCGTCGCCGACAGGCACAAGTCCAAGCTCATCGCTGGCAGGATCATCCCAGCCATTGCCACAACCACGTCTCTCGTGGCCGGTCTCGTAGGCCTCGAGCTGTACAAGCTCCTCCAGGGGCACAAGAACGTTGACTTGTACAAAAATGGTTTCGTCAACCTGGCTCTGCCGTTCTTTGCCTTCTCGACGCCGATCGAGGCGCCCAAAACCAAGTACTACGAGACAGAGTGGACCCTGTGGGATCGATTCCTTGTCAAGGGAGCCAAGCCAGAGGGAGGAGACGAGATGACCCTCCAGGAGTTCATGGACTACTTCAAGAACGAGCACAACCTGGAGATTACCATGCTCACACACGGAGTCAGCATGCTCTACTCATTCTTCATGCAAGCAGACAAGCGGAAAAAGCGTATGGCGCAAAAAGTGTCAGAGGTGTGCGCCGACGTGTCGAACAAGAAGATCCCTGCGCACTCTCGATGCCTGACCCTGGAGATCTGCTGCAACGACAAGGAAGGCGAGGACGTCGAAGTGCCTTTCGTGCAGTACGAACTCCCCCGGAAGAAATAGAGCAGCTCCAACTCTGGAGCGCACTTCACCAAAGGCACCATCACTACTACTACTATAAAAAGAGATATACAACAGTCCTAGAAACAGGGCACACACAACTCTGGCGTCAAGGTTCGACCCCTGTCAGCTGGCACGCATCGAGAAGTGATTTTATTTTTGTAAGAGCGAGAAGAAGGAGACTCTCTAGTTGACTAAAGGGGAATAATACAAGTCATCCCCGCCTCCCCAACCTATTACACGTTCTCGTCCCAAACTCTCCTCGTTTGACCCGGTTTATGCTGTATTAGTAGCTTTTCAAAACAAACATAATGGCTCATCTCTCCTTATTGAGTGTAATTATTTTATGATTATTACCTACATTTCTCTTGCACTTATAAATATTACTACGACTTTGAAAAAGTGAAAAAGGATATCTAAAGATGAAAATACAACAGTACTACAATGTACTTTTACTCGTGATTTACCAAACTCATTTTAACTTGACCTTTGGCCGATGGTATCCAAGACTTGTTGGCAGCTTTTTTCCGCAAGCGACACAGCCTCGTCGCACTCGTCCTGTTTGGCCTTGACGAAGCCTTCGTCTTCCAAATCTTTCATGTTGATCTCGACATTGTGAACGGCTCCGTGAACTGCTGTGAGCAGGCACCTGGCTGCAACTTGAAGGTCAGACTTGCAGTTGATGTTGCCCACACCGGCAATGCCAACCAAAGTAGGCCACAAGTCGTTGATGGTCCTGACCAGAGTGAAAGGAACGTCGATAGCCACCTTGAGACCTTGCTGCATGGCGGCTTTCCTTTGTGATTTCTCATCTTCTGTTGATTGCGGCATCTTGAGGGCGACCATATAGTCGTTGAAAGCATCTGTGTCCGCATCGATCATGGGGATAATGCGACGGCTAGCACTGTCCACGACAGGGATGAGTTTGCGCATCTGACCGTCCAACGACTCCCACTGTCGCTTGCCGTAAGTCAGTTGGCCAACCATGGCTGCCAGCCCGGCACCAAGGGCCGCCACCAACGCTGACACGGATCCGCCCCCCGGAGCGGGACTGCGGGCGCCAACACTCAGTACAAAGTCTTTGACAGAGAGCGAGGCGAGTGGCCCGTCGCCCGACGGTATGCAGTACTCGATAATCCTCTCTTTTGGGTTGAAGGGGGACAAGGTGGCGAGCCCCAGCCGATTGATGGCAAGATGAACCTTTTGGTCTTCGTGCAAGACAAACAGGCCCTCTTTTTCAATGTAGTAGTCTGCTGCGTCCAGCATTGCCTGCAAAGGCACCAAACCCACCACCTCAGACCCCGTCACAGGGATCTTTAGCTCTTTCGCATCTTTTTTGGCCTCTTCGAATGCAACGTGCATTGGGGTCAAGTCCATGTCAGTCAAGTTTAACGAAAGTTGAGCAATGTTGTGCTCAGCAAGCCACCATCCAATTCCTTGAACGGCTTGAAGCCTTCCAGGTTGGTCTTTGCCCCTGCCTTGAGATCGGAGGTTGAGGGCTATTCTGTGAGCCTGCTCTTTTGTGGACACGAGGTTGACGTTGTAGGCGATCAAAAACTTTCGAACTCCGGTGACGGTACCGCCCCAAGACGGAATGAAGGTGGCGGGTCCGAAGTCCGGAGCCCACTCTGGCTTTTGCAGTTTCTCCTCCAGTCCTTCATATTCACCTGCGCGGATCTGGGGCATGGTTTTCCTGTAATCTTTCTCTGAAGCTGCTCCATACAAAAACACTGGGACTCCAAGCTCTTTCGCCAACCTATCACCAAAGACTTTTGAGGCTTGGACACACTCTTCCACGGTGACGTCTTGGACAGGGACAAATGGGCACACGTCGAGAGCTCCCATCCTGGGGTGCTCGCCGGAATGGCGTCTCATGTCGATCAGGGGGAAGGCAGCCTTGGCAGCTGCCAGGGCAGCCTCCACCACAGCTGTTGGTGACCCCACAAAGGTGAACACGGTGCGGTTGGTCGATGACCCGGGATCAACGTCCAGTAGCTCCGCGCCAGCGGTCCCACGGACGGCGTCAGCGATGGCATCGATCACCTTTTTGTCCCTTCCCTCAGAGAAGTTGGGCACACATTCGATTATTTTTGGCATGACGAACCCCTTAGTGC
>NYVR01000101.1 GCA_002684655.1 Planctomycetota bacterium | reverse complement strand
CCACTTACGTTGCTGCGCCGAGCAGCCTCGACCAGCGTGGGTTCAGGTTGAGGACGCCCGCCTAGACCGAGAGATCGGCGAAGACTACGCCATCGCGTTCCGAGCTCAGGACGGCCGGGTGTGCAACGTGCGAGATCCGCTTGCGCAGCTTGTGTATGGTGTGTTGGAGGACCTGCAAGCAAACCGACGTGAACGAAGCGACGACATCGCCGATGCCATCGAGCTCCGAGCCAAGCTCTACGGCAGCGTCATCCGCGGACTCCAAGCCCGGGGTTGATGGGGACGCGGCGACGAAGGTCGAGCGGGTCCACGACTTCGCGGGCAAGCTGCAGCAGCCGAGCTTCTGGCCGAAGGTGCTCGACTACGTCAAGTGGCAGCGCGCGTTGCGCAAGGCCGAAGCCGAAGGGCGCGCCCTCCCGGAGATGCCGGAGCTGGCGCCGCTCTCCATCAACCTCGACCTGACGACGGCGTGCAACTACGCTTGCGATCACTGCATCGACTGGGACATCCTCAACGGCCGGGACCGGCACGAGGACGACCTGCTGCGGGAGGCGATCCAGCGCATGGCCGAGCGCGGACTGCGCAGCGTCATCCTGATCGGGGGCGGCGAGCCGACGCTCTATCCGCGCTTCGTCGACTTCGTCGCCTTCCTCAAGGGGCTGGACCTGTCGGTCTCGGTCGTGACCAACGGCAGCCGCGGCGACCGCATCCTGCAGGCTGCGCCGTACTTCACCAAGGGCGACTGGGTGCGGCTGTCGCTCGATTCGGGCAGCAACGACACGTTCGTGCGCATGCACCACCCGAAGCAAAAGTCCCTGACGCTCGACGAGATCTGCAGCTGGATCCCGAAGATCAAGGCGGCCAACCCTGACCTCAGCCTCGGCTTCTCGTTCGTCATCACCTGGGTCGGCGGTAGCCGCGGCGAGGTGAAGGTCGTCGAGAACATCCACGAGATGGTGGCCGCGGCGAAGCGCGCCTCCGACGCGAGCTTCGACTACATCTCGTTCAAGCCGTTCCTTGAGCGTCAAGAAGACGGCTCTGAGGTGTTGGACCCGGCCAAGACCGAGGCGGAGCTGCAGGCGGTCCTCGCGCGCATCCAAGCCAACATCGACGAGGCTCGCCGCGTCGTTCGTCCCGACTTCAAGGTGCTCGCGAGCACCAACCTTCGGGTCCTGATGACCGGGACGTGGCGCGACTACACCAATCAGCCCAAGGTCTGCCACATGCAGATGCTGCGGCAGGTCGTCACCCCGCTGGGCACCTTTAACTGTCCCGCTCACCGCGGCGTCGCGAAGGCCAAGCTCGGCGATAAGGACCTCTGGGCGGTGGCGGCGGCGGGTCAGCACGACACCAGCCGCGTGCTCCGGGACTTCGACGCTACGGTTGAGTGTGGGGAGGTGACGTGTCTCTACAACGGCACCAACTGGTGGCTCGAAGAGCTGGTCTCGGCGAGCTCCGAGTTGCCCGAGGAGGCGCCGGGCACCGAGAGCCGGGACTGGTTCTTGTAGCGCGTCTGCTGCGGCTGCCGCGTGGGCCGTAGGTGCGGCGCAGGCGACTTCGTGCAGCGGGCGCGAACCGTCGACCGCCTACGAAAAAGGCGCGCGACCCGCCTGGGCGGAGGCCGCGCGCCCCTTCTACGCTGGGGTGATCCTAGGACCACCCCAGCGTGTCGCTGCTGCTGCTACTGCGTGCCGACCTTCAGCTCGACGCCGTTCGTGGTCAGCGCGCCGAGCGCGTTCAGCGTCGGAGGCATGATGATCACGCCTTGCGTCGTCACGATCGTGCCGCTCAGGCTCGGGACGTTCGGGATCGGCAGCACGTAGACTTGGGACGTGCCCGTGATCGGGGTGGTGATGGCCTCGATCGTGGTCGACTGCGCGTAGAGGCGGCAGCCGGGTGCTCCGACCGCGCCGAGGTCGAGGCCGTTCTGGATCCGGCTGAAGCCGAGCACCACGAGGCCGATGCTCTGGGTCGGGTTCGGGATGTCCTCGATCCGCAGGACCTGGGACGACCCGGCGACCGGGCGGTTCAGCGCCGTCCAGCTGATGCCGGTGCCGTCGTTGGAGACCGTCGCCGGCAGGTCGTTGCTGAAGTCCGTCAGCGGCGGCGTTTGGGTGCCGCCTCGCGAGAAGCCGACGATGCAGTCGTCGGGTTGGTTGGGCATCTGCCGGTAGCGGAAGTCGACCTTCCCGTCAGGGTAGATCGCGATCTGCATGGTGTTGCCCGCGCCAGGGGTGCCAAACGTGTAGGCCGGAACGTTGTTCCAGGTGAAGTGCGCGACCCCGCCGACGACATCGTAGTGGCAGCTGCCACCGTCCGTCGGGTTCATGTCGAACCACGCCGGGCAGAAGCGCGCGGCCCCGTTGACCAGCTCGTCGATGGTCGGCGAGTAGTCCGTGTCGCTCTGGTTGCCCAGCCAGACGAAGCCGTTGGTGCAGAAGCTCACCTGGTTGGTCGATCCGCCCGGGTAGTTGAGCGTGAAGGGCAGCGTGACCGTGTGCAGATCGTCATCGCCCAGGCCGAGGTCGGCGCTCAGCGGCGTCTGCCAGAGCGCAGCGCCGAAGTCGACGTCGTAACCGACCGCGTTCGGCGACATGCGGATGCTGACCGGCTGGGAGACGCTCCCGCTGAGGTCAAACTGGTTGCTGGTGAACAGCTCGGCGATCGTGCCGTAGCCCTCGTAGCAGCCGGTGCCGTAGGGCGTCGCCGTCGCCGTAACGGCGCCGCCGCCGCCGCCACCGCCGCCACCGCCGCCGCCGCCACCTACCGTGTAGTAGATGTTGCCGTTGAAGATTCGGCTGCCGGCCGGCGGACCGAAGACGGTGCCGAACGGATACACGTTGCCCGTGCCCGCCAGGAACGCGAGGTCCGGGTTCGACACGTAGACGTCGCCGACGGAGTAGCCGGTGCCCGTTGTGTAGTTCAGGCCGGGGCCGTTGCTGACCGTCACGTAGACGCCGACTTGGTCGCCGGCGCCGATGGCGATGTTCAGGTTCTGGTTGAGCGGCGTCGGCACGTCGATGCCGCTGCTGATGACGCCCGCGACGCTGGCGACCAGCGTCCAGGCGCTCGCGTTCTGCTCGAGGCCGACGTGGCTGCCGCCGCTCGTCGTCGTGTAGATCTCGAGGTCCCAGCTGCCGGTGTCGAGGTTGACGTCGAAGTCGTCGATGACGACGGGCGTGCCGCCTGCAGCTACGCGCAGGTCAAACATGTTGCCGGCTTGGCCGTTGTTCGAGGCGAAGGTCGTCGTCAGCGGTGATCCAGCGCCACCGCCGCCGCCGCCGCCGCCGCCGCCGCCGCCACCGCCGCCGCCACCGCCGCCGCCGCCGCCGAGCACGTCGAGGACCTGGACGCCGGTGTTGTTCGGGTCGAGCCAGTTGGATAGGCGCGAGCTGTTCGAGCCGCCGCCCGTCCAGGAGCGGTAGAAGCGACCGTACCAGTCAGGCGCGTTGTTGCCGCAGGCGGCGCTGCCGCCGTGCAGCTGGCCGATGATCCGCTGGTTGTTGTCAAACAGCGGCGAACCCGACGAGCCGGGCTCGGTCGTCCCGAGGTCCCAGTCGGCGACGCGCACGTGCGTGCCGGTGCTGCTGGGGACGCTGCCGCCGTAGTTGGTGTGAGAGGTCGACTGGTTCTCGAAGGAGATCTTCTTGGCGTCGCCGCTCGGGTGGTGGATGGCTACCGCGGACGGCGACGTGGACGCGCCGCGGTTCCAGCCGGCGTAGGTGACGCCCCAGGCAGCGTTCGGTGTGCTGTTCAGCTCGACCAGGGTGAAGTCCGAGGTGCTCCAGCCCGCGCGGTAGGTCGCGCCGATGGTGAACTGGTTCAGCGGCGCGTTGTTGCCGTTGCAGTTCGTGTTCTCGTAGTTCCAGTAGCAGACCAGCGACGAGGCCTGACTCGGGCCGATGCCGCAGTGGTCGGCGGTCAGAAAGAAGTTGCGGCCGTTCTGCGCGGTGTTGTTGATCATCGCGCCGGTGCAGAAGATCGAGCCGCCGGTCGAGTAGGCGGCGACCGAGGAGATCTGGTCTTCCCAGCCGTTGCCCTGCGAGCAGTTGACGTCAATGTTGCACGAGCCGCTGCCGTCGTTGTAGGTCACCAGGGCCGTCGGTCCGGTGCCGAAGAAGCGGTAGCCGCTGCCGATGTGCTCGAGGTCGAGCTGCAGCTGCGCGATGCTCGTCGTCGGCAGGTAGACCTCGCAGACCAGCTCTGGGCCGAAGACGATCGGGGTCCAAAGGTCACCGGTCGGCTGGTGGTCGCTGCTGTCGAGCGGGCGGATGATGCAGTCGCCGTTTGGGCTGTAGAGCTGCATGCGACCGCTGCTAGGCATCGAGAAGGACCGAAAGCCCAGGTTGATGTGGTTGGCGCCGGGGCTCTGGATGCGAAGTCGCCAAAGCGACCACTTGCCGTCGAGCGCTTCCCAGGTGCCGTGGGTGCTGGGCGAGATCGTGACCCGGTTCGGGACCGCGAAGCGCGCAGGTTGGCCGTTGCTGGCGCGCTGCACGTCCTCTGTCGCCAGCGTCTGCCGGTCGAGCGGCGGCATCTTGACGCTCGCGACGAGCGCCGTCGGGCTGGCGTTCGGGTGGATGAGGCCCATGGGCTGGGTGCCCTGAGCGATCAGCGGGGTGGAGACAGACAGTGCGCAGGCTAGTAAGGCCTTGAGCACGCCTGATTTCGGCGAGGATCGATGCATGAAAAGAGGGGGTGTTGCGCGGTGTGGTGGATACGCAATCGTATCTCAGACGTAACGGTCTTGCTGAAGGTTCCCCTTTGGTCTTCCGAACCGCGCATTTTCGATGGCAAGGACGATGTCTCGCCGATTCGCGCATTGGCGAGCGCGCGGCGCGCTTGGCTGGCAGCGCTCCGCTACAGGGTGACCCTGAAGCGTCCCTGGCGTGGGGGCGGTGACCCGATCGCGGTAGCGGGCGGCGACTAGCAGGGCGCTGCTGTGTGCCCCGGGCTACTGTGTGCCCCGGGCTACTGTGTGCCCAGGAAGAGTTCGGTCGCGTTGGCCGCGAGGCCGCCGAGCTGGTTCGTGCCGGGCGGAACCAGCAGGGCGCCCTGCGTCCATACCGTGGTTCCGGCGAGCGCCGGGTTGTTCGGAATCGGCAGCACGTGCACGTAGTTGCTCGAGGGCAGGCCGACGTAGGGGAGGATATTCGTGGTCTGCTGGTAGACCCGGCAGCCAGGCGCTCCTAGCGGCGTGAGGTCGACGCCACCCGGGATGGCGACGGTGCCAATGAGCACGAGGGCGATCGAGAACGTGGGGTTCGCGATCCCGGTGAGCGTGTGGACCATGCTCGTGCCGATCCTGGGTCGGTTGATCGGGTTCCAGGAGAGGCCGCCGCAGGCGACGCCGATGCTCGTAGCGGCCGCGACCGGACCGTTGTCGACGACGTTGACTTCGAGCCGGTAGGGCTGGATGGCGTCGGCGCCTGTAGCGATCACGCGCACTACGTAGTCGCCGTCCAGCGGGATGGCGGTGAGCACCTCAGACTGTCCCGCAGGCGCGGAGAAAGAGAACGAGATCAGCGACGTCCCGGTGCCGCTGAACAGGTAGACGGCGAGGTTCCGGTTCGTCGTCGGGTTGTAAGTGGTGCCCGACGAGCAGTTGCCGACCTGGGGGCCCTCCAGATAGCTAGACCCCGTCGGCACGACCGAGATCGTCACGAGCTTCGGAGACGCGACGCCGAACCGGAAGTAGTCGGAGTCCGACGTGCCGTCGATGCTCTGCGTCGTGACGTTGGTCAGGCCGTCGGAGAGCGTGCCGAGGTCGGTCGCCGTGACCAGGTTGTCGTTGGGCTCGTTGGCGTCGCCGTAGAGGCGTTGGCCGGCGAGGATGTCGTCGAGCTGCGGCCCGTTGAAGGCGCTCGTGTAGGTGGGCTCCATCAGCTTCGTGGTGTTGAGCGGGCAGACGTGCTCGATCCCGAGGCCGTGGCCGTGTTCGTGCGCGATGACGTTGAACAGGCGTCGGTAGTTCTGCTGCGAGCTCGCGTAGAAGTTGATGTCGCCAGCGTCGAGCACCATGTCCCCGTTGTTGGGGAAGAAGTTGACCGCCAGGACGTTGCTGCTGCCGTCGAGGAACTTCATCGCGATCCGGACGTCGCCGCGCACGCCGACGGCGCCGCTGGCGTTGCCAAGCGGCGAGCCGTCGTCGTTGGGCTCGTAGACGTAGGTCACGCCGGTCAACTCGCCCCAGCGATCGAAGGCGCTCTGGATGACGCCTTGCCAGACAGCTTGGTTGCTGAACGCGCTGTTCATCGTCGAGAACATGCTGCTGGTCCCGCTGCCCTCGCCGATCACGTTCCCGACGAAGGTGCCGTCTGGAACAAAGCTGTAGCGGATCGTGGTCGGGTCGCCGCGCTGGAGCCCGCCGCCGTTGGTCGCCGTGAAGCTCCAGCGGTCGTTGGGGTTAGCCTGGAAGCCGTTGCCGCCCTGGATCGCTGCGTTGAACAACGTGGCGGCCTGGGGCGACGGCAGCACGTGCCAGCAGTGCTTGGCGACGTCTTCCTCAGATCCTCGCGCGAACAGACGCACGACCATGCGTTGGTGGAGCGGCGAGAGAAAGGTGTAGTCGTCCAGGGCCACGGCCTCGACGGGCGCGAAGTTGCCGTCATCGTCGAATCGCAGCTGCGCATAGTGCGACGTCGGTGTGATGAAGTCGGCCCCAGGTAAGTCGGCTTGCGGCAAGCCCTGCGGCGCGGACTGCGCCGGCAGTGTCGAGAAGGCGGCTGCTGTGAGCGCAGCCGCGAGTAGAGACTCATGCATTTCGGCGATTCCTTGGCGGGCCTATAGCAGGACGAGGATAGCAAAAGAGTAAGGCATAGCGGCGCCCCTGTCGCCCTCTGCGAAGGGACCGTCGCGTTGCCTTTCGCATCCTGCCCGTGACATCGCTACGCTCGCCAGACGATCCAAGATGACGCACCCGCAAGTTGTACGTGTCTATAGCACCTATCAGGACCCCGACTACGAGTGCCCTTGGCAGAGCGTCGCGCCGCGCGGCAGTACCGGGTCGGGCGTAATTGTTGGGGGGCAGCGGATCCTGACGGGCGCGCACGTCGTCGCCAACGCCACGTTTGTCCAGGTCCAAAAGCAGAGCGACCCCAAGAAGGTCACCGCGCGCGTGCTCGCGATCAGCCATGACTGCGACCTCGCCTTGCTGCAGGTCGAAGACCGGAGCTTTGCCCGGGGGATCAAGCCCGCTGTGGTGGGCGACTTGCCCAAACTTCGTGACGAGGTGCAGGTCGTGGGCTACCCCATCGGCGGCGAAGAGGTCTCGATCACCGAGGGGGTCGTCTCACGGGTCGAGGTGCAGCGCTACGAGCACAGCCAACGCCACTTGTTGGCTGTCACGGTGGACGCCGCCATCAACGAGGGCAACAGCGGCGGCCCGGTCTTCGCGCGCAACAAAGTGGTCGGGATCGCGTTTCAGGCGCTCCCCGACGCTGAGAACGTCGGCGAGATGGTGCCTGCGCCGATTATCCAGGCGTTTTTGAGCGGCGTGCGGCGGAAAAAGCCTGCCGATGTCCCAGGGATCGGGGTGTCGACGCAGCCGCTTGAGAACCCGGCTTTGCGCAAGCACTTCGGGATGAAGAAGTCCGACAGCGGCGTATTGATCACGGCCGTGCAATACGGCTCCAGCGCTTGGGGGGCGTTTCAGCCGAACGACGTGCTGATGCAGCTCCACGGTCACAAGATCGCCGACAACGGCACCATCAAATACCGCGGGCGCTACCGCTGTCAGTTCGACGCGCTGATCGGTGACTTCCACTGCGGCGACAAGGTGAGAGCCCGCGTTTTGCGTGACGGGAGGTCCGAGGACGTCGAGCTAGAGATGCAGCCGATGCAGTGGCTCGTGCCCCGAACCGAATATGACCGCCGCCCGATGTGGTTTGTCTTCGGCGGGTTGGTCTTCCAGCGCTTGACCGCAGAGTATCTGCGCAACTGGGGGGATGCCTGGTGGGACAAGGCTCCGAAGGGCCTGTTGCACGCTTATTATTATGGTTTGCGGCGTCCGCAGCAGCGCGAAGTGGTGGTGCTTGCCCAGGTGCTCGCGGACGACGTCAACGTCGGCTACGAGTCGTTCGCGAACGACGCCGTCACCGGCGTCGACGGCAAGCTGCCGGTCGATATGGCGGACTTCGTCAAGCGAATGGACGGCGCAGAGGGCGAGGTGGTGGTGCGCTTGGCCTCGGGTGCGACCGTTTTGCTCGACGTCAGGGCGGCGCGGGCTGCCGAGGGACGAATTCGAGACTTGTATCACCTCCCCGGCGATCGCTCTCAGGGGCTCCGGAAATCCCGTAAGTAGTTCTAAGGTATGACCTTAGTTTGAATCGGTGATTGTTCGTGCATAAATCTCCAGAACGCGAAAGTACTTGCGCTTGCTGTCATTTACGCAAAACGATATTGAGACTCTGTCTCATTGATCGTAGCTACACACCGCATGTACCCACAGCCCATGATCGCCATGGCAGCGGCCGCCGCGTTCTTCGCGGCGACCCCTGCGCACGCGCAGCGTGACGGCGTCGTCGTCGAACGCGTGGCGTTCGCGATGGGCACGAGCTTGCAAATCGAGGCGCGCGCCGAGACGCGCGACGCCGCGGTGCAGTCTTCGGAGTGCGCCCTCAAGGCCGTAGAGGCCGCCGAGCGACGTCTCTCGACGTGGCGAGATGACAGCGAGCTGATGGCGCTGCTGCGCATGCCTGTCGAGGAGTCCGCTCCTGCGAGCGCGGCCCTGTGTGCGGAGCTGCTCGAAGCCCAGCGGTGGAGCCGGCTCACCAACCGGGCGTTCGACCCGGGCGTAGGCGCGCTGGTGGCGGTCTACGACCTCCGCGGCGAAGGTCAGTGGCCTAGCGCGGCGCGGATCGCGCGAGCCCTGTCACGAGGTGGGATCGCAGATCTAAGCATCGCCGGCGGGCGCGTAACCAAGCGCGCCAACGTCATGCTCGACGCGGGCGCCTTCGGCAAAGGGGCGGCGCTGGAAGCTGCGGTCGCTGCGATGAAGGCAGCAGGCGCCTCGGCGGCGACCATAAACTTCGGCGGGCAGACGCTGATGTTCGGGGCCGAGGCTGAATCCTCCGTATACGTCGCAGATCCTCGCGATCGGTCCCGCTCGGCCCTGCGCGTGCAGGTCCGCGACGGCAGCCTCGCGACCACCTGCAACAGCGAGCGGCGGCGCGTCGTCGACGGCCGCCCCCTCGGTCACATCCTAGACCCGCGATCTGGACTCCCGGCCGAAGACCTCGGCAGCGTCACGATCTGGGCTTCGAATGCTTTTGACGCCGATTGCTTGTCAACGGCGTGTTTTGTCCTCGGCCCCGACGCGGCGCTCGAATTGGTCGAGCGTCTCGATGGTGTCGAGATCGTCGTCATGCGTTGCCAGTCAAGCTCCAGCGCACTGACGGTTCGCCTCTCTAGCGGCTTTAAGGACCGCGTAAAGGGCGTTCTCCCTGAGCTCGACATCCAATCATCATGACCCCCACTAACAAGCCGATTCTCCTCGCAGCTGCGGCCGCTGTGCTTACGCCGTTCGCGGCTGGTCAGAATCTTCAAGAGCGCCTCAACGCGCTCGAGAAGAAGAACCAGATCCTCCAACAGACGGTCGACGGGCTCACCCAGGACGTCGAAAAGATCGACCTCGGCGGGCTCGTCCCGAAGATCGGAGAGCTGAGCGCTGTGCTCGGTAACTCGATCGGTGTCGGCCAGGGTGCCGCGAAGGTCTACGACATTGAGCAAGGCCTCTCGATCGGTGGCTACGGCGAGTTCATCTACAAGGGCAACCAAAACGGCGTTGACCAGACGGACGCGCAGCGCGCCATCCTCTACTTCGGTTACAAGTTCAGCGACAAGTGGGTGTTCAACTCCGAGATCGAGATCGAGCACGGCTCGACCGGCGCTCCGGGGCGTAACAAGGGCGGC
The DNA here is from genome assembly GCA_002684655.1 of Planctomycetota bacterium. Lineage (GTDB taxonomy): Bacteria > Planctomycetota > UBA1135 > UBA1135 > UBA2386. Next base: position 15,229 of record NYVR01000101.1, on the reverse strand, counting down.
TCCGTCTCGCTCGAGTTCGGCTACCTCGATTACATGCACAGCGACACGGTGAACTTCCGTGCCGGTCTGCTGCTGTCCCCGATGGGCCTGATCAACCAGCTGCACGAGCCGACGGCCTTCTTGGCCTCGAACCGCCCGCAGACCGAAGGTCGCATCATCCCGTCGACGTGGCGCGAGATGGGCGCTGGCTTCTACGGTGACGTCGGCGACTTCGCCTACCAGACCTATCTGATGACGGCGCTCGACGCCGAAGGCTTCAGCGACAGCGGCCTCCGCGGCGGTCGCGGTAAGGGCGCTCGCACCCCGAGCGACGACATGTCGTTCATCAGCCGCGTCGACTACGTCGGCGTCAACGGCCTGACCCTCGGTGGCTCGCTCAGCGTCGGCCAGCACGGCCAGGACAACGTCAACGCTGCTGGCGCTGACATCGGCAGCGCCTCGACGATGATGTATGAGCTGCACGTCGACTACCGCACCGGCCCGTGGGTGTTCCGCGCCCTCTACGCCGCAGCGGACATCGACAGCGACGACGTCGTCAAGTTCAACAACGCCCAAGGCAACGCGCCTGGTGACGAACTCGCCGAGTCGATGAACGGCTTCTACGGCGAAGTCGCCTACGACGTCATGAACCTGATCGCCCCCGGCGCGACGGCTCAGGTCCGTCCGTTCGTCCGTTGGGAGCAGATCGACACCCAGGCGACCATGGCCCCGGGCGGCACCGCCGACCCGAGCAAGGACAACCAGATCGTCACGATGGGCGTCAACTACAAGCCCATCCCGCAGGTCGTCATCAAGGCGGACTACGAGCACTGGGAAGACAAGAACGATCGCTTCAACATCGTCTTCGGCTACGTCTTCTAATGACCGACAGCTTCATGAACATGTTCCTCCGTCTATGCCTGGTCGCCACGTGCACCGGCGGCTTGGCCGCGCAGGGGAAGGTCTTCATGGAGCCCAGCGAAGCGCTCGAGCTTGCCTTTCCGAAGTGCAAGTTCGAGCGCAAGACACACGTCCTGACCGCTGCGGCGCAAGCCGACATCCAAAAGCGGTCGGGGCAAAAGCCTCCGCGCTCCGTGATGTATGTCTACGAGGCGCGTAAGGGCAAAGAGATCGCGGGCTACGTCTACTTCGATCGACACCGGGTCCGCTCCAAGAAGGAGCTCATCATGGTCGCCGTCGATACCAAGGCGCGCGCGTCGCGGGTCGAGGTCATCGCCTTCGAAGAGCCCATCGACTACATGCCCCGGGGTATCTGGTATGACCAGTTCAAGCTGATCCCGCTGTGCAATGACCTGAGCGTCAAGACGGGCGCCATCAAGCCTGTCGCAGGTTGCACGCTGACGGTGCACGCGACCGTGGACACCACGCGTCGCATCCTCGCTTCCCACAGCCACATCTACCCCTCGAAGGGACCGGTTGTGAAGGAGCCTCGCGGCGGCAAGCCGGAGGGCGAGAAGAAGAAGCCCCAGGTCCCGGGCGGGGGCGACAAGAAGTCCGCTGCAGGCGGGCCCGCCGCGCCTACGGGGACGCGTTGAGGCGCAGCGACCGGCGCGCAGTTTACTTCACGACGGCGCTCGCGACGCTGAGCGGCCTAGCCTACGGCTACCTCCTCTATTTCGGCGAGATCGAGGATGAGTTCGGACCTGTCGCCCACCCTTGGACGGCGCCGCTGCAGACCACGCACGTCTTGACGGTGCCGCTGTTCGTGTTCGCGCTGGGGCTGATCTGGAGAACGCACATCTTTCAAAAGCTGGTCTCGGGCGCGCGTCCGCGACGCCGGACCGGGATCATGCTGCTCTCCCAGACGCTCTTGATGATCCTGAGCGGTTATTTTCTGCAGGTCTGCGTCGACGTCTGGTGGCGAGACGCGTGGATCTACACCCACATCGTGACCTCGGTCGCGTTCGTCGTGTCGTTCTTCGCGCACCTCGTCGTCCGCGCAAAGCCACGGCCCGCGTAACGAACAGCCGCGCGCGCGGCGCCAGCAAGACGAGCGGCGTCAGCAGGACGAACAGCGTGTGCAGAGTGCCTGCTAACTCAGCTCGTCGTCGGCGGCGCCGTCATACATCTCGGCGATCTCCTCGGCGGCAGAATGCAGGTCGTCGCGGTCTTTGACGGGGAGGAACCGGCTCTGGCGACCGCTCCGGCGGATCTGCAGGAAGCTGGTCGATAAGTGCGCGGTCAGCTCGCCGATCATGCGCTCCACCTGCACACAGGTGCGCCCGTCCAACTCTCGTTCGACGTAGTACCACCCCAGGTCGAAGTCACGATCGAGGGCCTCTGCCGAGAAGGTGAACGTGTTCGTGTTGAACACGTCGACGATGTCTTGGTCCAAGCCTTCGGGGAACCGCAGCTGCTCGATCAGCTGTGTCCTGCCGAGATACTGGTACGGAGAACCGCCGACGTCGTCGGGCCACTTCGGCGCCACCTCTGCGGTGATCTCACAGCCCGCGTGGATGTGGTGGCCGAGCACGATCGGGTCGACGCGCGCGCCGAGGTTGTCGACGTTGCGCACAAGCAAATACCGGCCGCCTTGGTCTAGAAACCTGCGCAGCGCGCCGCTCTGCTGAAACGCCGCCGCGAAGTCACCGTTGCCAGGCCCGTAGGGTCGCACCTTGCCGTCCTGTGACCGCAGCAACGCGCCGCGTCCGTCCATCTGGGCTGCGACCGACTGCGTGAAGTGCTCGATGGCGCAGGGGTCGAGCCCGAAGTTGTCGTGTTCGTCGAAGTGCGCCCGCGTCGCGTCGTCGGTCGCGAAGCTGTTCATGCAGAAGACCCTGATGTCCCCCGGGGTCGCGCGCCGGCGTCCGAGCACGTCCTCGACCGCCAGCCCGAGGAAGCTGCGCGCGTCGGACAGCACCGGGACGACGCCTTTGGCGGCGCCGCCGAAGCTCGCCGTCACACCGCCGTTGAGCACGACGACGCCGAGCTCGCCTCGCTGGATCGATTCAAGGCCGAGCTGTTCCAGCTCTCGATACGCGCGCGTGGTCCGGCTGGGCTGCTTCTTGACGGTGCCCGGCGGCGGGACCAGAAGGTCGCCGCTGACGGTGTTGGTCGCCTTGCTGAGGCGGCCCTCGGCGATGTCGCGCTGCCAGCGGCGCTGGAGCTCCGGGTCGAAGCCGTAGCGCTGAAGATCGCTCAGTTGCTGCTCGTCGTAGGGTTCCAAGCGCCGTCAACCTACCAATCGGGGCGTTCCGTAGCGAGCCCGTCTCGGCTACACCAGAGGCATGGGCAGCACGGCGGAAGGCGGACTCGCGAGCGAACCCGCGCCGGGCGCGCTCGCGCCCGATGCGCCGCTCACGGCCCTCGCTGGCGTCGGGCCTACGACCGCCGCGCGCCTCGCGAGCGCTGGCATCGAGAAGGTCTTTGACCTCGCGCTGTTTTTCCCGCGCCGTTATCGCGCGCTGCGCGAGGCAGCAGGACCAGACCAGTCGCTGGTCGGCGAGCTCGTTCGCATCTCGGGCGCCGTCCATAAGGCGACGCTCGCGTGGCTGCCTGGTCGTCGCGCGATGGTCACGATCACCTTCGCTTGCGACGACGGCAGCACGTTCGCGGCGCAGTTCTTCAATCAGCCGTGGTTGAAGAAGAACTACCCAATCGGCCAGCGACGCCTCGTCGAGGGCACGCTTCAGGCCAAGGGCAAGCGCTTCGTCGTGCAGCAGCCGAAGGTGCTCCCGATCAGCGCGGACCCCTCGGGTGAGGTGCAGCTCCGCTACCCGGAAGTAGAAGGCGTCGGCGGCAATAAGCTGCAGCAGTGGATCCGCCTCGTCCTCGACGAGCTCGACTACAGCGCGGTGGCGCTCCCGGCGATGCCCGAGGGCCTCGAGGAGCTGTCGCTGACCGCCGAGCAGCTGCTGCTCGCCATGCACCGCCCGCGCGACGTCGCTGAGCACGAACACGCTCGCAAGCACTTCGCGGTGCGCGAGGCGCTCGCGCTGTTCCGCTCGGTCGAGGCCGCGCGGCGTTCCCGGGAGCGTCGCAGCGCGCGGGCTTATCCGGTCGATCCGGAGGTCTGCGAGCGGATCCTCGCGCGCGTGCCGTTCGCTTTGACCAACGACCAGAAGGACGCCGTTGAGCTGCTGTGGCAGCGCCTCGCCGGGCCTGGCGCCATGGGGGTGCTGCTCCAGGGAGACGTCGGCACCGGCAAGACCGCGGTCGCGGTCGCCGCCGCGCTCTCTGTTTGCGCTCGCGACGGGCTCGTCGCGTTCTTGGCGCCGACCGAGTTGCTCGCTGAGCAGCACTTCGCGTCGGTCTCGGCGTGGCTGAAAGGCTCTGGCGTTGAAGTCGCGCTCTGCACAGCTTCGCACCGACGCGACATACCGTCATCGGGGCCGCGGTTGATCTTCGGGACGCACGCGCTGATGTCGGGCAGCGTCACGATGCCTGGGCTCGGCTTGGTCATCGTCGATGAGCAGCACCGCTTCGGGGTTAACCAACGGATGGCGCTCGTGCACAAAGGCGACAACCCCCACGTCTTGGTGATGACCGCCACGCCGATCCCGCGCACGCTCGCGCTGGCGCTGTTTGGCGACCTTGACGCGGTCGTGCTGCGGGAGCGTCCGCCAGGGCGTGCGCCGGTTCGGGCGGTGCACGTGCCCACCGCCAACTGGTCGCGGGCCGTGCGCAGCGTCGCGCGCGCCGTGCGCCGCGGAGGCAAGGTGTTCGTCGTCTGTCCGGCGGTCGGCGAGGAGGGAGAGAAGGGCGGGGTCCTCCGCGTCTACGAGGCCTTGGCCAAACAGTTCCGCTGCGGCTACGTGCACGGTCGGATGAAGGCGAGCGAGCGTCAGCGGCAGGTCGCGTTGTTCCGCGAGGGGATCCACGACGTGCTCGTGGGGACAACGGTTCTTGAGGTCGGCGTTGACGTCCCGGAGGCGACGCTGATCGTGGTCGTCGCAGCCGATCGCTTCGGGATCGCGACCTTGCATCAGCTGCGTGGGCGCGTCGGTCGCGGTCGCCGTCGCGGCCTCGCGCTGTTGTGCGGCAACAAGAGCGAGCGCGTCGCAGCCATCTGTCGCACCACCGATGGCTTCGAACTCGCAGAGGCCGACCTCGCGCTGCGTGGGAGCGGTGAGCTCTTGGGGACGCAGCAGAGCGGCTTTGGCGAACTCCGCGCGTTGGACCCGATCCGCGACCTCGATCTGCTGCGCCGCGCTCGCGACGCCGTTCGAGCGCAAGGCCGAGGTGCGTCGTGAGCGCGTGGCCCGACGCGATCACCGTCGCCCAGGCGCGCGCGATCGACCGCGACGCCGCCGAGCGGCTCGGCATGCCGACTGCCCTGTTGATGGAGAACGCCGCTCGCTCCGTGGCAGAGGCGGCGCGAGGCTTGGGCTCGCGCTTCGTCATCCTGTGCGGCGCTGGCAACAACGGCGGCGACGGGCTCGCTGCGGCGCGGCACCTAGGCTTGGAGCGCTGCGCGATCTATCTCCTTAACGCGCCCGACCCGGCGCGCGCTCCGGACGCGGCTCTGCAGCACGCCGTCCTCGCGCGGGCGGGCGCGGACGTGCGGCTCGGCGCGCCGCCGGCGACCGACGCGGGAGACGGCGCGGTGTGGATCGACGCGCTGTTCGGGACCGGCCTCGGCCGCGCGCTTGAGGGCGAGGCCCGGCGTTGGGTCGACCGGTTCAACGCCGCCACGGGTCCCAAGCTCAGCGTCGATATCCCGTCGGGGCTGCACGGCGACACCGGCGAGGTGCTCGGCGTCGCCTGCAAGGCCGACGTGACGGTCACGTTCGTGGCGCCGAAGCTCGGGATGACCACGGCCGCCGGAAGAGACTTGGTCGGGCGGTTGGTGGTCGCCGGCCTGGGCTTGCCTTGACGGGTCCGCTAGGCTCCGCCCGTGGTCCATCGCATCGTCACGTGCTGCTGCTGGATCGGCAGCGTCTTGGCCCAAGGCGCTCCTGAATGGGGCGCGCTCGCCGGCGCTTTGCCCGCGTCTTCTCCGCCCGGGATCGTTGAGGTGCTGGCGGACGCGCGGCCTTGGGCGACCCGCGTCGCGTCAGGTCTCAGCCTCGCCGAACGGGCAGCGGTCCTGAGCGACGGCCCGCGGTCGAAGGACGTCGTGACCGCTGCGGCGATGTTGGCGGCGCTAGACAGCGCTGGCGAGGACCTGCAGGATCTGACGGCACGAGAACTCTACGAGCGGGCCTTCGCCTGCTGTCAGCTCGTAGGTCTCGCTGCCCAGCGTGACGTGCAGCACAAGGCGCTCGATCGCGCGGCGCCGGGGCCAGCGGTGACCGAAAGGGAAGCCGCGCTCGCGCACGGCGGCGCAGCGCTGGCGTCGCTGTTTCGTCGGTATCCCGCCGAGGCGCTCACCGCGCGCGCGTTCCTCGAGTTCGCGCCGACGCTGCTCGCGGCAGAGACCGACGCCGACGATCGTCGTCAGGGCCTCGTCGCGGCCGCGGCGCAGGCGTTGGGAGACGACGCGGGAGTGGCTGCGTGGCTGCAGGTCGCCGCTACTCGGCTGCGCTCGCGCGACGTGGCTGGCGCGCGCGCTGCCGTCGCGCGTGCCCGTGTCGCGCCGATGCCGTTCAGCCTCGAGTTGCGCGAGAGCAGCTTCGACGAGCTGGCCGATCTAGAGCGGTGGCTGCTCGAGGTGGACGTCGAGCGAGCCAAAGGGCGCGCGACCTCACCGCTCGTCGCGCTTGAGCGGTCCGTCCTGTATCGAGCGGATGACATCACGACGCGAGCGCGCGCGGCGCTGCGAGCGGGCGTCGAGCACGCCCTGCCCGAGGCGGCGCTCGCCTGGCAAGACCTGATGGCGGGTCGCCGCGGCGAGGCCGCTGCGCGCATCGAGCGCGCAGCGAAGCTGCCTGGCGCCGACCTGCGGGTCACCGTGATGCGCCTGTTGATCGCGGTCCCGGAGCTGCAGCGCCGTCGCGCTGAGTCGCCCGATGACCCACAGCTTGTTCTGGAGCTGGACAGCATGCTGTCCGAGATGGACGGCGCGATCGGTGAGGTCGGGGGGGCGGTGGCGACGGGCGCGCGCGTGCTGCTCGACAGCGCTGCGGGCGGGGAGGGCGCGGCTCGGCGCGCGCTCCGCGACTTCGCCAGCGTGCTCGCCGAGGCGAAGCGGGCCCCGCAGACCAGAGATGAGTTCGTCCTTGGACTTATCGGAGCTGCAGGCGCCTGCTTGAACGCCGAGGCGGCGGCGTCCGACCTCGCCTTGCGGTTCCTGGAGCTGCCGGTAGACGCTGCGCTGGCGCGCCGCCCCATCCTGATGCGCAAGCTAGCTTCGGTCGCGACGGTCGTCGCCGCGCAAGCGTCGATCCACGCCGCGAGCAGGGCGTTCCGGCAGCGGGCCCGTGACGTGGCCGCGCGAGCGCGGGCGCGCAGCCGCGAGCTCGGGGACGTCGATTGGGCCGATTACCTCGAGCTGATCGAGCGGTGGGTCGCCGCTCGCGGCGTCGAGGATCAGCGCGGCGTGCTCGAAGACCTCGGGGCCATCGAGGTCTCGCGCGTCCAAGACGGCGCTTGGCAGCCAGGTTCGGCGGCGCTCGTCATGGGCCTTGGCGCCGGGGGCGGGTTCGATCAGCGCGCGTTCTTGTCGCTCCGCGCGGTGAGCGGGGCAGGGGCGCCGAGCGCGATGGTGCCGCTCGCTGCGGTGCTGCTCGTGCACAACCCGACCTCGGCGCAGTCTTTGGTCGGGTCGCTGCGTAACGCCTTGCCGCCAGGTTCGGAGCGGAACATCTTGGCTGTCGCGGAGATCGAGGGCGGCGCGCCGCCGGCCGTCGCCGCTGCGCGCGCGCGCAGCGTGTTGGGCAGCGATGACTGGAGCGACGCCAGAGCCAAGAGCCTCGCGAACGGTCTGCAGGTGGCGGGCGAGGTGGGCTTCGGCTTCAACATGGTCGGCATGCGACCAGAGCTGCGCTGCAGCTTCGACTGTACGCCGATCATGTTGCCTAAGCTCAAGAGCGCGACCAAGCTCCCGTCGTTCACGCGTCGGCGCTGACAGATCGTCAGAGCGCGGCGAAGGTCACCGAGACCGTGAGGCCTTGGTGGCGGGCGATCGCCGCGTCGCCGAAGGAGAGCCGCTCGGTGCGAAGCTCCAGTGTCGCTACGGGTTCGGGCGAATCGGCGATCGTCGGGTCGTTCATGATCAGGACCTAGGCTTGATGCCTTCGCACACGGTCGCGGGATTGATGGCGCGACGGGCGCGAATCGTCGAGATCGGTTAGACCATCGATATGCGCCGCCGCTACCTCCTCTTCGCCTTAGCGCTGTCTGCTTGCCATGCGTGGGAGCGCGCCGCCGACACGCGTCGGCCGCCGAACGTCGTGATGATCATCTCCGACGACCAGGCGTGGACCGACTTCGGCTTCATGGGGCACGAGGAGATCCGGACGCCGCACATCGACGCTTTGGCGGCCCGTAGCCTCGTCTTCGAGAGAGGCTACGTCCCGTCAAGCCTGTGCCGGCCGAGCCTCGCGACGATGATCACCGGGCTCTATCCGCACGAGCACAAAATCACCGGGAACGACCCGCCGCGCGGTGAGCCGCGCGATCGGATGCTTCGCCACATCGACGCTGTGGCGACGCTACCTAAGCTGCTCGCGTCGCAGGGCTATGTGAGCCTGCAGACCGGCAAGTGGTGGGAGGGCAACTGTCGCTGCGGCGGGTTTACGGACGGCATGACGCACGGCGAACGCGCGCGCGGTGGTCGACACGGAGACGAAGGGCTGAAGATCGGACGCGAGACGATGCAGCCGATCTATGACTTCATCGCAGAGCGCGGCCAACAACCATTCTTCTTGTGGTATGCGCCGTTTCTGCCACACAGCCCGCACAACCCGCCCGATCGCCTGCTCAGAAAATATTCGCGCGACGGCAAGAGCCTGCACGTGTCCAAATACGAAGCGATGTGTGAGTGGTTTGATGAGAGCTGCGGGCAGCTGCTGAGTCACCTGCGTGAGCAGGGCTTGGCCCAGGACACGTTGGTCGTCTTCGTCGTAGACAATGGCTGGATCCAGCGCAGCGACGCGAAGGGTTACGCGCCGCGTTCCAAGCGGTCGCCGTACGAGGGCGGCGTGCGGACGCCGATCATGCTTTCTTGGCCCGGCCACATCGTCCCTGGTAGACGCGCTGACTACGCGAGCTCGGTCGACCTCGCGCCGACGATCTTGCGCGCATGCGGCGTCGAGCCCCCAGATTCGATGTCGGGGGTGGACCTGCTCTCCGACGGGGGCCGCGAGGTGGTCTTCGGCGAACTCTTCACTCACGACGTCGCAGATCTCGATCGGCCGACGCGCGGGCTGCAGTCGCGCTACGTGATTCGTGACGGCTGGAAGCTGATCTCACCGCAGGCAGGCAGCGGCGCCGCCGAGCTCTATGACCTCTCCGCAGATCCGCACGAGCGCGTTGACCTCGCGGGCGAGCGGCCGCAGCGCGCCGCTTCGCTTCAGCGCGAACTCGACCGCTGGTGGCGCCTGGAAGGGTGAGGTCTTCATCGCCTGGAGGCTGCGCGCGCGCTTGTCTGTAGCCAGAGGCCGAATCCGACGAGCCCGAGCGCCACATAGAAGCGGTGACCAGGCGCTGGGGCGCCGAGCGCGAAGTTCAGGCTAGCAGCGACGATCGGTTGCAGGTTGATGTAGAGCGCGACGTTTGAGCTGTTGGTGTGACGCAGCGCCCACGTGTTGAGGACGTATGTCAGCACCGTCGCACCTAAGACGGTGTACAGTGCGAACCACAAGATAGGAGGCGTGAACGTGGTGGTCGCGTGCGCGGCCTCGGCCTGCGGTCCGCACCACAACCCGATCATCAAAAGTCCCTGGACGAACATGATCGCGACGGTCGTCCACGGGTCCAGGTCGCGGCCGACACGTCGCATCAGGACGAGGTGCGCCGCGAAGCCGACGCCGTTGGCCGCGGTGAGCAGGTCACCGATGAGCGTCTCGCTTTGAAAGCTCCCTGCTCGCAGCAGCTCGTCGAAGCCGAGCAAATACAGCACCCCGGTGAGCGCGCAGGCGATGGCGATGACCCGGCGGCGCTGCAGGCGCTCTTGGCCGATGGCGACGGCGATCAGCAGGGTCCACGTCGGGATCGCGGCCGTCACCACGGCCGAGTGCTCCGGTGTCGTGCGCATCAGCCCCTCGGTGAACAGCACCTGATTGAGCGTCACTCCCAGAAAGGACGCGACCAAGAGCGCGAGCATCGTGCGCCGGCCTGGTAGCGGTTCGCGGCGGCGCAGCCACAGCGCCAACGGCACTAGGATGCACGTCGCTGCGGTAATGCGAAACAGCACCCAGGATGGCGCGGGCACAGCCGCGAGCACCTTCTTGGTGAACACGAAGTGGCCGCCAAAGAGCACGGAGACCGCGATCAGCGCGGCGTGGACTCGGGTTTGTGATGGCACGTCGGAAGGGGCGCACTGTGCGCCGTAGCGGCTGGGATGCAAGGGGCGTCTACGCCTCGCGCTGGGTCAGCTCTTTCGCATCCTGTCGAGCGCACGGCAGAGAAGTCTCGGCTGCGCGCGGAGTCTCGCGTCGAGGCGCTATGCTCGTGGGTTCGTCCGACGTCACATTGCGACCCCGCTGTGGCGGATCAATCGCGGCATCGCCTCATGACACTAGCTGCAACCCTCATCCTCTCTTTTGCTCCGCAGATCTTTCCTGGCGGCGACCTGAAGCTGCCGCCGAGAAAGCCGAGCGTCGTGGAAACGCTGGCGGCCCAGCCTGTCAATGAGTTGGAGCAGTTCCGCCGCGATCTCCTGCAGATGAGCGGCCCGGACGTCAAGGTCGAGGCCAAGCTGGAGGAGATGGGGCGGTCCTACGCGAGGATCGAAGCGTTGATCCTTGAGGTCGCTCGGACGGCGCGCGCCGGCGAGATGAAGCGCTTGATGCCGGTCGCGCGTCGCTACGGTCGGGTCTCCGGGACGGCGAGGGTCGCGGACGAGCTGCTGTTTCAGCTGTTGGCGCGCCGCCTCGGTGACGCGACGCGCGTCGTCGTAGAGACGATGGCTGCGCTCAAAGGCGCGGGCGCGAAGCCCGCGTTGAAGCAGTGTGTGCGCGCGCCGATCCCGGCAGTTCGTCGCCAAGCCGTCGCCGTATTGGCGCCGCTGTGCACCGCGGATGACGTCCCGTTCGCGGTCACGCTCGCCGGCGAGTCTTCGCTCGATCTGCGCCTGCGCGCTGTCGACCTCCTAGGGCGTATCGGCGGCAGCGTCGCCTTGGAGCGGTTGGTCGGGCTGTTGTCTGAGGACCCTGCGGTCGCGGCGGCGGCGTGCCGATCCTTGATCGGTCTCGGCGCCGCTGCCATCCCCGCGCTGCGCGACTCCGTCAAGGTGCCGGCCGCGGATCGCTCATGTGTCTATGCTGCGTTCGCGCTGGCGCAGATCGGTGACGTCGAGGGTCGGGCGTTGGTGCCTGCGGAGCTCCGCCCGGCGCTGATCGCGCGGCTGCAGTCCTCCGATGCGCTGACGCGCGTCCTGGCGGCCGTGCCGGTGGCGGATTTGGTGTTCACGTCTGCCGGCGCAGCCGACGAAGAGTCGATCCTCCGCGCGCGGCAGCTCGACCAAGAGCTGGTCGAGGCGCTGCTGCTCGTCGTTGAGCCGCTGCAGTTTGTGCCGAACATCGACTTGCTCCGAAGTTCGTCGGAGCAGCGGCTCGTCCGGCATACGGGCCGCGCCGCCGCGAGCGATCCGCAGCAGACATGGCGTGAGTGGTGGGACAGCAACCGCGGCGGCTTCCTGGGGGTGCGAGCGCAGATCTCGGTCGACGCCGAAAACGCGGGCTCGGCGATCGTCACGTGGCGCGAGCCAGGCCGGTTGGTGCGAGTCGTCGGAGAGCAGATGGCTGGTCGGGACGTCCGAGGCGGCGCGGTCGAGGTGGTGCTCTCAAGCGTCGAGATGCGCGCGCTGGTCGCGCGCTTAGAGGCTGGCGGCTTCGGAGACGCGTCCGCCACGCGCCTCGAGGGCGGCCTTCCCCTCGTCCGCTCCATCGACGTGCGCGTCCGCGACGGGCGCAGCAGCGTCGCGGTCACCGAGCGCCCACATCTCGCCTTCGACGAGATGACGGCGTCGATCGAAGGCGCGGTCGAGCGCGAGCTCTGGCAGCTATATCGGCTCCCCGCTCAGGAGCCGGACCGAGAGGCCTACTGGCGTCAGGAGCGCCGTTGGCTGGAAGCGCATCCCGATGAATTTCAGCGCGCGAGCCGCTTCGTGGATCGGATCGTCCGAGGTTGGGATGGTTGGGACGCAGCGCTTCGCGCGCGCGCGATCGGCTTCATGGCCGCGCATCCGCGCCGCCGGGAGCTGCTCACTGAGGCGCGCGGCGACGCGATGGTCGCGGCGTTACGCGCTTTGCCAGCGCTGCAGGATTTCGATCGTCAGCTGCTCGAACTCGCAGCGAGCGCCGCTGGTGACCGCATCTGGCGAGCGTGTCTCGAGCTGGCCATCACCGCGGAAGGTGGCGGTCGCGACCTCGTGAAGAACGTCTTCAAGGTGATCGGGCCGGACGCGGTGCTGAGCGCCCTGACCGACGCGCGGCCGCAGGTGCGCGGCGCGGCGGTCGACGAGGTCGTCGCGACCCGCGACGCCCGCGCCGCCCCGACGTTGATCGCGATGCTGGCAGACGCCGACCTCCAAGTGCAGCGGACGGCTGTGTTCGCGTGCGGGAGCCTGGGCATTGAGTCGGCCAGTCGGCCGCTGGTCGACTTGATCGTCGCCGAGCAGACGGACGCCAAGCTGCGCCGTGAGGCGCTGCGCGCGCTCGGTCGCGTGGGCGGTCCGCTGGCGTTCCAGGTGCTGCAGAAGGCGATGCAAGCGCCTGCCCGCGCCGACAAGGAGGCCGCGATGCGCGGTCTCGGTGAGCTTCGCGAAGCTCGTTCGGCGCAGCTTTTGTGTGAGTTTGCCGTGGTGGGGCACGACCAGCCCTTCGGCGACCTGGCCGTCTTCAACCTGCAGCGGCTCGGTGGAGTGCTGGCTGCCCCGGCGCTGCGCAAGCAGATCCCCTTGGTCCAGGACGAACGCATCCGGGCGGACTTGGTGCTGTTGCTCGGTCTCTATCAGGCGCCGGAGAACGTGCCCGAGCTGATGGACCTGCTGCGGCGCCCCAAGTATGCGGGTGAGGCCGCGCCGCGGCTCGAGGGCGCCACGGGCGTCGACATCAGCAACGTGCCTGATCGGATCGCGGCCATCGAGTCCTGGTGGCGCGCGCATAAGGACGACCCGCAGTGGCGCTGGCTCCTCGACGCGCTGCGCGAGGCCGACGTGCCGCACGACCTCGGTCCGGCGAACTTCACGACGGCCCCTGGGCTCGCTGCGGTGCCCGAGCTCTGCCGTCTCTTGGTCGACCTCGAGACGCCCAGGCTCTGGGTGTTGACCTCGGCCGTGCTCCGCTCGGTCACGGGCGAGGACTTCGGCGGCGTCACGATGCAGACCCCGCCCCAGATCCGTGAGGGCATCGCTGGTCGGTATCGCTTGTTGCTCAAGACAGCATCGGCCACCGGGCGCTAGCGCCGACCGCCGGGCGCGGCGAGAGGCGGAGTGAGGCTCGCCATTGAGGAGTTTGTCGTCGCGGGTATCGTTGTGCGCTGCTATCCCAACGCATCGCCCATGACCGACGTCGTAGCTATTGCCCAACGAATCCAAGCCGAGAGCACGACCTTGCAGGCCGTCAGGACCTCGTTACAGAGCGTCATTGTCGGCCAAGACAAGCTGCTCGACGGTCTCCTGATCGCGCTCCTCGCCGACGGCCACGTGCTGCTCGAGGGGCTGCCGGGGCTCGCCAAGTCTCTGGCCGTCAACGCCCTCGCGCGCACGGTCGGCGGTGAGTTCCGTCGGATCCAGTTCACGCCGGACCTGCTGCCTGCAGACCTCGTCGGGACGCACGTCTACAACCCCAAGAGCGGCGATTGGCAGGTCAAGGAGGGCCCGGTTTTCGCGAACTTCGTGCTCGCTGACGAGATCAACCGCGCCCCCGCTAAGGTCCAGTCTGCCTTGCTTGAGGCGATGCAAGAGCGGCAGGTGACCCTCGCCGGTGACACGCGGAAGCTGCCTGATCCCTTCTTGGTGTTGGCGACTCAGAACCCGGTCGAACAGGAGGGGACTTACGCGCTCCCCGAGGCGCAGGTCGATCGCTTCTTGGTCAAGCTAGTCGTCGGCTATCCCAGCAAGGACGAGGAGCTGAAGATCATCGACCGGATGGCGAGCTTGAGCGCCTCGACTGAGGTGCAGGCCGCGACCAATCCAGATGAGCTGCTGCGGATGCGAGCGTTGCTCGACACGATCTACCTCGACGACAAGGTCAAGGGCTACATCGTCGACCTCGTGTTCGCGACTCGGGAGCCTCAAAAAGTCGGACTCGAGCAGCTCCAGCCGTTGATCCTCTACGGCGCCTCGCCTCGCGCTTCGCTTGCCTTGGCGCGGACCGCGCGCGCGCGCGCGTTCCTCGAGGGGCGCGGCTTCGTCACGCCACAGGACGTCAAGGCGGTCGGCGCGATGGTGCTCAGGCACCGTGTGATCACGACCTACGAAGCTGAGGCCGAGGGTGTCGACAGCGAGGCGGTGCTGCGCACCGTCTTCGACACCGTCCCCGTCCCGTAGTCACGCTCCAGTACCTGGCATGTCCGGCGCACTGGATCCCGAACTGTTGGCCGAAGCGCGCCGCGTGCAGCTGCGCGCCGACCGGATGGTCACCGACGTCATGTCGGGCGGCTACAGCTCGGTCTTCCGTGGCTCTGGGATCGAGTTTGACGAAGTTCGAGAGTTCGCCGAGGGTGACGAGCTGCGCAGCGTCGACTGGAACGTCACCGCGCGGGTCGGACGTCCGTTTGTTAAGAAGTTCGTCGAAGAGCGCGAGCTGACCGTGCTGTTCCTGCTCGACGTTTCCGGGTCGATGGCGTTCGGCTCGCGGCCGCCCGAGCGCGCCGGGGAGTCGCGGAGCGCGGCCGCGACGGCGGCGCTGTTCGTCGGGTGCGTCGCCTTCGCAGCCGCACGCAACAACGACAAGGCTGGTCTGATCACCTTCTCCGACGGCATCGGTCGCTACGTGCCGGCCAAGAAGGGGCGTAACCACGTGCTCCGGCTGATTCGTGAGGCGCTCCATCCGCCGGTCGCGGGCGGTCGAACGGACCTTAGGCAGGCGCTCGATTACGCGGGACGCGTCCAGCGAAAGCGCGCGATCGTCTTTGTCGTCAGCGACTTCCTCGAGCGCGGCGGCGTCGCGGCCTACGAGCGCGAGCTCAAGCTGCTCTCGCGTCGGCACGAGGTCATCGCGGTCAGGCTCCGAGACCCCTT
>NYVR01000100.1 GCA_002684655.1 Planctomycetota bacterium | reverse complement strand
TTTTTTTATATCTTCAAATATAATATTTTAAAAAGATGGTTAATAATATTATGGTATTTTTTCTTCATTAGTATGTATCGGATTTTGATGTGATTTTTTCAGTATTTCTTCTTTTTTAATATGTACTATTATTTTCCAAGTATGACGTCTTTACTGTCAAAGAGATCACGAGTAATTATCAATCATCATCTTTCATGTTCTATTTTATGTTGTTTATAGCCATTATCTACAGTTGTTGAAGTGATTTGAAGTATCAAAATACTTCTCCAACGAATGTAATATATCAATTAAAGTCACATTTTTCCAATAAATAAATTTAGTAGGTGTTGCACTTTTGTGTCAAATTACTCGTTCAACTGAGTTAACATACAAACACCTCGTTTGACCCAGTGCTCTTCAGATTTATCCGATGGCATTCGGATAAAGGATATAAAGTTAGTTGAATGTCCAGTTGTAGACAGAACTCCTCGGCGGTCTCCAGTTTTATATACAGGGCAATTATAATTAGGATAATAAGAGAGATCCTCTTTCTTAACAGGTTTATACCAAATTACAGGAGCAGGAGAGAAAAGAATTTTTGGGTACGACTCATCCAATAACATGGTATCCATATTCCAACGACAACCTTCAATGAACAACCCTTGTACGTAAACTCCATCTTTTGGTGGCATTCGATAATTGTCCAATGGCATCATTTCAAAGTCAAACACAACATTGTCAATCGGAATCGTATAACGACGGGCAAAATTTTGGGATGCCCCAGTAAGAAATGCTTGCGTGAAAAAAAAACCTGATATCCAGAAAATGGATGGAGGTCTATCCTCCAACCAGCCTTTAAAAAAGTTCAAACGGTCAAGCAAGTCAGTAATATAACCTCCTAAGTTTTTCAATGATGGGTATGATTTTGCTTTCCACATAACAGGAATTATACCGAAGAATAGATTGCTACCAAGAACATCCAGCTCGCTCGACATGACTATCAAACCTTTTACTGCTTTCTGAATATTGATCAGCGAATTTCGAATAACATCCAGCAGATTATTAAATCGAATTAATTCTTGACACAATACCGTATTCATTGACTCTTCCCACTTGACTGGGTAACGAATCATAGCATTCTCCATATCAAAATTCTTAGGAATCTTCGATAAAATATCCGCGGCAACCATCAAAATCATCTCTTCCTTAGATGCCCCTCCACCACCACCAGAATTTCCTTTCTCAGTGGATAGAATTCCTTCAAATAGTTTATTTGTATCGTTTTGATCTTTTGTGATCGTAGCATTTTCATGTAAGCCAAAGACTTCTGGAGGAGCACTTAAAGGCAAGGTCTCAATATATCCGAGAAAATCTTCATAAGTACCATCAGGTGGAGCTTTATATGATCCAGAGGGTGTAATATTATGATCCTCTGCTAAGAAATCTTTATTAAAAAAGTTTAATAAGATACAATTCAAAGTTCGACGATCCTTATCATCTGTTACCCGCCCTCCATAATTACACTCTCCTGTGCAATAATTTAATGCTTTAAAAGGTATATAATCATTTTCATTCAGAAACATAGCAATTTGTTTTACAGAAATTTTTAGGTCAGAAAGATTAAATTCGTAAGGTATGTTCCAGCCAATGGGGCCGAACAACCTTCTCTCTTGGACAAGCGCATGGAAAAAGCATAAGCCGTAAAGTAAACGACGGAATTCTGGTCCTTTACTACAAGAGTCGAAAAACTCAGGATCTACAATAGGGTCTGATTTGTAAGAGCCCAACAAATTTGCACGAATACCTTTCGGAGGTTCTACTGTCATTTTAACAGAGTTTTGAAGCACAGAAACAGGGAAGACATTTGACGGATAAGTTGTACACCATAAACGGAAGTTGGTATTTGTTTTAGTTGGATGAAATTCTTCTGTAATTTTTTCTAAAGTTGTCATCCAAGAAGGAGCCAAATGACAATTCTGCAGAACAACCCACGAACCGTCTGTCTTTGCTTTGGTAATCATTCGTTCAGCAATAGGACCTTGGCCTTGGCCTAATGATATATAGGACACTTCACGCTTCATTGCTTCTGATGCCTTAAGAACTGCACCCATGGGATCAGAACCAGCAGATAGAATGAAGACTAAAGGACATGTGTTACTTGAATCCTGGTAACATGCTTCTAAATCAAATGGTGGAGGCTTCACATACTTTTCACCCATTTCTGAAGCAACAAAGTCTTGAACGGCTAATATTATCTTGTCTGGACGAAGACATCTGAGCAAACATAATCGCTGTACTCCTTCTAACGATGTTTCCCACTTTCCAGGGAAATGTTCCTGGTGAGGATATGATGAATCATAAATTCGCTTCCATTCCTCAGCACCACTACTAAACTCTTCACGTAACCCATTAAAACTTTTTAGTTCAGATAGACGAGTAACTTCACCCCATTGCTTTTCAGAAAGCCAATCTGAAACAGGATTTTGGTGTACATTTTCCATAGCAACTCCTCCAGTTAGTGCAAAATACCACTCTACAGGATCAATTTTATCTTTACTCATTAAGATACGGACAGTCAAAATAAAAGAAAAAAGAAGTTTATCTTTTTCGAGGAGCGAGCGACAGACGTTTTGATAGAGTGAAAATGT
Organism: Planctomycetota bacterium; assembly: GCA_002684655.1. Taxonomy (GTDB): domain Bacteria; phylum Planctomycetota; class UBA1135; order UBA1135; family UBA2386. Next base: position 3,384 of record NYVR01000100.1, on the reverse strand, counting down.
AAAATGTTTATCCAAGTTCGTCAACCTTTGCGTGAGGTCTGGACTCCGCTCAGACTTCTGAATTGACATAATAAAGAGATTGATGAACCATTCTAAGGAGTACTGATATACTGGCTCAATATTCGCTAAATCAGCAATACAGAAGAAAAGCACCTGAGATGAATACGCAATTGGGGTATATCCTTTTCTAACCTCATCAATATCACGCTCAGTCTCTTCGGCAATGATTTGTTTTTCTTTGATTTCGTCGGAGACAATTTTTGATTTACCAAGAGTGTCAATAGCTACTTCATCTTCTAGAATATTGCCTTCAGAATTCGACAATATAGCTAATATTTGATCTTCAATATTTTTCAACATTCGTTTATTTTCTGCTGATTCCAGGATTAATTTATTCTTTTGCTCCTCCAGATCAGGTCTTTCCTGAGATACTACAATACCAAGTAATTGATCTTGTAAGCCTTCTGGAGTAATCATGAAGTTTAACAATGTTACTTTGACAGACACTTCAGGTAAATAATGGGGATTTCTATACTTGGTGGTCATATAAAATGCAAATTGGTCGGAATATTCAATTGTTGCATCTCCTAAACGAATTTGATTTACTCCTCCTGATTTAAAAATCTGCTTTAGCAAGAGAGGTTCCAAAGATGGGTCTAATTCTTCTCCTATATTTTCTAGGAGAACTGGTTGTCCAAATTGGATGGCGTTTTCGAGAGTTCGCAAGAAGTCACTATCAGTCAATTTAATAACTTGAAGATTGCGAGATTTCTCCATATTCCTTACCCACTTGTTTGCCTGTCCCTGAGGATCGATCATCAGCGGCCAACGTCGTGAATTAAATACCATGATTCCATTGTCAACAGAAAATGAATCTGTTGGTAAGCCATCAATATTCCAGTCCCTGATTTGTACGGGGTTTCCAAGTGTCTTTAACAAAGATGGGGTCGCTGAACATGGTATATTAAGCTCTTTACATTTTGATACCCATTCCTCTATAATACCTGATCGGTAAACAGCTGTGAAAGGCCCCAAATAAGCGCAAATAGCTGCGGAGATTATGACATCTCCAGTTAGATTTGTAAAATCATTCCCTAACTCTAAAGAGAACTGCGTCCACCGAGACTTTTCTCCGCCTAATCCATCGATTAATTGTGTTGCTCGAACCAGTTTTTTAGCGCAAAGATCTACCTGAAACTCAAGATCTTGTTTCTTTTGAACAGCGCCCTCGAAAGCTGCTTCCAGTGCTGCTAAATCATCTTCAACTGCTTTCAGTTCTGCTTGCTTCACATTTAATTCTCCCATAGTTTTTGCCAAAACCTCTTCTGCCTTTGCAAGTGCCTCTCTTTTGGGGGCAACAACTTTAGCCACCTTATCATATGTAATCATTGCATGCACCCACTTGCACATACCAGCAGCGGCCTGAGACGCTTTGGCAGCTGCTTCGGGAGTAAACTTTTCGTCATTAATAAATCTCGAAGAAATTTCTTTGACAAACTTTGGATTAATATTGTCTTTGTCGTAAGTTTTTAAGGTACTGATAAAAGTAGATTCACCTAACATCTTCTGTGATGGACCCCAATAGTCCCAAATTTTTTTTGTCGGATCATCTGGATTAGGAATTTTTACTGGTTTCACATCTAACATGACGCAAACGGCTTCACAAACAAGTTTTACCCCATCGGGAGGTTTTTTCAATCCTTTTATTTCACCAATTTCACTCGACTTTATAGTATCCAAAGCCTTTATTGCTGACTCTAGAACCGGAATAGCCTCTGCAAGATCCTCTTGAACTGAATCTTTTTGTTTTTGACATTCGTCTGCCTCAGCTTGGGCAGCTGCAGCATCTTTTCCTACCTCCTCTCGTTTAATATTAACTCCAGGTAATTTTGCCTCAATTTCTTCCATCAATGCATCTGTATCTTTTTGAGCAACAATAAGTACCGGTTGAAGATCTTCGAGTTCTTTTTGCATGATGTTCACTTGTTCAGTCGCAAATTGAAGCTTTTCTAGTCCAACGTCGTATCGACTTTTTGCAGTAGAAACTTCCCCTCGTTTTTTATCTAAAGACCCCTTAAAAGCCATAATTAACTCTAAGTATGAAGTTGGTGTAATGTATACCTGTCTTTTCAATTCTTCCCAAAACTGCTCGGATAGATCACGAACAGAAATATGGAAATACTGACAAATGTTTTCACATGCCTCTCTATGAGAATTTTCCTCAAACTTAATGTCAGCTAAAAATTTCTTTGCCACAGCAACCAGCGCATCTTGAGGCCAAGCCGTAAACCAGTCAATAGCACAACAATTAATTAGCGACGGAAACTTTCGTAAACGATCACGAAAGGAATCACCAATGGGAGAGAATGCAAGTACCACATGAAGGTTTACACGAACTCTTGATAAAAAGAAAGCATATAACTCTCCAGCATTCATATCTTGGGCAGCTTTACCATACACTGCTCTTGCAAAAGGTCGACTTTGTTCGCAAACTGCTGCTTTTTCGTCACTCGGAAAGATGTTTGGTACCTCTCCAGAATTCAAAATATTATTGATATCTTCTACAAAGGTCTCATTCTTAATTTGAGTGTCGGAAAATAAAAATACAAAGGGTTGCTGACCACACCCTGCACCTCGAAGAACAGTCTTCAAATCTTCTCGCCATTCTATATTTGTGTAATTTTTAGAAATCTCGATGCTGAATAAAGTATAGTCAGCCATGTATGTTGCTAGAGTAGCGAGAGACTTTCTTCCAGAACCTCCGACGCCTACTAAAAGGGCATTTCCACCGGGCATTTTTAATATACGTGCTATACGTGAAACATGTTCAATAGCGAACATAAACATTACCAAACTCATTGGTTTCCTCGAATTTGCATTAAAGTCATCTAAGTAGGTTTCAATTCGTTCTGATAGCATTTGTAGATCTTGAATTTCTTCATAAGGAGCATTTTCAGTACCTTCTGGACCCATATAGTCACCAAAAAATAGACGCCGCATATCTTGAGTGTCAATAGACTTCTTGCCATTAATATCCAGATGTTTGAAGGTATCGTAAAATTTGATTTGAAAATGTTGACTTGACACTTTCTCTATTTGAGATGTAAACCAATCTCTATCTTTTTCGTCGATCAATCGATCATTGAAAACCCGAATAGCTTCGTGAGTCCACAATCTAACCAAAGCATTCTTGTCAAAATTTTCGGAGGGTTTAACCAATAAAATACCTTGAATAACACGCGAAAAATCTCGCAAGTTGAATACATAGTGTGATTTCGAGGGTGTAGGTAATAAGTTCTTCATAGCAGCCCTGTATGTATCTAATGTCGCTGGAGTTATTGCTTTAGATGCGGTAATAACAGCTGGATCAAATTTATTAGATTG
>NYVR01000099.1 GCA_002684655.1 Planctomycetota bacterium | reverse complement strand
GTCGAACATCACCTGGTCTGCGTCCTCTGGCATCGTCCCGTGCATCCGGCAGAGGTCCGTGGTCCCCGCGCCGATATCACAGACCAGCACGTCATCGAGCCACTCCTGCCCTTGCCCGTAGGCGACCGCGAAGGGCTCTGAACAGAGCATCACGGAGTCGACGTGCTCGCGCGCAGCCTCAATGATCGCTTCTCGGTTTTTGATCGACGCCTCCGCAGGCGCCCCGATCACGCAGTAGACGAGCTCATCCGAACGCGGCTTGGCCAAACGGATCGCCTCGCCGATCAGGTCCCGCGCGGCCTTCATGTTCGCCTCATCAGCCGCGTCCCCGTCAACCTTGATGACGCCCTTCTCCAACGGCTTGTAGAAGTTCAGCGACATGCGCTTCTCCATCGCCTCTGCGCCGAACAGCACGTCTTTCTCCAACAGCTTTCGAGCGACGTGGTCCTTTGGATAGCCGACCATGGAATACACGGTCTCTCGCACTCCGTTGCTCGCCGTCACCGACGTCCGCGAAGTCCCCAGATCCATCCCGATGTAGAGGACGCCGTGGTCCTTCTTCGTGCTGTCGGGCTCGTTGGTGGTCGTTTCGTTGGTATCACTCATGACTTGTGGCTCTCCACTGGGCGACTCATGCGCCCTTGCTTCGTTTCTGGATCTCAAGGTTGGCCCGGAAGATGTCCGCCATCAGCTCGCGCTTTCTGCCCGCGTGCTGATCCGAGACGTCGAGCCCCTGCACCTCGCGATAGATCGACGAGATTCCCGTTTCGACGCCCTGCTCGGCGCTCGCCCTCGCCAGCCGTTGCTCGGTTGAGGTGAGCGTGGCGGCCAGCTTCTTAATCCTGCGCTGCAGGAGGTCGACTTCCCGGTCCTGCAGCGCCTTCCTAGCGCTGTCTGCGGATTTGCGTTCTTCGTGCACGACGTCCATCACCAGCGCCATCAGGCGCTCTTGCAGGACCTCGGGCGTCGGCCCCTCCGCCGATGCTTGGATCAAAGCGAGGACCTCAGCGACCTTTGCGGCGATCGCGGCGTCTTCCCCTACGTAGCGGTTCGCCTGCTCGACGGGGTCCGCCTCCAAGCGGACCTGCAGAGCGCTCTGCTTGCGCGCGAGCTCTCGGCGCATCAGATCAATCTCTTCTTCGGCGCGCTCGCGGGCCTGCTCGATCTCGGACTTCTCGCGCTGTAGGTCTTCGTGTGACTGCAGCAAGCGCAAGAACTCAGCCTTGGTCGACTCTGCGACGGCGTCACGGTCGACGCCCATCAGCCGCGAGCGGAGACTCCGGTGAACGGCGGCCTCGACGAGCCCGACGAGCCGGTCGATGCCGAGGACGTTGACGTCCTGAATACCCTTCTTCTTCAGCTTGTCGACGGAGGTGCGGAACGACACTTGCCGCAGTGCATCCTTCAACGTCTCTTTGAACCCGGTCACGACCTACTCCGCCTCCTCAGGCGCCGGGTCGTAGGCGAGCCGCCGGTCACTGTCAGGGTCCTGACCGCGCACCTCCGTGACGAAGGTGCCGAGCACGTTTCCGCCCGTGTCGCTGAGCACCTGCCACGCGTCTCGCGACTGCTTCTTGAGAGAATGCTCCAGCCGGACCACCAACAGCGTCCCATCCGCCGCCGCCGAGAGCACTCCCGCGTCCGTCGACGAGAGCACCGGGGGCGTATCGACGACGACGTAGTGGAACCGCTCCTTGAGTCGATGCAGCAGCTGGTCGAGGCGTGAACTGCTGAAGACCTCAGCCGGATTTTCGACGCGGGTCCCTGCGCCGAGCATCACGAGGTCGCGGTAGCCCGCGGGGCGCAGCGCTTTGTCGACGGTCTCATGCCCGAGGAGGACATCGGTTAGGCCCGCCCGCTGGTTGAGATTCAGGTAGCGCTCGCAGCTGGGACGACGCAGGTCCGCGTCGACGACCACGACCTCTTGACGCTCAAGCTCGGCGAACGCCATAGCGAGGTTCAGCGCAGAGACCGTCTTCCCTTCACCGCGCACGGCAGACGTGACGACGAGCGTCTTGGGCTCACCGTCTGGATTCATCGCTACCAAGCGATTCCGTAGACCGCGCAGCTGCTCGGCACGGAAACCCGCGGGCTCGTGAAACAACACGAGATAGGGGTTTACGGACTCGTCAACCACGACGACAAAGTCGTCTTGCAGCGCGGCGTCTCTGGTGTCGGTTGGCTTCTTGCGGCGGAACATGTGGTCTGGCGCGGCGGTCGCCTCTGCTTCGCATTTTCGGAATCTGCGCCCCTCGCACTTGTTGCAGATCTGGATGTTTACCCAGCGAGAGCGGCCCGCGCGGACCAGCCGACGATCCGGGCCGTCTCTGGCGCCCGTGCCATGGGCTGCTCAGCGGTGCCCAATGGCGCTTACTCTCCATGGTATAACGATTTGCCGTGTAGCGAACCATGGACAATCTTTGGCCATTTTCCCGGTAAGGCACCCGCCGGCCGGCTGCCCCGGGGAGAACGGCAGGCCGTTGGAGAGGGCGCGACAATGTGGCGAGGCGAAACACCACGCCGGTGCTATGTTCGTTCACACAGCCGCGCGAGCGCGTCTGACCAACCATGCCGAACCCCGACTACGACCTCGTCATCCTTGGCGGCGGCCTCGCCGGTGGCCTGCTCGCCCGCCAAATGCGCCTGCAGCGCCCCGATCTAAGGGTCCTGGTCCTCGAGCGCGCGACCGACACCTCCTACAAAGTCGGAGAGGCGACCGTCGAGCTGTTCTCCAACTACCTCGTCCGCAAGCTCGGGCTGAGCACGTACCTCTACGAGAACCACCTGCCCAAAAACGGCTTGCGGTTCTTCTTCGACCAGGGGCAGAGCGAGTCGCCGATTACAGACCTGAGTGAGATCGGCTCCTACGGGCTCCCGTTCCACCCCAGCTTTCAGCTCGATCGCTCTGCGCTGGAGCGCGAGCTTCGCGATAGCAGCGCAGCACGCGGCGCCGAGATCCTCGAAGGCTGCAAGGTCACCGAAATCCAACTGGGCGCTCCCCACCACCACGTCGAGTTCTCCGAACAGAGCCAGGTCAGGCGGGTATCGACGACGTGGGTTGTCGACGCTAGCGGCCGGGCTGGCTTGATGGCACGCAAGCTCGGGCTGAGGGTGCCCGAGGAACAGCACAAGTGCCACGCGTCGTGGGCGCGGCTGGAAGGCGTCGCGGATCTGGACGCCCCGGAGATCGACCAAGCTTGGCGGGACCGGACGCGGAACACGTCGCGGCGCCTCTCCACGGTTCACTTCATGCACCGCGGACACTGGACTTGGCTCATCCCGCTTCGCGGCGGCGTGACCAGCGTGGGCGTCGTCGGTGACACCCAACACGTCGGCCGCGAGATCCTCCGACAGGATGGCCTCAAGGACTTCCTGACTCGACAGCGCGCTTGTCGTGACCTGGTTGAAGGCGCCGAATGGCTCGACTTCGGCGCGTATGGGCAGCTCGCCTACGGCACTAAACAGTGGTTCGGTGACCGCTGGGCCGTGATCGGCGAGGCCGCCGCGTTCAGCGACCCGTTCTACAGTCCGGGCAGCGACTTCATCACGCTGGCGAACGACTACGTCGCGGACCTCGTCGCTCGCCATCACGACGGTGAAGACATCACCGAGCGCCAGCGGCTGTACGATGGCTACTTGCAGTTCCGCTACGCGGCAAACCTGCCGCTGTATCGCGACCAGTACGAACTCTTCGGCAGCTATGAGCTGATGTCGATCAAGTGGAAGCTCGACATCGCCGCCTACTACGCCCTGTGGGTCAACTCCTACCTTCAGGACCTCCACATGGACCTAACAGACTTGCGCCAAGAGCTACGCCAGAGCGCCTTCGTCGTTAAGTCGCTCGAACAGTTTGCGAAGCTGTTCGGCCAGACCGAGCAGGCCGTGACGGCTGCAGGCGGCTACCACCAGAGCAACCTCCACGAGTTCGCCGAAGCGCTGGGCAGCGTCTCGTTCACCAAGGACGTCGGGATGATGACGCGCGAGCAAGCTGCGACGTGCACGCTCGAGGCGTTCCGCATCGCGCGGGCGAGCTGCTTCGACCTGCTCGGATGCCCGGCAGATCCGGACGAGAAACTCGGCTTCGCGGACTTCGTCATGGGCGCCGCGCTGCAGCCGACCTAGCGACGACGACGCCGGCGACCGCTGAGCGAAGCCTCGCTCTTTTTCATCTTCGCGGAGAACTCCTTGTCGCCGCGTTGGAAGCCGAACTCGATCGTTTCTCCCTTGGCCTCCCTGGCGAACTGAAAGATCTGACGCATCGACGTGATCTTCTTGCCGGAGACCTTGAGGAGCTTGTCGCCCGCTTGAACGCCCATTCGCGCCGCGCGACCGTCCTTCTTGACGGACTTGAAGGTCATCCCGTCCATCTCACCCTCGAACCACGCGCTGGCGAAAGCTGATGACTGGCCGCGCCCGCTCCTTCGCGTCCGAATGTTGTCGCGGTCGAGCAGCTCGTCGAGGTTGGCTGTGCCAAGCGCGGCCATCGCGATGACAGTCGCAGTGTGCCGCTGATATTCATCTATCGCGACGTCGAAGGTGTCCCACTGCGTGTGCCAGGTGTGCTGGAAGTAATCGCTGCGCCCCTTGAGCCCCCACCCGAGGCCGGGCACCTGCGCAGCCAAGAACGACGCGTGATCGCTGCCACCGCGACCGCCGCCGATCGATTCGACGCCGCGGAGGGCGAACACCGGACCCTCCCAGTCTGCGTCAGGCGCAGAAAGCAGCCGGTTCACTTGGGCGAAGATCGGATCTAGCTGCGCCTTCATCCGGTTCGTCACCGTCAGCGATTGCGCCCAGTTGGTGCCGGTGTCGTGGTTGAAGCAGGCAGAGACGCTGGTCATCTTGGCGCGATGGCGCTGCACGAAGCCGCGGCTACCCAGCAGCCCCTGCTCTTCTCCGCCCCATAGGCAAAACTTAATCGAGCGCTTCGGCTTCGCCCCAATCTTGGTCAGGATGCGGGCGGCCTCCAAGGTCGTCGCGCTGCCCGTGCCATTGTCGGTGCAGCCTTGGGCTTGGTGCCAACTGTCCAGGTGCGAAGAGACGACCACCCACTCATCGGGTTTCTCGCTGCCACGCATCGTCGCGATGACGTTGTCGAGCTGGATCGGACCAGGCTTGAACTTGTTCTGAATGTCGAACTCTGCGACCGGCTCCTCGCCGTCCTCGAACATTGACCACAGCCGGTCAAAGTCATCGGCGCGCACGGCAATCGCCGGCAGCGTCGGCGCCTGATCCGCAGGCATCTGGGCGACGCGCGAGTCGCCAAAGACGCGCACGCGCGTCGGATAACGCTCGTTGGGGTCGCCGGCGCGGTAGACGACACCGAGCGCGCCCGCGTCCTCGACAGCGGCGCAGACGCGGGAGGTCGGCTTACGGCGGGAGATCACCCATTTGCCGCCGGTCGCAGCGACGGCTTCGTCTTTTGAAGACCGCGGCGCCGCGGCGAAGCCAGCCCTCTGAAGACCGTCGGTCCCCGCTGTCCACGCTTCGGTAGCCACATACATATCGAGTTCGATCGGCTCAACGATCCGCCCGACCCACTCACCTCTCGACCAAACCGTCTGCCACTCGTCCCACTTCTCAAGCTCCACTGTCAATCCCATGCGTTCGAAGTGTTGCTTCGCCCACGCGCACGCCTTGGTGAAGTTTTCAGAGCCCGTGAGGCGATGACCGATGTCTCCGGTCATCTCGCGCAAGATCGCTTGCACCCCGCTGTTGTCGATGCCCTCTGCGACGATCCGCTCGGCGACGTCGTCGCTGAGCGGCGCGGGCGTTTGCTGCGCGAACGCGAGGGGCGCCATCAGCGCGGCGATGAGAGACCTTGTGTAAACGTTCAGCATGTCGGTAGGCGCGAAGTGAGTCAGACGCCCTATATCGAAGCACGTGAGCCCAGATCGGATGTGCCCATTCGGCCCCAAAAAGGTCTCGATGGGATCGCTGCTCAGGTCACGCGTCGCCTAACTCAGACAAAACAGTCCGCAACGCGTCGAGGTCCAAGAGGTCTCCGGCGCCAAGATCCCTGGCTTCGTAAGCGAGGGCTCCTGTCGCACGGAAGACGAGCGCGCCGCCCTGCTGCCAAGGATCACCCTGCACAGCGGACTGCCGGTGCCCCCCGCGCAAAGCCCGCAGGCCGTTGCCGACGGCCCGCAGCCGCAACAGGGACCGCAGCCCTCGCCGCATCCCGGCGGCGCGGAACACAGCGCCGTCTGGATCCGTGAGGACGGCCCACTGGAGGGAGTGTTCGTCACGGAACGCCGCTGCCATCTCGGGCGACCCGGGACCTACGGTCACGAGGCGCGAGGCGCCTCCGGCGAGCGAAGCTTCAAGCGAGCGCAACTGCGCCACGCGTTCACGCGTAAACAGTCAACCATAGTGACGCACGAAGACGACCACCAAGGCAACCTGGTCGAGGTGATCGCGCAGCGTCGTGAGGCGGCCGTCGCCGTCGCGCAGGGGCGCGTCCAGGAGCGCATCCGCCATCACTGGAACTGCAGCGGCCCAAACACCGTCTCCGAGTTGTTGCCGCCGTAACCCCACCCGGTGAGCGCGCTCCAATCTGCCGGCAGCGGCGCCGTGACGCGTTGGCCGCCCGCTTCAGCGGTCAGCTGATGGGCGTCGAAATCGAGCGTCACTACGACTTCCACGACCGGCTCGCCGTCCCATGAGATCTTCGCGCTCGCGGCCTGCTGGCGCCATCGCGGCCCCTGAACGACGAGACGCATAGCGTCGCGCAAGTCGAGGCCGACGCGCATGACCGCTGCACGCGGGCCGGCTCCCGTCAGCATCAACTCGCCGTTTGTGCGCTGCCTCCCTGGCACGAGGGACATCGTGGCCGAGACCGTTACCGGCCCTTCCTTGCGGCCACGCTGCATCACGTATCCGCCAGGCGCATTGAACCAAACGCGGTGCCCGTCGCCTTCACGGACGCACCGCGCGACGCCTGCCGTCACGGGGAAGACCCCGTCGCCGACCTGCCCGGTGTCATCATCGTATTCGGCGCGCAGGTCTTCGAGCATCTTGGTCAGGTATGTCCGCATAGCCTTGTAGCGCGGCGCCTCGTAGATGTTCTTCATCTCGGCGGGATCGACCTGAAGGTCGAACATCTCCCATGTGTCCCACTGCGGCTCGTAGTAGCGCACGAGCTTAAAGCGCGACGTCCTGATCCCGTACATGGCAGGGACCATGTGCACAGCCTGGGACTCGTAGTAGTGATAGTAGATCGAATCACGCCAACCGCTCGCTGCGGCAGCGACGTCGTCTTCTTGATCGCCGTCGGCGCGGTCTCCGCCGGACCGGCCGAGCAACGGCACCATACTCTTGCCGTGCATCGTGGCCGGGACAGGGACCCCAGCGAGGTCGAGGAAGGTCGGCGCGAAGTCAATGTTCTGCGTCAGCTCCGAGACCTCATCACCTGCCGCGAAGTGGGCCGGCCAACGCATCACCAGCGGCATCCGCAGGCTCTCTTCGTACATCCATCGCTTGTCATACCAGCCGTGATCCCCCAAGTAGAAGCCTTGGTCAGAGCTGTAGATGATGACGGTGTTCTTCTTGACCTCAGGGCGCGCGTCAAGCCACGCCAGCAGTTCCCCGACGCTTCTGTCGACGCCGTTGACGCAGCGAAGGTAATTCTTGATGTAGCGCTGGTAGGCCCAGCGAACGCGCTCTCTTCCGGCGGGGTCTTCGCGCAGGAACGCCGCGTTCTCGTTATCGAATGCAGCGTCCCAAGCAGACAGCTGCGCTGCGTTCATCCGCTTGCGCTGCGACAACCATGCCCGGTCGGTTCCTTGCAGCTTGGACTCGTCGGCAGGCGGGACGATCAGGTCATAGTGCAGGAACATGTGCTTGGCGATCGACATCTCCTGCGCCTTCGCCATTGGGCCGCGCCCGGTGTAATCGTCGAACAACGACGTCGGCTCCGGGATCGTCTCGCCCTGGTAGAGACCGAGGTCCTCTGCAGCGGGCATCCAGTTTCGGTGCGGAGCCTTGTGTTGGCACATCAGCAGGAACGGCTTGTCGGGGTCCCGATCATCGAGCCATTCCAGCGAGAACTTCGTCGTGAGGTTCGTCGCGTGGCCTTCATAGCGGACGCGCTTGCGGCCGTTCTTGCTCCCCGCGTCCGGGAGGATGAAGTCCGGGTTGTAGTACTGTCCCTGCCCCGGCAACACCATCCAGTGGTCGAAGCCCTGCGGATCCGAGGAGAGGTGCCACTTGCCGATGATGGCGGTCTGGTAACCGACCTTCTGCAGCAGCTTCGGGAACGTCGTCTGATCGCCGTCAAAGACGTTGCCGTTCCTCATGAAGCCGTTCGCGTGGCTGTGTAGCCCCGTCAGGATGGTCGCGCGTGAAGGCCCGCAAAGCGCGTTGCCGCAGAAGTTGTTGCGGAACAACAAACCTTCTTCAGCCAGCCTGTCGATGTGCGGGGTCTTGTTGATCTTCGATCCATAGGCGCTGATCGCGTGCGCTGCGTGGTCGTCGCTGAAGATAAAGATGATGTTGGGGCGTGACCCAGAGAGCGGCTTGCCCTGAGCGTGGAGCGAGCACGCTAAAGAGCACGACAGCGAGAGCAGGGCGAGGAGGAGGCTGCGCATCCCGAGATCGTCTCTGCTAGGGCCGTAAAGTCGAGTAACCTCTAAGGTGATGTTCGGCCCCCGCCCACGCCGCACGATCTTGTTGCTCCTGACAGCTGCCGCCGTCGCCGCCCCAATCGCCGCGCAGCAGACAACCACGACGTCATACGGAGCCCCGACCCCGCTCTGTGATCGCGCCGGTGAGCCGCTCCAGGTGCCCGGTCACGCCGCCGTCCGAGTGGCCGACTGGGATCAGGACAATGACCTCGACGTCCTGGTAGGCGGCGGAGATGGCAGGATCTGGTTGCTTGAGACCCGCCCAGCCGCTGGCGACGCACGTCTGACCCTGGGGCCGCCACGACAGGTCAAGATCTCATCGCGCGCCCGCTGGGGACAGCGCTACACCGGCGCCGCACTCGCCGACTTGACGGACGACGGCCTGCCTGAGCTCCTCGTAGCGCACAGCAGGAACAAGCTGTCCGTTCACGTCAACGAAGGGGTTCGTGGAGCGCCTCGGTTTGCGGCCGCCGCCGCGGACCTCACCCTACAAAACGGCTGCGACGGCAGATTCGACGTCGCGGATTGCGACGGCGACGGGCTGCCCGACCTCGTGACCGGAGCGTTCAGCGGCCGCGTCGCTTGGCATCGCAACATCGGCACACCCCGAGCGCCTCGCTTCGCGACCGACCAACCGCTCGGCGACGTAAACCTCGCCTACAACGCTCACCCACGCGTGCTCGACTTCGACGGCGACGCACACCTCGACCTGCTACTGGGCGTGAACTGGGGCACGTTCTCGCTCTACCGCGGAAGCGCCAACGGCTTCGCCAAGCCAGAGCAGCTCCGCAGCGCTACCGACGGCGAGGGGCTGAACCTCCGCGGCTTCAACGGCGACGATACGACCCCGGAGCTGGTCGACGTAGACGGAGACGGCGTGCTTGATCTGATCTCTGGCGGCAAGAACGGCAAGCTCTTCACGCTGCGCGGCGTCAGCCGGCGTGAACGGGTTGACAGGCTCACGGCGTTACTCCGTCAAGCCGAGACTCCATCTTGGTTCGAAGAGCATGAGCAGCAGCGCGACGCAGCCTTTGCCGCGCTCGGCGCACTGCAAGCCGACCTCGCCGCCGGGCTCGTCAACGGACCTGAACGCGAATCGCTGTTCAAGGCGCTCTCGGCGCTGCCATCACGCCACCCTGAGTTGCTCCGTCGGCGACGCCATGACCTAGAGGAGACGCCACACGCGCCGATGCTGGCCGCGCAGTTTTGGGTCGTGCTCCTTGAGGCAGCGCCAGCGACAGCCGATCCACGCACAGCGCGGCGCGAAGTCGCCGACGCCCTGGGCTTCGAGAGCGGCTACCGGCGGTTGCTAGTCGACCTCGGCGTCGTCTTCTACGACAACGGACGGGCGTCGGCCCGACAGCTTGAGCGTATGCATACGCTGCTGACGTCGCTGCCCCGCCGAGTCTGGGACGTCGAGTTGATCTCGGTGGCAGGCTGGCTGGGTCCGGGCGCGAAGCGACACCGTGTGCAGGCGCGCACAGGCGTCAACATCTTCGCGATGAAGCTAGGCGTCCCGGAGAACAGCTTCCCAAAGGACGCGCCGCGCCCTGGGATCACGGACGTCTACCTCATCTGCCTCGCGCACGAGGTCGCGCACAACATGCTCGACACGGTCGGACGTAGCCGACGACCAGCGCTGTTTGCGCGCAAATTCGACGGGCTTCAGAACGCCGCAGGAGACGCGGTCGTCTATCGCCAACCCCGCGCGCGCGGCATCGACATGGACGCCACCAAAGAGCGCTTCGAGCGGCTAGGGCGCTGGGACGGCGTTGCCGATACTTGGCCGCAAGCTTGGCGCGCCTACTTCGACGACGTGGAGAGATTCGACAAGTCGTATGCCCGCGGCAACTGTCGATTCTTCCTTGAGGCGCCGCAAGAGGCGTTCTCAACGCTGGCCAACCAATACGTCGCAGACAGTCAACTCATGCTGGAGTTCAGCAAAGCGCGCTGGGACCAAGGCCACCGCAACGTAGTCAACCAGTTCCTGCTGATCGCCGACTACCTCAGCGACGGCAATGACACCGCGCCGACGTATGTGCTCAAACGCGGCGGGCAGCTGACGGTCGGGACAGCTCGCTTGACGCGTGACAAGCAGCAACGGATCACCTCGTTCAAGACCGAGGCATGGGCCGCGACGTTTAGCTACTCCAGCGCTGATGACGACATGGCGTCAGAGTTCACGGCGACGCCACGCGACGGCAGGTGACCCCGATCGCGGTCAAAAGGTCGAGGGCGCCCGCAGCGACGCGCTAGCGCCCGTCGCGACGCGTGACAGCGCGGCGTAGGCGCTGAAAGCGCAGGGCTGCGACGCTGATACAGCAGATCCCGCCGAGCTCCAACACGACGTTGACCCGCAGGCCGAACAACAAATCGAACCAGATGCACGCGTCGACGTGATGAAACGAAGACGCGCGAATAGCGACGAAGGCACCGAGCACCGCTGCGCCGACCACGGCCAACCAGAGCCGTGATAAATCCGCTGCAGCCGCACGAAGAAGCCACCTGCACGCCATGGCGACGATCAAAATCACGAGCACGATAAAGGCCATCTGGACCCACCGTCGGTGGTCGTACCAGCCCTGCTGGCGCGCCAAGATGCGGCCGATTTCGGTGACGGCCGTCTGTAGATCGAGCTGCTTGTTAACCCCTAGCATCGTGAGGCCGACGGCCAAGACCGACCAGAACCGGGCGGACGCGAGCCCGGTTGCTCGCGGCCTCTCATCCCGGGCGATGCGACGAGCGCGCCAACAAACGAAGGCTGCGACGAAGTAAGCCACGACGGTGAGCCACCCCGCGAAGGACGGGTCGCCGATCCCCGGCGACCACTGTCCGATCCAGCCTTCCGACCCAGGCAAACGCCAGCCACGTTCGACGCTGAACGCGCAGAGCGCCGGCGACGAGAAGAGCAGAGGGAGGTGTCTCATGGGAGTTGGCACGTGGCTTCAGCGCGATACGGTAACGATCTCACACGATTCTGTAGCCAGCATGACCAACTTCTCTCGTCGTCGCTTCCTGCAAGGTTCTGGCGCGGCAGCGGTGACGCTCAGCGTCACGCCCGCCGCGTCACCTCTGCGAAACCCGCTGTGGCAACCGAACAATGAGCTGCGCGTCGCTTGCGTCGGCGTCCGCAGCCGCGGCACTGCGCACATCGGCGGCCTCAACAAGATCAAAGACGTCAAGGTCGTCGCGCTCGTCGACGTCGACCGTGACATCCTCGCGCGCGAGCAGAAGAAGCTCGCAGAGGGCAAATACGGCGACGAGGTCGCGGCTGACACCTACACCGATCTCCGCGAGGTCCTAGACCGAGACGACATCGACGCCATCAGCGTCGCGACGCCGAACCACTGGCACGCGCTGCAGGCCATATGGGCGTGCCAGGCGGGCAAAGACGTCTACCTAGAGAAGCCTGTCAGCCACAACATCTGGGAGGGCGGTCAGATCGTCAAAGCCGCGCGCAAATACGGACGCCTCGTGCAGACCGGCACCCAATGTCGGTCAAGCCACGGCATCGCGCAGGGCATCGAGTTCATCCAGTCAGGACAGCTCGGTGAGATCCAGCTGGCGCGCGGCCTGTGTTACAAGCCGCGCGGCAGCATCGGTAAAGTGGGCGGACCGCAGACAGTCCCTGATCACATCGACTATGACATGTGGCTCGGCCCTGCGCCGTCGGTGCCCCTGCATAGACGCAGTCTCCACTACGACTGGCACTGGGTCTTTGACACCGGCAACGGCGACGTCGGCAACCAAGGCATCCACCAAATGGATCTCGCGCGCTGGGCCCTCGGCCAAGACAAGCTGCCGCGACACACCCTGAGCATCGGCGGCCGCGTCGGCTACGACGACGACGGCGACACCCCCAACACCCAGATTGTGTTCCATGAGTTCGAGGCAGGCCCCCCGCTCTTGTTCGAGGTCCGCGGCCTCCCGCGCGACAAGGAGTCACAGCGGAAGGGTTGGGGCAAGAACATGGACAACTACAAGGGCGCGAGGATCGGCGTCATCGTCCACTGCCAGGACGGCTACCTCCGGATACCTAACTACACCTCAGCCATCGCCGTCGACAAACAGGGCAAGGAGATCAAGAGGTTCGCCGGCGCGACCAACCACTACCAAAACTTCGTCGACGCGGTGCGCAGCCGCGAACAAAGCGAGCTGCGCGCCGACATCCGTGAAGGACACGTCTCTAGCGCGATGTGCCACATGGGCAACGTCTCTCACCTCCTCGGCAAGACGCACTCCAAACAAGAGCTCGACGCGATGGCTGGTCGCAACCAGTGGACAGCAGAGGCGTGGCGTCGCATGCACGACCACCTGACAAAAAATGACGTCGACGTCGACACCGTAGAAGGTGGTGTCCGCATGGGGCCGCGGCTGACGATGGATCCACAGACAGAGCGCTTCACGGACGAGGAGTCAAACACGCTGCTCTCGCGGAGCTACCGCGCAGGATACCAAGTCCCGGAGCAGGTTTGATGCGCAGCGCAGGCCTCGCCGCGGCTTGTTGGATGCTGGCGACGGCTACGCTCCTCGGCGGGTGCGTGAGCCTCGGCGATGGTCGATACGAAGTCGTCTACGAGCAATCCTGCGCGGAGCCCTCGTGCGCCGATGACTTCATCTTCAGCGATCCCCGCGCGTGGCGCGCGCGCTCCGGCCCGCGTGGGCCTGCGCTCGAGCTCCGCGAGAAGAGCGCATACCGCCCTCCTCACCGGTCGCCGCTCAGCATCGCGCTGATCGAGGGCGTCGAGGTCCGCGACTTCGACCTGGAAGTCGACCTCCTTCAGACCGGCAGGAACTACGGCCACCGCGACCTCTGCCTGTTCTTCGGGTTCCAGTCACCGAGCCGCTTCTACTACACCCACCTCGCGACCAGCCCCGACGCGAACGCCCACAACGTCTTCCTCGTGAACAACGCGCCGAGGACCAATCTCATTCCGCCGCTCACGACGGGCATCGATTGGGGGCGCGAGATATGGCACCACGTGCGGATCGAACGCCGCGTGGACGAAGGCACCATCAAGGTCTACTGGGACGACGAAGGCGAGCCGGTCCTGACGGCTACCGACACGACGATAGGCTGGGGCCGCGTCGGGTTCGGCTCCTTCGATGACTCTGGGCTCGTGAAGAACGTCGCCCTGCGCGCGCCGGTCAAACGCGCAACGACCGGCGACCCGTTCCGGGATTGAGCGCTCAGCGCGCCCACTCTTTCCAAAGATTCTCCAACCGGTCCGGGGACCAGGCGCCGTAGTGGACGAGGACCTGATAGCGCAAGGTCATCTCCTCGCCCTTTTTGAGCATGAAGTCTCCTCCGCCGGAGGGGCCACCCTGGAAGTCGTGCTTGCCGAATGGGTTCGCCGCGAGGAGTCCGTAGGTGCGAGCGTGCCACCAAGTGGGGTGACGCAGGTTCGTCGGGTGATCGAAGATCGCCACGCCGACGTCGTCGCCGCCGACCCTCCCATAGTCGTGGATCCACCGCGCGCGCTTGCCCCAGACCTCTTTGCCGAGACGCCCCTCGCTGTCTGTCAGCGTACCGTTGGCGATTTTGCCTTCGACGCGCAGCGACGGATGCAAACGCATGGCGAACGTCCCCTCCTTGGTGTCCCCAAAGAGTACGTCGCCTTCTGTCGCCATCAGCTTGAAGGCGACATCGATGGTCCGGTAGTCCGCCTGCTCGGTGAAGGTCATGGAGCGCTGCTCGCGCATGATCACGCGGCCGCCTTCGACCTGCCACTTGTATTCACTGACGACCTCGACCTCGCCGCCGCTCCGCTCCTGCGTCTCCGTGGTGACGTGAAGGATCTGCTCGTGATGTTTGACGCCCTGCCAGAAGTCGTAGCCGTTGACGCTGCCGTGGGCGAACCACAGCGACTTGTGGTGCGGGTGATCATGCTGCTCGTTCTCCCTCACCCACATAGGGTGATTACGCGTCACCGGGATCCCGGACGGCGCCAGCACGGGCCACACATATGGGCGAGGACTCGCGGCCGCATATACGGTCGCGACGTCGGCACCGTCACGCACGACCGTGATCGCGGCGCCGTCCCGCTTCAGGGACAGCGACGGGCCGCTGCATGCCGCGAGGAGGACGAGACCAGTGACCGACGAAGCGCTGCGCATAGTGACATGAGTCTGCATCCTGAGCGCAGCGACGTCGAGCGCCTTGCGTAGACTTGTGTAGCTAGCCGCGACCGCGTCGCGTGCTACGCGGATTGCGCCTACCCGACCGCGACGCCGTCGGGCGCGCGCCTCACGGCTGCAGCAAACGCCGCAAACGGCGCCACTGGAACTCGCTGTTGTGGCGACGCACCTCGCCGTTGAGGCCGTGCCGAGAGCGCGGGTAGACCATCAACTCGACGTTCTGCTGGTTCGCCCGCTGCAGCTCCCACAACAACTGCATCGTATTTTGCATGTGCACGTTGTCATCTTTGGTGCCGTGGATGAGCACTAGCTGACCGCGCAGGTGCTTCGCCGCACGGACCACGGACGTCCGCTCGTAGCCCTCCTTGTTCTCCTGCGGCGTTCTCATGTAGCGCTCGGTGTAGATCGTGTCGTACAAGCGCCAGTCGTGTACGCCGGCGCCGGCGAGGCCCAAAGCGAACTTGTCGCTGTGCGTCAGCGCGAAGGCTGCCATGAAGCCGCCGTAGCTCCAGCCGCTGATCGCTACCCGCGCGGCGTCGCCGCCGTATTCGGCACAGACGTGATCGATGGCGTCCTCGAGGTCCCGGAGCTCCTGCACGCCGAGCTGCCGATAGCACGCTCCCGTGTGCTTCTGCCCGCGCCCAGACGCGGATCGGACGTTGCACTGCAAGACGATGAAGCCCTGCTGAGCCAGGAACTGGTAGTAGGTCGAGTGCGACCATCGATCTCGCACCGACGGAGCGTCAGGACCTGAATACGTCGGCAAGAACACCGGATATCGCTCGTTCGGCGCCCAATCCGGCGGCAGCTGCACCGAGGCATCGAGCGGGTAACCGTCGCGCGCCGAGATGCTGAGGCGCTTCTTCTCACTGAACGCGTAGCGATCCGCAGCCCCCTTCGTCGCGCGCCCCAACTCACGGACCAGCTCGCCTGTCGCCGCGTCGAGCACGCGCACGATCGTCGGATGCTCCATCGACGACCACCGGTCAATCACGAAGCGATCGTCCTCGCCGAGCGTGAATCCGTGCGTCCCGACGCCTGGCGTCAGGCAGATGAGCCCGGCGCCGTCGAATGAGACCCGATATAGGTGGCGACCGGTCGCGCCGTCTTTGGTGCCTTCAAACCACAACAACCGCGCCGGCTCGTCAACGCGCACGATCGAGCGCACTTGCCAATCGCCGCTAGTCGACGTCTCGATGAGTTCGCCGCCGGGCTTGTAGCGGTAGACGTGCTGATAGCCCGTTCGCTCCGACAGCCACAAGAACGTGCCGTCGGCCAGCCAGCGCGGCGCGCTGGGGCGGTTGACCCAGGTCGGTGACTCCTCACGGATCCAGGTGGTCACCTCGCCAGTGTCGGGGTCGATCGCGCAGAGCTCTGCCCAGGTTTGGATTCGGTCCTGGATCGTCGCCAACAGCTTGCTGCCGTCGGGAGTCCAGTCGACGCGCACGACCAGCAGGTCCTCGGGGAACCGAGACAAATCGCAGCGCACCACCGCGTCGCGCTCGCAGTGCGCGATCGAGAGGCTCGCAAACGGGTTTGGATCGCCAGCCTTTGGGTAATTCGTTACCTCACTGACGACCGACCTCTCCTTATCAAGGTAATCCGCAGGGACATGATCGATCACGGTGAACGCGCGCACCGGCGCCTCGTCAAGCGAGAGGAACGCGCAGCGGGCGCCGTCAGGGCTCCACCAGTGCCCTTGGAAATCACCGCGGCCGTAAAGCTCCTCCTGATAGACCCAGTCGAGCTTGCCGTGAAACTTCTCAGGGCCGCCGTCGTCGGTCACGCGCCAGACGCTGCCCCGCGACGCTAGGTAGAGGTCGTTGTGCTGCACATATGAGACGCGCTGGCCGACCGGACTCGCGCGCAGCTCGGTGATCGGCCCGCGCGCGAGGTCCACCTCGCCGAGGCTGACCGCCGCTTGGGACGGCTTTCTCCGCGGTCCACGTCCGCGGCGGCGACCTCGCACGACGACGTCGTCCACCCACAGCTGACCGTCGTGTAGCAGCGCGACCGGCTGCTTGGATGGCGCGGGCCGCGCAGCGTCCTTCTCGACATCCACCGACTCACCTGTCACAGGATCGATGCACCTCGACACCTTGCCGCTGGAATACTGCACGTAACGACCGCCGGAGACGAAGGTGGCCGAAGGCGCACCCGCTTCCCAGCGGAGGCTCTTCCGCGTGTCTTCAAAGCGGAGTTGATCCTGCGCTAGGAGCGAGGAAGCCGCGAGAACGAGCGATATGGCCGCGACGGCGAGCTTGAGACGCATCTGTGCATGCTAGCGTCGGAGCCGCCGACCGGTGAACGAGTCGGTCACAACGATGTCCTGGCGCTTCGTGTTTGCCCGACCGGCGCGCAGCCTGCACGATGTCTCGATGCGCATCCTCGCCGTCACCTCCCCCGACAAGGCCGCCGCGACCCGCGGCGGCTACGACGCCGTCGTCCTCGTCGGCCACGACCCGCTCGCCGTCAAACTCCCGCCGCTCAAAGCGACGCTCAAAGCGCTCGCTGCCTCGGACAGCGCGGCGGGCAGCACCGTCAACCTCGTCCCCGGCGCTGGCATTGCTGGCGGGCGCTTGGTGGTGTCCCCCACCGGCCCGCTTGCTCGTGACTACGACGACGTGCGACGTCACGCCGACGCGGCCAACCGCGGGATCCAGCGAGCACGAGACGCCGGCGCCAAGAACGTACTGTTGCTTGTGCAAGCCCCGCCGCAAGACGACCTCTACGGAAACGCTGCCTGCGTCGCGGCGCTGGGCGCTTGCGGCGGCCTCTGGCAGCCCGTCGAAGCACGCGAGCACCTGGGAGAGAAGCAGGTCGAGCCGGTTCAGAAACTCGGCGTCGCGGTGCTCGGCGGCGGCTTCTCGAAGAAGCAAGCCGACTGGGTCGCGGCCGTAGACGCGGGCGTGCGGCTCGCCCGCGACCTCTGCGGCACCAACCCTGAACGCATGGCGCCGCTTAGGTTTGCCTCGTACGTCCAGGCGGCCTGTAAAGGCTCCGGCGTCAAGGTCAGCGTCAACAAGGACCCCAAGAAGCTGCAAAAGGGCTACCCGCTGCTGATGGCCGTCGCGAGAGCGTCGATGCCGATCGCGCGGCACCGCCCGTGCGTCGTGCGGATGGAATACAAGCCGTCTGGCAAGATCACGCGCACCATCATGATCGCAGGCAAGGGCGTGACCTACGACACCGGCGGCGCTGACCTGAAGGTCAACGGCGTCATGGCTGGCATGAGCCGCGACAAAGGCGGTGCGGCTGCGGCCGCCGGCGTCGTGCTAGCCGCCGCGAAGCTCAAGCTAAAAGGCGTTCACCTGATCGCCGAGCTCGGCTGCGTGCGCAACAGCATCGGCGCGGACGCCTACGTCGCCGATGAAGTGATCGCTAGTCACGCCGGTCGCAGGGTCCGCGTTGGGAACACCGACGCCGAGGGTCGCATGGTCCTCGCCGACTTGCTCTCGAACCTGCGCGTCGGGGCGAAGCGCGCGACCAACCCCGAGCTCTTCTCCGTTGCGACGTTGACCGGACACGCCGGCCGCGCCGTCGGCCCCTACAACATCGGCCTCGACAACGGTCCTGCGCACGAGCGCTTCACGTCGGAGTCCCTCAGCGAGGCCGGCGAGCTCCTGGGCGACCCATTCGAGGTCTCACGCCTGCGTCGCGAAGACTACGACTTCGTCGCGGCGCGCACGAAGGCCGACGACGTGCTGCAGTGCAACAACGCCCCCAGCACGCTGACCGCGCGCGGGCACCAATTCCCGGCAGCGTTCCTGGTCCGCACCTCGGGCCTAGAGGACCACGGCATCGACAGCGATGCGCCGCTGCCCTTTACCCATATCGACATCGGCGGCAGCGGCTGCGAGGGCGGCGACTGGCAGCACGGTAAGCCGTCCGGACGCCCCGTCGTCGCGATGTTGGCTGCGCTGTGCGGCGGCAACCCGCCAGCCTGACCCGTAGTCCGGGGCGGCCCGCGTCACGCTGACGCGGCGGCCTTCGCCGCGCCTCTCAATCGAGGCAGGTCTACTGCGGCGAGACCTTCAGCAGCCACTCTTTGACGACGGGCTCCGAATCAGCGGCCGCGACGACCTCGGCCTTGCGCCCGTCCCAAAGCGTCTGAAGCCCGCAAGCTGGCAGGATCACAGCGCCGAGCCTCGCGAACGGGCTGTTCGGCGGTGACTGCCGAAAGACCTCCGCGACCAAGCGCGCGTGCTCGAGCGGGACCTTGCTGCCGAGGTCGCGCAAGACACACATCGCAGAACCGAGCGCCCAGAAACCAGGCTGCCAACGGGTTTCCGAGAGCGCCGCACCCTGTAGCCACTGAGCGACAAAGCGCGTGCCGTAGAGACGCTCTTTCGGCATGCCGCCGGTCGCTGTGACGACGACTGCGGCGTGCTGCGCGAGCGCGTTGGCGTAGCGGTGCCAGAACGCCCCGTCGCCAACCGATGGCTTGAAGCCAGAAGCTCCCCCCACGTGCGGCCACAGCTCGGCCATCAGCTTTAGCATCATGTCGCCGAACTCCGGCGCCCGCCCCTCGGCGACAGCCGTCGCGATTCGCGTTCGGCTACCGCAGTCGAGCACGCAGAGCTCTATACGCCGACGGTCCCCGTCGACGCCCAGCTTGCCGGTCACGATCAAGGTGTCGGAGCGATCCGCGGCGGGGATCTGGTCGCATAGCTGCTCGTCGGGCCAGGGCCTGCCGATCACCGCCCAGCCGCCGTTCTTGGTCATCGACAGCCCAGCCGTGCCGCGGTTCTGCGTCGTCAACCAGACCTGCTCCGCAAACCAGAGCGGCAGGCTCCGGGTCATACGCCCGACCTCTTCTTCTTGACCGGGCTCCATCTTCGGCTGCCCGTCGAGGGCTAACGCCATCAAGATCACATGCTTGTGGCCCGGGCCCTTCGGAGGCAACAGCCACATCGGGTCGCCGAGCCCCGCATACCAGACAGGACGGTCCATGCGCAGGACGTCGATTTGAGGGTTCGCTGGCGGCGGCGGCGGCGGCGGCAACTGCGCGAGGCGCATGCGATCGAACTCAGCCGTGAACGGCTGCAGCTCGTTACCCACGGCGTGGCCATAGAACACGTGCATCTGGTGCAGCAGTTCCTCGCCCGCGACGTGATCCTCCTTGATGCGGTAGTTCTGCAGCAGGGCGATACCCGTGTGTGGATGATGTTTGCCCGGCTCGAAGCGCGGCAGGATCAACTCGTCAAGCAGCGCCAACGCTTCAGCCTGCAAGAGATCGTTGGAGATCATCACCATGCTGTCGCTGAGCACGTCTTCGCGCTGCAGGACTTCGCGATAGAGTTCCCCTGCGCGATCGAGTTCCTGGCTCCGCAGATGCAGCCTCGCGCGGAACAGGTGCGCCCGCCAGGCCCCCTCGAGCGCCATCAACCTCTCCACCTCGGCCGCGTAACCCTCGTCTCCGACGCGCGAGTGGCGCACTTGCAGGAAAGCCTGGACGGCGTCCAGGTAGTTCGGGTCCGCGCGCAGGGCCTGCATCAGCAGCTCCTCGCTCTTGTCGAGGTTCCCATGCTTCTGCTGCAACATGCCGAGCCCGACGTAGGCCGCTGGCGAGCCTGGCTTGCGCTGCAGGAGCTCTTCGAGCGTGTTCTCTGCCAGATCCAAGTCGCCGCTGTCGCGCTGCACAACCGACAAAACGGTCAGGGCGCGCTCGAGGTTGTTCTTGTCGATGACCGTCAGCCGGTTCGCCGCTGCGATTAAGTCGTCGGCGAACCCCTCGCGCAGCCCTTGCATGATGACGGAGGTGAGCCGCTCCGGGTCGTTCTCCGTAGCCTTGATCAGATCGGGGAGGATCTTTGTTCGAAACTCCTCCCGCTCGACGCGGATTGGGCGTCCTTGGGGATCCACGCCCTGGACGTGGGATGGCAGCTCTTCGGGCGATTCGTTCGACATGGGCGTTTCAGACGGCGGCGCCCGCGACCG
>NYVR01000098.1 GCA_002684655.1 Planctomycetota bacterium | reverse complement strand
GGGTGACAGCGACGGCGGCGAAGAGCAGCCGCAGGGCCGCCGTGGCCGTCGCGATGAAGAGGGCGAAGAGCGTCGTCCGCGCCGTTCGCGCGAGGACCGCGAGGAGCGGCCGAGCCGCGGCCGTCGCGCGCCCCGCGACGATGACGACGGCGAACGTGAAGAGCGCCGCCCGCGTCGCCCGCGCCGCGAAGAAGACGAGGATGACCGCCCCCGTCGCCGCAGCCGCCGCGACGAGGGCGAAGACGAGCGTCCGCGCCGCGCGCGCCGCGAAGAGGAAGAGAGCGATCGCCCGCGTCGCCGCCCGCGTCGTGACGACGAGGAGGACGACCGCCCGCGCCGTCGCCCGCGTCGTGACGAGGAGGAGGACGACCGCCCGCGCCGTCGCGCGCGCCGTGACGAGGAGGAGGGCGACCGCCCGCGTCGTCGCCCGCGTCGTGATGATGAGGAGGACGATCGCCCGCGTCGTCGCCCGCGTCGTGATGATGAGGAGGACGACCGCCCGCGTCGTCGCCCGCGCCGCGAGGAAGGCGACGATGAGCGCGAGCGCCCGCGCCGCCGTTCGCGCCGCGACGAAGACGACGATGACCGCCCTCGCGGCCGCGGTGGCCGCTCTTCTATGCCGATGGCGGACTTCGACGAGGGCGATAAGGGTGGTGACGCCGACTTCGAGCTGAAGGACGGCATCAACGACCTGATCGAAAGCGACGGGGATCGTCCGCGCCGCTCCCGCGGCGGCCGTCGCCCGCGTCGTCGCGACTGATCGCGGCCGGCGCGAGCCGCAGCGAGCGCCCGCTCCCTGAGAAGGGATGCGGTGCGCCGCACCGAAGCCAAGGATCGGCGCTGCGCGAGCTTGTTCCGCGCGCGTCGGTCGGGCTAGCATCGGCCGGTGACATGGCCAGATCGCTGCATCTCCTGCTGACGTTCGCTCTGCTGGGCTTGGCCATTTCGGCGCAGTCGAACCAAGCCCCTGCGCCGCCGGATTCGGCCGCTCACCGCTTCACGCCTGTGGTCGACGGGGACCTCGCGGACTGGAAGGGTCTGCAATCGAACACCTTCGGGCGCGACCAAATCTTTGAGGGTGCGACCCGTTGGCGCGACGGCAAGGACCTCTCCGGCACCTTTTTGGTCAGCTGGGACAACAACCGCCTCTACCTCGCGGGGTCGGTCCGCGATGACCATTTCTCCGGTGATGGATTGGCGACGCAGGGCCAGGTCGACTGCGTGGAGCTGCACGTCGGCGGGGACACACGCGACGCCGCGACCCGGACAGAGCGGAGCGTGCTGCGATTGTTCCCGCTGCAGCCGCATCGTCCCTGGGCATGGGGTGGCGGCGAGGAGGGGGCTTCGAGCGAGCCGCCCGCCCAGCAGATCTCGCAGCTCGCGGGCTTGATCGTCGTGGGCGTGCGGTCGGGTGAGGCGTCGTACGATTTCGAGGCGGCGATTCCTTTCCACCACTTCCCGATGCTCAGGCCCGGCACGACGAGCTTTGGCTTTGACCTCGTCCTCCGCGACTACGACCTCGCCGGCGGTGGCGGCGGGACGTCGATGTCCTGGAGCAAGACCGACCCGTTCGAGGGGCCCAGAGACGCGGTGCTGCAGGTCGGAGAGCCTGGGTTGCTCGCGCCGACGGTCGAGCCGTCGCCGCTGCTCTCGGGAGAGCTGCTGGTGGATCTGCCTTATCTATTGGTGCCGCTGCTGGCGCTGGTCGCGCTCGTGATGATGTGGCGCGGTTGGTCCCGGATCCGTGGCCGCGTCCCGTGGTTGCGCAACGCGCTCGTGGTCGGAGGTGTGGCGACCTTCCTGGTCGGGATCTGGTCACCGATGTTGATGACGACGTGGCGCGCTGACGAGCAGCGTCGCGCGCTCGACGGACGTTTGACGCGCCTGCAGCAGATGCTCCCGTTGCTCGAAGAGGGCTCGCTCAAGAGTTACCGCGGCGAGAGTCGAGACCGGGCGGTCGTCGACTTGCTGAGCGGTCGCGGGATCACGCGTCAGGCCTACACAAGTTACCGCTCACTGGTCGAGATCGCGCCCGACGAGTTCGGGCCGCCGATCCGTTCCTTCGACGGCCTGCCGGTGCGTTGCTACTGGTTGCCGTTGCCGGCTGAGCGGACCGAGAGCTTCCCATTTGAGAAGGGGCTAAAGGGCGAGACGCTGTTCCTGGTGGTCGCGCGGCCCTACGCGCCTGCGATCGACCTGACGCCGGGCGCGGTTCCCTCGGCGGTCCTCGACATCGAGCTCGACTACGGCGATGAGAAGGTCCGCGAAGCGATCTCTCTCGACCTGTTATTCGACGACGCGACGACGCTCGGCCGCGACTTCTGGGAGGCCGGGATCGTGCAGATTGATCTGGTCGGTGAACTGCGCTCAGCGACGCTCGGTTGCACCGGCAACCCAGATGTCCGGCTGGTGGGGATGTCGTTGGAAGGCAGCGAGGAAGGCACGGTGGAGCCGCTCTTGCTAGGCAAGCCGTCGCGCGACGGCGTGCTGACGGATCTGCGTGGCCCCTATCCGCAGGACGCGGGCTTGGAGCTCGCGCCGAACGCCTCGCGCAAGGTGTCGATCCCCGATGAGGTCGAGGCCCCCGAGAAGCTGTGGTTGTTCTATCGGGCAGCGTATCCGGGACTGCCCGCGTCGAATCCGGGCTCTCGGGTCGCCGAGGTCGTGCTCTACTTCCGCGACGGCCGCCAGCCGCGCACGTTCGTGCTGGAGCATCAGGTCTCGATGTTCTACGAGCTCGCGGTTCACAACACGCGCGACGACCCGCCTGAAGACTCTGCCGCCTCGATCGCGCTGACGTGGGTGGACGAGACCCAGGAGCGTCACGTCAACGTTGGCTACCCGCTCCTTGATCTCCCCGAAGACACATCCGTAGCCGCGATTGAGTTCAAGAACCTCGCCGGCTACCGGATGCGCTTCCGCTCGGTCGTGTTCGTCAACCAGCGTGATTTCTCGCCGCAGGACCCTGCGGGATCGCCGCTCGTCAAGCAAGGCAATGAGCGGGTTCTCGCGGAGGACGCGCTGGCGACGCTGCAGGACGTCGAGGTCTCGATCTACCGCACCGGCGAGCTCAGCGCGTCGACGCTCGTGGCGGCAGATCAGGTCGACGTCCAGACGCTGCCGCGCACGGTCGGCTCGGCTGAGTCGACCGAGACGTCTTCGGTGTCCGTGGACGGCGACCGTCGCTTGTCGCTGTTCGCGCCGCTGAAGGGCGAGGGCTGGGACGGCGCTGTGCTCGCCGTCTCGTCGACGGACACCGAGTGGGCGGACGCGCAACAGTCGTCGAACCGCCTGGGGCTTTTGCTGTGCCTGCTCAGCGCGCCGCTCCTGTTGGTGCTGCTGAGTGAATTGCTCGCGGTCGTCACCAACCTGCGGATTCGGCTGATGGCGGTGCTTTCGGTCGCGTCCTTGGCGCCGCTCGGGCTGCTGTCTTTCGCGCTGGTCCAGGTGCTCGAAAGCGGTCACGAAGCCGAGCTTGAGGGCAACGTCAGCGCGACGGTACAGAGCGCGATGGCGCAGCTCGACGACCAGAAAGCACGCGTCCAGCAGTCTGCAGAGCAGTGGCTGCAGGACCTCGCCGCGCTCGCGAACGAGCAGCTCGACGTCGACCCCGAGAGCGCGTCGACAGACGCAGCGTCAGAGGAGCTGCGGGCGCTGTTGGCGGCCCAGCTGCCGCCCGAGTGGGGCGGCGGGTTCTTGCGTTTGGAGTGGCAGCAGCCCGGCGAAGAGGGCGCCGCCCCGCTGGTGCTGGTCTCCGGGGATCAGCGCATGGTGCAGACCGAGGCGCCGGCGCGCCTCGAGCCCAGCTTGTTCATGCAGTGGGGGCGGCTGATGTTGGGTGTGCGCGCCGAACAGTCGGTCGCTGACGGCGCCTTGTCGCTCACGGTGGGGCGACCTCTCGACGACAGCCTGCTCGGCGCGTTGGCGCCAGGTCAAGACCTGCTGCTGACCGACGTGCGCGGCTATCCGCTCTCGGCTAGCGACGGGCGTCCGCGGGCTCAGCAGCTGGTTCAGGCGGCTTATGATCCGCCGACCATGGCGGCGCGTGAGCGTGCGCTCGTGCAAGCGGAAGAGACGCGCCAGCTGGTCGTCATGCGCGAGTCTGGCCCTGCGGGTGACCAAGTGGTCAGCGCCCAGGTGCTCCGGGACCTCCAGGAGACCCCGCGGGCCTTGCTGGTGGCCGCTGTGCCCAACGAGAGCGCCGCGCTCGATCTCGCGATCGGCCGCGTCCCGGTCCGCGCCTTCTTCATGTTGGTCGCGGGTTCGCTCGTCGTGTTGGCGGCGTTCCTTTCGTTCGTGGTCAGCGGTCGCATCAGCCGTCCGATCGAGCGGTTAGAGGACGGTGCGTACGCGCTGTCCCGCGGCCAGTTCGATACGAGGGTGCCAGAGGATGAAGGTGGCCAAGTCGGCCGATTGACGCGCGCGTTCAACCAGATGGCCGAAGACTTGGACACGCGGCTGCAAGACATGCAGGCGCTCGGTCGCACCATCGGCGAGCTGGCCGTGCAGCAGGAAGACTGGGGCGCCTTGGAGATCCTGCGCGCCTTCTGCGTAGAGCACACCGGCGCCGACGACGTCGTCGTAGCGATGCTCGACGAGGACAGCGGCAGCCTGTTCGCGTTTATGGACGGCAGGCCTGACGGCGAGCGTATTCGTCTCGATAAATTTGAGCTGTTGTCCGTCGCGGGGCCGTTCGGAGCCCGCGCGGTTGGCGGGCGGTTGCCAGCGCCGTTCAGCTCGGTGCTGCCTCGCGCGGGTTCGTTGCTTTGTCTGCCGATCGCGTTCGCGGGTCAGGCCAGAGGGCTGGTGTTGCTGGGCTTTGTCGGCGAAGGAGCTGGTGAGGTCGACCTAGGACTTTTGGTCACCGTGACCGCTCAAGCTGCTAGCGCCTGCGAGCGCGCGCAGCTGCACCGCTCGGCGGTCGACGACCCGGCGACGGGGACGCTGACGGGTGACTACTTCCGGCGACGCGTCGTTGACGAGGTCTCGCAAGCGCAACACAGCGGGCAGCCGCTGGCGCTGGTCGGCTACCAAATCTCTGAGCGGGACCGCAGCGCCCGCCGCCTCCGCCAGCTCGCGCAGCTGCTGCACGGTCGACTCGCAGAGGGGGCGCTGGTGGGTAGCGGCGGCGGCGGCAGCTTATTCGTCGCGTTGTCGGGCGCCAGCCGAGGCGACGCGGAGAGCGTGCGCGAGATGATTGCCTCGGATTGGCGCGAGCTCGGTCGCCGCGAAGGTTTCGATGTCTCCGGCGCCTCGTTCGTCACGGCGGTCGCGGTCTTCCCCAGCGAGGCGGTCTCGGCAGAGTTCCTGTTCGAGTCGCTGCGAGCGCAGCTCAACGCCGATCCGGTCCGAGGGGCTGTCGAGGCAGAGTCCGACGCGAGCCTGCTGCGGGCAGGCGTGACGGCGATGAGCGACACGATGCGCCCGGTCTACGGCACCCTCAGGCGCGTGGCGCCGACCGACCTGCCGGTCCTGCTCGAAGGCGAGACAGGCGTAGGCAAAGAGGTCTTGACGGACCTCGTGCACCGCTGGAGCCGTCGCGCCGCAGGGCCTCTGGTGAAGGTCCACTGCGCGTCGCTCTCCGAGACTTTGCTCGCCAGCGAGCTTTTCGGGCACGAGCGCGGAGCGTTTACGGGCGCGGATCGGCGCAGGATCGGCCGGTTCGAGCAAGCCAGCGGCGGGACGCTGTTCCTCGACGAGGTTGGGGAGATCCCGATGGAAGTGCAGGTCATGTTGCTGCGTGCGCTTCAGGAGGGTGAGATCGATCGGGTAGGCGGCGCTGAGTCTGTCCAGATCGACGTGCGGATCGTCGCAGCGACCAACCGGGACATGAAGCAGATGGTCGCGGCAGGTCGCTTCCGAGAAGACCTCTACTACCGGCTCCAGGGGATGGTCGTTGTGGTGCCGCCGCTGCGAGAGCGGCGCGAGGAGCTGCCCGCGCTGATCGAGCGCTTCCGCGCAGAGATCATCGCGGACGGCCACGCGCCGGCGCGCGGCTTCTCGACAGGTGCGCTGGACGAGCTGTATCAGCAAGCGTGGCCCGGCAATATCCGCCAACTCCGCACAACGGTGTTCCGAGCCATGGTGCTAGCGAGGGGGGCGGTCGTCCGTCACGCAGACGTGCTGTCGGCGTTGACGGGTGCAGCCGCTGTGTCCGGCGCCCCCGAGCAGGCGGCTCGCCTCGAGCCGCGCAGGGCCGAGTCGTCGCCAGCGTCTGCCGGCGGCAGCGGTGACGAGCTGGCCCCGCGCGGCAGCGCAGCGGGTCCTGGTGCCCCAAAGGTCGACGCTGGGATCGTCGACCCCGCGCGGCCGGCCTCTGCGCAGGCTGCGCCAGGCAGCGTCGAGCCGGTAGTCGAGTTGCCAGCAGCGCGGCCAGCGGATGCGGCGCCCTCCAAGGGCAGCGATGCGCACGCCGAAGCCGCAGCGGATAACCCCGAGCGAGCGTTGCCACGTCGCCTGCAGGAGCTGCTCCAGACGATCCGTCGACGAGGTCGCTACACGACGCAAGAGCACATGGCGAAATCGGGCGTCTCCCATCGAACCGCCCTGAGAGACCTACAAGCCCTTGTCAACGAGGGCTTTGTAGAGCGAGTGGGCGTGCGGCGGGGAGCCTATTATCGGCCGGATCCGAGGCTGACCAATAGTTTGCCAACGCAGCAAGACGGCCTGGCGTAATCTCTCCCCAGGTTGCCAACGTATTGGCCGAAAAGATTTTTTCGGTGATCTAGGTGTAACCACCTAATGGGTTTAGCGCAGGTGGCCGATTCCTGGCCATTCTTTAGGACCAGCACTTGCTGGTGAGTCCGATGTGCCTGGCCGAATCCCACGTCGGGTCAGCGACCGACCAAGCACAACAACTGTCATGCGCATCACGTTCTATTCCATGTTGTTTTCAGCGCTCCTGGCTGCCACGGCGGTCGGTCAGGTGAGTCTGAAGAAGAAGGCGGTCGTCTACATCGGCAGCGCAGCCAACACCTCCGCGCCAGCGACGGTCGTGGCCAAGAAAGTGCGAGCAGCGACGCCCGAATGGCAGAAGATCATCGGCTCGGGCATCGACCCCGACAGCGCGCGGGGCAAACAGCTGATCACCAAAATGAACGAGCGGATCCGCAAGGCCGTTCAGTCTGTGGCCGGGGTCGAGAACCGCGACATGGTCACGCGCAAAAAGGACATGAAGGACGCGCGCGGCCGCGATGTCGTCGATCTTACCGACCTCGTCATCGACGAGCTTGAGCTCTAGGGCGTCGGCGGCGGCGCGCCCGATTGTGGCCCTTGGGCGGGCCGAAAGCCTCGCGCCCGCCGAGCCCATCCTCCACAATCCGCGTCGTGCCCAGTCCTGATCCGCTTCAACCCTGCAGGCGAGCAGCGCTCCTGACGCTGCCCTTGTTGGCGCTCGGTTGCGTGAGCAGCGGCGCACCTGAGCGTATCGGCGATACCAAGATCGAGAGCGCCGTCTACGGCGCAGCAGGCCCGTCGGGGTCGTTGCCTTGGCGCCTCGGCAGCGGGGCCTCGATGGACTTTGACGACGCCGCCGCGCCCGGCCGCCGCCCTAATCAGGGGCCCGAGGCGCAGGACCCCGAGACGGTGGAGCAGCGCGACGCTCGCTTGCGTCTGGAGTTCGGCAGCAACGTGTTGATCGCGGCCGACGGCTCCGTGACCAAGCAGTTCTTCCTCGCGGGCGACCTCGCCGAGACCTTCCTGAAGCTGATCGCCGAGATCTCGCCGGAGAATCCGCCCGTGCGCGGGCGCACGCCGCAACCGATCCCCAAGCCTGGACACCAGATCGGAGGGCCGGCGGCGAAGAGCATCCTCGGCCGGATGCTTCGGGACCACACGGTCGAGGTCACGTTCGTGCCCGACTTCGAGGTCTTGAGCGGCGCCCGCCTCGTCGACACGACCAACAAGCCGTCTGTCGTCACCGGGGAGCCGCCAGCGTGGAAGTATAAGGACGCGCCGACCGTCTCGTTGGCGCTCGTCACGGCTCAGCCGGCGGGCCTCGCGGCGTTCGAGGCGGCGCTGGACCTCTTCTACGCCAGCATCCCGCAGGTCGAGATCAGCGTGATGGTCATCGAGTACAACACCGGCGACGCGCTGTCGCTCGGCGTGGCGCAGATCGACGAGGCGACCCCGATCCTCTCGAACCTCACCAGCAGTCAGCTGGTGCGCTCGTACTCGTCGGCCTTCCCGGCGAGTCAGCCGATCATCGGGACGTCGCCGGTCGCGGACATTGGCCGCTTCGCGCTGGGCGGTATTCACGAGGCGTGGGAGCTCAACTCGCTGATCGAGATGCTGGAGGCGAACAACCTCGCGGACATCACAAGCTCCCCGAAGATGGTGGTGCGCAACGGCGGCGTCGCGGCGATCTCGACGCTCACCCAGGTCCCTTACCCGAAGGCTAAGTTCTCGCAGCTGGGCTCGGAAGTCGCTACGGACATCACGTTCCAGCCAGTCGGCGTCCGGATGAACATCATCCCGGTCATCGCCGGCACCGACTCCGTCATCCTGCAGGTCTTCGCGGACGTCTCGGCGATCACCAGCTTCGCGGACACCGAGCCGATCGTCACGCCGGTGACCAGTCAGCGGAGCGCGGTGACGACGGTCTATCTCAAGGACGGCCACACGCTGGTGATCGGCGGCTTGAAGTCCAAGACGCAGTTCGAGAGCGAGACCAAGGTGCCCATCCTTGGGGACATCCCGGTGTTGGGCTTCCTGTTCCGATCCACGTCGACGGTGCGCAACGACACGACGGTCGAGTTCCACATCACGCCGCGGATCGTGGAGGACCGCGGCGCGCCAGCGATCGGGACGCAGTTCTAGCGCAGCCGCCGGGATTCGGGCGCGGCGCGGGAAGGAACCGCTAGACTGCACGTCCTAGGAACGCTCATGCTGACGCCACGCCTGACAACCTCGAGTTCGCCGCGCACTGCGCGTGATCCGGAGGCAGGGGTAGCGCTGGTCATGGCGCTGATCTTCTCGATCCTGCTCTACATCCTCGTGGCGGACCTCGTCGTGTCGAGCCGTATGGTGCGCGCGACCGGCGAGAACGACGCGCTGCTGGCCAGGATGAACACCTTGATGCTCTATGAGCTCGGCGAGGCGGAGGAGAAGCTGCTCGCTGACGTTGCCGCCGCCGCCGCCGAAGGTGAGGGCGGTGACGAAGGTCTCGGCGCTGCGCTCGCAGGCGCGGCGGCAGGGGGCGAGGGGGCGATGCCGGGAGAAGAGGCCGTCGAGGAAGATCCGTCGGCGATCTGTGACTCCAGCCGCGATGCATGGTTCGAGCCAGTCGGGAATCCGGACAACGACCTCACCACCTACGTTTGGATCGAAGACGAGAACCGCAAGTTCAACCTGCTGTCGATATGGAGCCCGGACGAGGAGTTCGCGCAGGAGTCACAGGAAGGATTGGTGCGGCTGCTCGACACGCTGCGTCGCGACACCGAGTGGGACGTTCCTTCCAGCGACGCCGCGTTGATGGTCCAGGAGATATTGGACTGGGGGCGGCGGCCTGCGACCGATTCGATGCCGGTGCCGCCGCTGAAGAGCTTGGACGAGGAGGACCGGGACTTCGCGATTCCGCTGCACCTCGATGAGCTGATGATGTTGCCGTCGATCGACGCGGAGCTGTTCTTCGACAAGGCGATCGACCAGCGGGTTCACCTTGGCTTGGAGTCTGTCCTGACGATCTGGACCTCGCTAGTGCCGGATCCGGGTGACCCGGAGAAGATCGCGCGGCAGCGCGCCATCGACGAGGCCGCCGGCCTCGCGCCCGCCGGCGGCGACAAAGGAGAGGGACAGGGCGGCGTGCCGGGGGGTGAGCAGCCTGGCGGAGGTGACGAACCTCTCCAGCCAGAAGGCGTCGGCATCAAGGTCAACGTCAACACCGCGACGAGGCCGGTGCTGCGCGCGTTGTTCCCCGAAGACGTTGTGCCGGACCGCGTCATCGAGGGCATCCTCAGGTATCGCAACGAGGTCGACGAAGAGGCGACCGAGACGGCGGCCGATTCGGACGCAGAGGAGGCGGCCGAGTTCGGAGACATGATGCTCGGCAATCAGCCGATGAAGCAGTTCTTCGACACGCTCGACGCTCTGGAAGACGTCGAGGAGTTCGCGCAGATCCCGGACGAAGACGTCAAGGCGGACATCAAGAACAAGTTGACGGTGGACTCGGACGTATTCAGCGTTCACCTCGCCTCGTTGTTCAAGCGGAACGACAACGAGGACAAGCGCATCTACTTGCTGCGGCGGGCTCGCTCGATCGTGCGCCGCATCGACGATGGAGAGGCTGGTCAGATCGTCCCGATCATCCCGTTTGAGGAGCGCATCGGCTTGCGCGTGCAGCCGGTTGACCTGCAGGAAGAGGTATTCCAAGACTTCGGCGCGAACTACCTCGACATGGACCAGTTCGCGCAGGAGGAGCGGGCGTGGAACCCCTTCTTGATCGACTTCTATCTCCCGCCGGATATCCGCCAGAGCTTCTACAGCTACCGCTGACCTGGTGATGGCGAGACCGGCCGATCCAACCCTACGCGATCGCTTGATCGAGGCCGCGACGGCCGAGTTCGCCGCGGGCGGCTATTCGGGCTCGACGCTGGATGCGATCGCGGAGCGCGCCGGAGTCACCAAGGGTGGCCTCTACTTTCACTTCGCAGGGAAAGAGGAGCTCTTCTTCGCGGTCCTTGACCACTGGCGAGAGCACCGCCGGCGACAGCTTCAGCTTCACGAGCCGACGTCAGCGGGCGCCGCTTCGGCGCTGCGCGCGTTCCTCTCCGGATCCCTCGCCTTCCATCTCCGGGAGCCCGCCGCGACGCACCTGCTGCGGGTCCTGTCTACAGAGCTGCGGGGCCGCTTCACGGCTCGGCTGCGTGAGGATGACCGCCAAGAGCAGCGTTGGTTCCGGGCGCAGGTCCGTGAGCTGCTCGAGCTGGGCGGCCGTGACGGCACCATGGCCGTCAGGGACCCGGCGCTAGAGGCATTTTTGCTGTGCAGCGCGGTCATCGGTGTGTTGTCCCAGTGGCACAGCGCGCCGACGGACGTCGAGATGCACTGCGACGAGGGGCTGCTCGCCCGACAGTTGGTGTCGCGCTACGCGATCGGGGCTGCCAGGGATGGCGGCGCTGCGCCGCCGGGGGCGGACGAGTTTGACTTCGGGCGCCCGGGCGGTCGCTGACCGAGCGTCCTAGAAGCGGACTCCTGCGGTGAGCAGCACGCCCTCGTAGCCGCCATCGAACCCGTAGAGGAACTGGCCGTCCTCGACGCTGCTGGCGTCCATCGACTGATAACGGCCGAACAATGCGAGGCCGAGCTCGACGTGTCCGAAGGCGACCCGCGTGCCGACCTCGACGTTCAAGAAGCCGGAGTCCGACCGGTAGTCACGAGGGTCGCCGTCGACCTCGATGTCCGTCCCCGTGACGCCGAACCCGAACAGCCCGTAGACGGACCATGTCGTCGTGCCGTAGTGAGACAGCGTGATCTCGGGTTCGATCTCTGCGAAGGGGCCGAAGGACCCGTAGGCGGTCTCTGGGTCGGGCTCGCCCTGGTCCTCCAACACTAGCCCGTTCAACATCAGGCCGGCGCGCAGCGGCATCTCGAAGCGGTGCTGTCGTATGAGATAGGTGAAGTGCGCTTGGAACGTCGAGCCGCTGGCGCGCGTGCCACGATCGAGCGGGTCTCCCGCGACGCGGAACAGGCCGTCGTCGGCGTCGGAGGTGAAGTTCTCGAAGCGGAAGCCGCCGCCGTAGCCGTTCGCGGCGGCGGCTTCGAATTCGACCTGGAAGAGCCCCGCGTTGGCGCGTTCGTCAAAGCCGGGGAGGTCGGAGTCGAAGCGGTAGGAGCCTCCTGAGATCCCAAGGCTGCCGCGAAACAGCGGGTCCTGCGCAGCCAGCGGTGTGATGGAGAGAAGCGAGGCGAAGGCGGCGCGGAGCATGTCAGAATCTTACCGGTTCTGGTTCGGTGGGGGACGCCGCCTCAGCGCGGTGTCCGCGCAGGCGTTTCGTAGGATCTCGGAAATGACGTCTTCTCCGAACGAGCGCGAAGAGCAGGGCGCGCGCGGCCTACGCTCGGACGTAGCGCCCCGCGATGGGGAGGACATCAGACATCGCGTTTCTTGAGTCGACAACGAGCCGCGCGTGATCGCCGATCATCTTCCAGTCGATCTGTTTGTGGTTTGTGACGATCAGCACGCAGTCTGCTTGCTTGAGTGCCTCAGGCTCGAGCGGCACGGAGTGCATCCGGAACTCCATGTATTTCCGCATCCCGGCGAACAGCGGCACGTGCGGGTCGTGGTAGCTGACATCGGCGCCGTGGTCGAGCAGCAGCTTGATGATTTCAGCGGCAGGGGTCTCGCGGACGTCGTCGACGTCCGGCTTGTAGGCGAGCCCCACGACCAAGACCTTGCTGCTGCGTAGCGCCTTACCGTGGTCGTTAAGGCCTTCCATCGTGCGCTGCACTACATACGAGGGCATTGAGTTATTGACCTCGCCGGCGAGCTCGATGAAGCGGGTGTGGTGTCCGAACTCGCGCGCCTTCCAGGTCAGGTAGAACGGGTCGATCGGGATGCAGTGTCCGCCGAGTCCTGGGCCGGGATAGAAGGCCTGGAAGCCGAAGGGCTTGGTCTTTGCTGCTTCGACGACCTTCCAGATGTCGATGCCCATGTCCGCCAGCACCGGCTTAAGCTCGTTGACGAGCGCGATGTTGACGCAGCGGTAAATGTTCTCCAGCAGCTTCGCGGCCTCAGCTATCTCGGCAGTCTCGACGGGCACGACCTCAGCGATCGCAGCTCGATAGCACAGCGTGGCGAGCTCGCCGCTCACTTGGTCGACGCCGCCTACCAATTTGGGGATCGTCTGCGTCGAGTGGTCTTGGCGGCCCGGGTCCTCTCGCTCTGGGCTATACGCGACGAAGAAGTCTTCGCCGGCCTTTAGGCCGCTCTCTTCGAGGATCGGCAGCATGTCGCCGCGGGTCGTGCCAGGATAGGTCGTCGACTCAAGCGTGACGAGGTGCCCCTTCCTCAGGACCTTCGCGACCATCGCGCAGGACTGCACGATGTAGCTCATGTCTGGCTCTCCGTGCGTTCCTAGCGGTGTCGGGACGCAGAGTACGACCACGTCGGCGTCCCGCAGATGTTGCGAGTCGGTCGTCGCGAAGAAGCGGTCGGAGCCAGCGAACTCGGAGATGAAGTCTTCGCCCAGGTGCTTGAGGTAGGACTCGCCGCGGTTGAGTTGTTCGATCTTATCCTGGTCGACGTCGTAGCCGATGACCGGGAAGCCTGCGTTGAAGAACGCGCGGAGCAGCGGCAGACCGACATACCCGAGCCCGACGACGCCGATCGAGGCGGTGCGGTCCTGGAGCTTCTGGCGGAGGTCGGATGCGGGAGTTGTGGCGGACATATTTCGCTGTCTAGAAGTATCCCGATATCGGCAGATGGACCAGCGCAGGGTGACTGTAGCTTCACGAATGGTGGCGCCGCTGGGCGGCAGTCAGGAAGTCCCGGTGGCACCGCGGCTCTCAGCAGGGCTGCTGCGCGGGATCATCTGCTCGAACGAGGGGTTGATAGGGCCTAAAAAGCCGCGGCAGCCGCGGGCGCTGCTTTTGTCGGATCGACCGTGAACATCTATTACTCAGACCCGTTTACGTTCCCGCTCCCGCCGAAGCACAGCTTCCCGTCGGAGAAGTATCGTCTGCTGCGCGCGCGCGTCGAGCGCTGGCCGGCAGCTACCGGCGTGGACCTGCTCCTCGCGCCGCGCGCTACGGCGGAAGAGCTGTTGTTGGTGCACGACGCCGAATACCTCGCGAGCTTTGCGGCGGGCGACCTCGGCGACGAGGCGATGAAGCGGATCGGCTTCCCTTGGAGCCCGGGTCTGGTCGAGCGGAGTCTGCGAAGCTGCGGAGGGACCGTGGCAGCCGCGCGGCACGCAGCGCGCGCAGGTCGGGCGGCGTATCTCGCGGGCGGGACCCACCACGCTCGCGCGGCGAGCGGCGCGGGCTACTGCGTCTACAACGACTGCGCGGTCGGAGCGCGAGTGGTTCAGCGTGAGGCTGGCGTCGCGCGCGTTTTGATCGTCGACACGGACGTTCACCAAGGAGACGGCACGGCCGCCATCTTCGCTGGCGACCCGGGCGTCTTCACCCTTTCGATCCATGGCGACCAAAACTTCCCCGCAGCCAAGGCGCAGAGCGACCTGGATGTAGCGCTGCCTACGGGAACAGGCGACGACGCCTACCTCGCGGCGCTGCGTCAGGCTTTCGAGGCGGCTCTAGACCGCGCGCGACCGGAGTTCGTCTTCTATCTCAGCGGCGCCGACGCGTTCGCCGGGGATCGCTTCGGACGCCTTTCCCTCAGCAAGGAGGGGCTCCGCCAGCGAGACGCGTTGGTGCTCGGCGACCTCCGTCGTCGCGGGCTGCCGCATGTCACCGTCATGGGCGGTGGCTACGGCAAGGACATCAAAGACAGCGTCGACGTCTACGAAGCCACGGTCGCGGAGACCGCGCGCTGAGGGGGCTCACCGTGCGGGCGCAGCGGGCCCGCTCGCGACCAGGCTAGGGCAGGAACTTCTTCGCCTCGCTGAGCTTCCTCGGAAGGTACTCATCGATAACGAAGTTGAGGCCCCACTTTGCGAGCGCCTGCTGCTCGGCGCGGACGCCCATCTTGAGCATTTGCTTTACCGCCTTCTGCCACTCCTTGTGCGCCTGGAAGAACGGGTCGTT